>NZ_CP019438.1 GCF_001940525.2 Thioclava nitratireducens
CCCGCAAGGTCTTCCTGCGGATCGGCGCGCAAAACCGTGCCCGGTGCAAGAGCCAGACCGCTATCGAGCGTGGATTCCCCCCGCGCGATCAGCAGCGTAGTCCCTTTCGGCGCAGCTTCGCCTGTTTGCAGGGCAGTCACGCAATGACCGAAAGCTCCGCGCTGGGTCATGACATTAAGGTCGATCACCGGCCCCTCGGCAACCCGCGCGTGAACCGCCGCCTCGCCGGGAAAGGCGAGCGGCGGCGCGGCCGCATCGAGCGCGACTAAGCCTCCCGAGGCGAAATCGAGCTCCATCTTGCCCGACAGAACGGTGAGCGTGCGGTCGATGCCTGCAAAGGCCGAAAAGGGGCCGTCCGCCGCCACCTCTGCCATGCTCAGCCGCCACAGCATCGTGTCGAAGCCCGCCCCGTCAGGGTAGGCTGCGATTTCCCACGTCCGACCGCCGCCGTTCTTCCACGGCTGCGCGGTAAGATCGCTGCGGCGGATCAGCCTCACTTGAGGATACCCGGAAGGTTCAGCCCGTGTTCACGCGCGCAGTCCCGCGCGATCTCGTAGCCCGAGTCGGCGTGGCGCATCACGCCGGTTGCCGGGTCGTTCCACAGAACGCGTTCGATGCGGCGATCGGCGTCCTCGCTGCCGTCACAGCAGATCACCATGCCGGAATGCTGGCTGAAGCCCATGCCGACTCCGCCGCCGTGGTGCAGCGACACCCAGGTCGCGCCCGAGGCGGTGTTGAGCAGCGCATTGAGCAGCGGCCAGTCCGACACGGCGTCCGAGCCGTCTTTCATCGCCTCGGTCTCGCGGTTGGGCGAGGCGACCGACCCACTGTCGAGGTGATCGCGGCCGATCACGACCGGGGCCTTTAGCTCGCCGTTGCGCACCATCTCGTTGATCGCGAGACCGGCGCGGTGACGGTCGCCAAGGCCGATCCACATGATCCGCGCAGGCAGGCCCTGGAAGGCGATGCGCTCGCGCGCCATGTCGAGCCAGCGGTGCAGGTGCGCGTTCTCGGGGAACAGCTCCTTCATCTTGGCGTCGGTCTTGTAGATGTCTTCCGGGTCACCCGAGAGCGCGGCCCAGCGGAACGGCCCGACGCCGCGGCAGAACAGCGGGCGGATATAGGCAGGCACGAAGCCGGGGAAGGCAAAGGCGTCTCGAGCCCTTCCTCGAGCGCGACCTGCCGGATGTTGTTGCCATAGTCGAGCGTCGGCACGCCGGCATTCCAGAAATCGACCATCGCGGCGACATGCGCCTTCATGCTGGCGCGGGCGGCCTTTTCGATGGCCTTGGGTTCGGTTTCCTGACGCGCGCGCCATTCCGCCACGGTCCAGCCAAGCGGCAGGTAGCCGTGGATCGGGTCATGCGCCGAGGTCTGGTCGGTGACGATGTCGGGGCGGCCGTTCGGCATTGCCTCGCCAGCCTTCATGCGGCGCACGATCTCGGGGAAGATCTCGGCGGCATTGCCGATCAGCGCGACCGATTTCGCCTCCCCCGCCTTGGTCCAGCGGTCGATCAGGGCGAGCGCCTCGTCGAGGCTGTGGGCCTTTTCATCGCAATAGCGGGTGCGGATGCGGAAATCGGCGCGGGTCTCGTCGCACTCGACGGCCAGACAGCAAGCGCCGGCCATCACCGCGGCGAGCGGCTGCGCGCCACCCATGCCGCCGAGGCCAGCGGTCAGGATCCATTTGCCCTTGAGGTTGCCGTCGTAGTGCTGACGCCCGGCCTCGGCAAAGGTCTCGTAGGTGCCCTGCACGATGCCCTGGGTGCCGATGTAGATCCACGAGCCCGCGGTCATCTGGCCGTACATCGCCAGACCCTTCTTATCGAGTTCGTTGAAATGGTCCCAGGTCGCCCAGTGCGGCACGAGGTTCGAGTTGGCGATCAGCACGCGCGGGGCATCCGTGTGGGTGCGGAATACGCCGACCGGCTTGCCCGACTGCACCAGCAGCGTCTCGTCGGCCTCGAGCTTGCGCAGGCTCTCGCAGATCAGATCGAAGTCTTCCCAAGTGCGGGCCGCCCGCCCAATGCCGCCATAGACCACCAGCTCATGCGGGTTCTCGGCTACGTCGGGGTGCAGGTTGTTCATCAGCATCCGCAGCGGGGCCTCGGTCAGCCAGCTCTTGGCGGTGATCTCGGTTCCGGTGGCGGGGAAGATGTCGCGGATATTGTGACGGGGGTTGTTCATGGCATGTCCTTTCGGCGCGTCAGGCTAGCAGGCGGCCTGCGATGATGTTGCGTTGAATCTCGGAAGAGCCCTCGTAGATGCGCATGATGCGCAGATCGCGGGCATGGCGTTCGAGGGGGAAGTCGCGGGTGTAGCCGTAGCCACCGTGGATCTGCAGCGCGGTATCTGCGATGCGCCCGGCGGCCTCGGTCGCAAAGAGCTTGGCCTTGGACGCGGCGGTGGTGAAGCGCTGATGCGCCTGGCGTTGACGCGCGGCCTCGTGGCCGAGCAGTTCGGCGGCGCTCAGCTCGGTCGCCATGTCGGCCAGCATCCACTGAATGCCCTGGCAGTTGGCGAGCGGCTCGCCGCCGATGATCCGGGTCTTGGCCCAGTCGCGGGCCGCTGACAGCGCCGCGCGGGCGATGCCGACCGCCATGGCCGCCACTTCCGCGCGGCCATTGTCGAGCACCTTCATTGCGGTGCGGAAGCCCGTGCCCTCGGCGCCGAGCCGGTTTGCATCGGGCACCACCACATCGAGATCAAGCTCCCAGACGTGGCCACCGCGCAGGCCCATGGTCTGCTCGACGCGGCCCGGCGTGAGGCCGGGCGCGCCCTTTTCGACGACGAAGGCCGAGATGCCGCGGTGCCCGGCCTCGGGGTCGGTCACGCAATAGACCACGATGAAATCGGCGACGCCACCGTTCGAGATGAAGCATTTGCGGCCCTTGATACGCCAGTTATCACCCTCGCGAGTGGCGCGGGTACGCATGTCGGCGGGATCAGAGCCGGCATAGGGTTCGGTCAGGCCAAATGCGCCCAGCATCCGACCCTCAGCCGCGGCGGGCAGGAAGCGCTCGCGCAGCGCATCATCGCCGCCGATCAGCAGGCTGTCGGTGGCGAGGTAATGCGCGGTCAGCGCCGAAACGGTCGAGCCGCAGCCGCCCGCGACCGTCGCCACCGCCTCGAAGAGCGCGTGGGCCGAAATCTCGGCGCCGCCCCAGCTTTCCGGCAGGTTGGCCCCCATCATCCCGGTCTCGGCCAAAGCCGCCAGCTGTGCATGGACGAAGGCACCGCTCTCGTCGGTGGCAGCCGCCTGAGGCGCCAGCACCTCGGTCGCAAAGCGCGTCAGCGTGTCGAGGAACATCTGCTCCTCGTCGTTCAGCAGATGGTCGAATTCACTCATGGGCCTCTTCCTTCACAATACGTGCCGCGATCAGCCCCTCGATCTGGGCTGCGCTCAATCCAAGGCCTTCGAGCACCCCGCGCGTCTGCCCACCCAGTGCGGGCGCGCCGGTCGCGGCGAGCGGTGCCGCACCGTCGAAACGGATTGGCTGGCCGACGACGGGGGCTTGCCCCAGCAGTTGATGCGGCAGGTCGTTCACCAGCGCGCGTGCGGCGGCGTGTTCCGAGGCAAGCTGTTCGGCAAGAGTCAGGATCGGTGCGGTGGGGACCTGCGCGGCGGCAAGCGCGGCGACGACCTCGGCGGTCGGGCGGATCGTGCTCCAGATCTCGATCAGATCGCGCAGCACGGGCTCGTGCTCGGTGCGCAACTCGTCAGTGGCAAAGCGCGGATCATCAGCGGCCTCAGGGGCGCCGATCACAGTGCAGAGCGCCGCGAATTGGCGCTGCCCCAGCACAGCGATGATTGCGTGACCGTCGGCGGTGCGGAACGCGCCGAAGGGGGTGGAAAGCGGGTGGCGGTTGCCGATGCGCTCTACCGGCGCATGGGCGTAAAGATGCAGTGCATGGCTCGTGGGCAGCATGGCGACAAGGCAGTCGAGCATGGCGACATCTAGCGCCGCGCCGCGCCCGGTCGTTCCGCGCCCGATCAGTGCGGCAAGGATGGCGATCACCGCGTAGAGCCCGGCGGCCACGTCACCGAGGGCTTCGCCCACCTTGAGCGGCGCGCCGCCCTCTTCGCCGGTGGCCGCCATCCAGCCCGACATCGCCTGCGCGACAAGGTCGTAGGCCGGCAGGCCGGCGGCCGGTCCGTGCTGGCCGAAACCCGAGATCGAGCAATAGACAAGGCCCGGGTTCTCAGCCCGCAGCGTCTCTGCGCCGAGGCCCAGACGCTCGGCCACGCCGGGGCGGAAATTCTCGACCACGACGTCGCAGCTCGCGGCTAGATCGCGCGCCAGCGCCTGGCCTTCGGGCGCCTTGAGGTCGATCACGACCGAGGCCTTGCCCCGGTTGGTCAGGGTGAACAGCGCGGACTCGCCCTTGGTGAACGGGCCGATATGGCGGTAATCGTCGCCCTGTGGCGGCTCGAGCTTGATCACCTCGGCCCCCAGATCGGCGAGGATCGCGGTGGCAAAGGGCCCCGCCAGCACGCGGGTCAGATCGAGGATGCGCAGCCCGGCGAGCGGTTTCATCGTGCGAGCCTCGGCGCGAGGGCGGCGAGCCGGGAGAGGATTTCGCCCAGGTGAACGCGCAGCCGGGCCGATTTCTCGGCGCTCAGTGCCCAGGGGCGGTCTCTGCCTCGAGATGCGTTGCCTGTGCCAGTTCCATCTGGATCGCGTGGACGCCGGTTTCCGGGCGGCCATAATGGCGCGTCGTCCAGCCACCCTTGAAGCGGCCGTTGAGCACGTGGCTGAAGCCCTGAGCCGCGGCACAGACCTCAAGTGTCGCGGCTTCGATCTCGGGGGCGCAGCTCGTACCGCCCGCGGTGCCGATATTGAAATCTGGCAGGGTGCCTTCAAACAGAAACGGAATGTGGCTGCGGATCGAGTGGCAGTCATAGAGGATCGCAACGCCATGACGCGCCTTAACCCGCGCGATCTCGGCGGCAAGCGCGGCATGGTAGGGCACATGAAACTGAGCGAGCCGCGCCGCGACATCATCCGCGTCAGGGGCTTCGTTCCAGATCGTGGCACCGTCGAAATCGGTCGTCGGCACGAGGCCCGTGGTGTTCTGCCCTGGATAGAGGCTTTCGTCCTCGGGGCCGCGATTGGCGTCGATCACGTAGCGATGAAAGGTCGCGCGCACAGTCGTCGCTCCGGGCAGAAGCCCCTGGTAAAGCTCGTGAATGTGCCAGTCGGTGTCGGCCAGTTCCTTCCCGCGCGCATTCAGCCGGTCATGGATCTCGTCGGGCAGATAGGTGCCGGTATGCGGCAGGCCGAGGATGACCGGGCTGTCGCCCCGCTGAATTTCGACAGGCGTCATGCCAGGATCTCCAGCCCGGTGGCGTCGATCAGGGCGCCCTCTTCGATAAGCGTCTGTCCTGCGGCAAGGTCCGGAGCGAGGAAACGATCTTCGCCCATCGTCGCCACGCGTTCGCGCAGCACGGCCAAAGCGCGCGAGAGAGGGGCAGATGTGGCCAGCGGCGCACGGAACTCGATACCCTGACCGGCGCAGATCGCCTCGACGCCCAGAATGATTGCAAGGTTCTGCGTCATCAGACCCAGCCGGCGCGCACCGTGGGCAGCCATGCTGACATGGTCTTCCTGGTTCGCGCTGGTCGGCGTGCTATCGACCGAACAGGGGGCCGCGAGGTGCTTGTTTTCGCTCATCAGCGCGGCGGTGGTGACTTCGGCGATCATCAGCCCCGAGTTCAGTCCGGGCTCCGGCGTCAGGAACGGCGGCAGGCCGAAGCTCAGCGCGGGGTCGACCATCAGCGCGATGCGGCGCTGAGCGATGGCGCCGATCTCGGCGACAGCCAGGGCGATCTGGTCGGCGGCAAAGGCCACAGGTTCGGCGTGGAAGTTGCCGCCTGAGACGATCGAGCCGTCCGAGAGCACCAGCGGGTTATCGGTCACCGCATTGGCTTCGGTAATCAGCGTGCCGGCGGCGAACCGCAGAAGGTCGAGCGCGGCGCCGGTCACCTGCGGCTGGCAGCGGATGCAATAGGGGTCTTGCACGCGGGCATCGCCCTCGCGGTGGCTCTCGCGGATCTCGCTGCCGTCCAGCAGGGCGCGCATCGCGGCGGCCACGTCGATCTGGCCGGCATGGCCGCGCAGGGTGTGAATCTCGGCCCGCGTCGGTGCGGTCGAACCCATGATCGCGTCCGTTGACATTGCGCCGGTCACCACGGCGCTGCGCAGGCAGGTCATCGCCTTGAAGAGGCCCACCAGCGCCAGCGCGGTCGAGAACTGCGTGCCGTTGATCAGCGCGAGCCCCTCCTTGGCGCCCAGCACCACCGGCGTCAGCCCCACGCGGGCCAGTGCCTCGGCGCCCGGCAGACGCTCGCCGCCCACGAAGGCATCACCCGCGCCGATCATCACCGACGCCATATGGGCAAGCGGCGCAAGGTCGCCCGAGGCGCCGACCGAGCCCTGCTCGGGGACCACGGGCGTGACGCCTTTCGCCAGCATCCCTTCGATCAGCGCAACGATCTCGGGGCGCACGCCCGAGGCACCGCGACCGAGGCTGAGCAGCTTCAGCGCCATCATCAGCCGCACCGTTTCGGGGGCGAGCGGCGCGCCCACGCCGCAGCAATGCGACAGGATCAGGTTGCGCTGCAGCGTCGCGGTGTCGCCCGGCGCGATGCGCACCGAGGCGAGTTTGCCAAAGCCCGTGTTCACCCCGTAGACCCCGTCGGGACCGGCCGCGGCCGCCGCGATACGCCCGGCCGAGGCTGCGATCGCCGGATGTGCACGCGGGTCGAGCCGGGCCGGAACCGCCGTGCGCCAGAGGGTATCAAGCTGGGCGAGCGTGGCCTCACCGGGAATGAGCGTCAGCATTTGTGTCCTTCGAAGTAACGGGCGTAAAGCGGGTTGAAGCCGATGCGATAGGCCAGCTCTGCCGGGTCCTTGATGTCCCAGACCGCCAGATCGGCGCGCAGCCCGGGGGCGAGGCGCCCGCAGTCGTTGAGGCCGAGCGCCTGGGCGGCATTGCAGGTGATGCCTCTCAGACCCTCATCAGGCGTCATCCGGAAGAGGGTCGAGGCCATGTTCAGCGTGAGCAGTATCGAGGTGAGCGGCGCCGTGCCGGGGTTGCAATCGGTGGCCAGTGCCATCGCGCAGCCAGCCTCGCGAAAAGCGGCGATCGGCGGCATTTGCGTCTCTCGAAGCGTGTAGAATGCACCGGGCAGAAGCGTGGCGACCGTGCCTGCGGCGGCCATCGCCGCAGCATCTTCGGCCGTGGCATATTCAACGTGATCCGCGGAAAGCCCGCCGCGCGCTGCGACCAACTGACAGCCCCCCAGATGCGAAAGCTGCTCGGCGTGGAGCTTGACCGGCAGGCAGAGTTCGGCCGCCACATCAAAGATGCGCGCCATCTGGGCGGGTGAAAAGGCAATGCCCTCGCAAAAGCCGTCGACCGCATCCACGAGCCCATCGGCATGGGCGGCACGCAGCCCGGCAATCGCCACCTCGTCGATATAAGCATCGGCCCGACCGGCGTATTCAGGGGGGAGCGCATGTGCGGCGAGCCAACTGGTGACGATGCGCACCGGACGCAGCTTTGCCAGCGCACGCGCGGCGCGCAGCATCTTCATCTCGTCGGCCACGGTCAGCCCGTAGCCCGACTTCACTTCGACCGTCGCCACGCCTTCGGACAGCAGCGTATCGAGCCGAGGCAGGGCCGAGGCGACCAGATCGTGCTCCGAAGCAGCGCGGGTGGCGGTTACGGTGGACAGGATGCCGCCGCCGGCCCGGGCGATCTCTTCGTAGCTGGCGCCCTCAAGGCGCATCTCGAACTCACGCGCGCGGTTGCCGCCGTGGACGAGGTGGGTGTGACAGTCGATCGGCGCGGGTGTGATGACCCGCCCGCCCATGTCCTCGCCTTCGGCAGACCCCGGCCCCATTGCCACGATCTTGCCGCCCGCGATCCGCAGCCAGCCGCTCTCGATCCGGCGGGGCGCGTCGGCGTCACAGGGGATCAGCGTTGCGTTGGTCAGGGTGATGTCGGTCATGCGGTCCCGCCTGGCGATTCGGGGTTGATTGAGGGCAATATGTCTGCACATAATAATCCTGTCAACGAAATGAATTCGGGCGGAGGGTCCGACGATGCAGATGATCTGGGCGCGTCAAGCGCTGTTGAAAGATGGTTGGGCGCGGTCGGTGCAGGTGGAGATCGGCGCCGATGGTCGGATTGCCTCGGTCGTGGCTGACGCGGTCCAGTCGCCTGGCGCGCAAGTGGTGGAAACGCTGCTACCGGCGCCCGCGAACCTGCACAGCCATGCCTTTCAGCGCGCGATGGCGGGGCTGGCGGAGCGGCGCGGTGCGGACCCGCGCGACAGCTTCTGGACCTGGCGGCAGCTGATGTATCGCTTCCTCGCGCAGATCACGCCCGAGGATCTGCAGGCCATTGCCGCCTTTGTGCAGATGGAGATGCTCGAGGCGGGCTATGCCACGAATGTCGAGTTTCATTACCTGCATCACGCCCCCGGCGGGCAACCCTATGCCGATCTGGCCGAGATGTCAGGCCGGATCGCGGCCGCAGCGGCTCAATCCGGTATCGGACTGACGTTGCTGCCGGTGCTCTACACCTACGGCGGGCTCGACCGGCGCGCACTCGTGCCGGGGCAGGATCGCTTCGGCAATGACATCGAACGGTATGCGCGCCTCCACGCCGACGCGTCGCGCCATGTCGCGGCCCTTGGCGCGGACAGTGGCATGGGCGTTGCGCCCCACAGCCTGCGCGCCGTCGATGGGCGGGGTCTCGAGGCGGCGATCGCTGTTGCAGGTAATCGTCCGATCCATATCCATGTCGCCGAACAACGGGCCGAGGTCGATGAGGTTCAGGCCGCATTGGGCCGTCGTCCGGTCGAGTGGCTGCTGGAAAATGCTCCGGTCGATGAGCGCTGGTGCCCGATCCACGCGACCCAGATGCTGCCGTCCGAAACCGAGGCGCTTGCGGCAACCGGTGCGGTTGCGGGCCTGTGCCCGATTACCGAGTCGAACTTGGGCGATGGTATTTTCGACGGGCTGCGCTGGCGCGCGGCGGGCGGGCGCTTTGGCGTCGGCTCGGACAGCAATATCCGCATCTCGCTGACCGAGGAACTGCGCACCCTCGATTATTCGCAGCGCCTGCGCGACCACACCCGCGCGGCGCTTGCCGAACCGGATCGCTCGACCGGGCGGGTTCTGTTGCAGGGCGCGGCCGAGGGCGGCGCGCAGGCTGCCGGTCGTACGACCGGGGCAATTGCGCCCGGTCTCTGGGCCGACTTGCTTGCGCTTGACGATCTGGGCCCTGACGGGCAGGGAAGGTCTGGGGATGCGCTCCTCGATACCTGGATCTTTGCCCGCGACGATCGCGCGGTGCGCGACGTCTGGGCGGCGGGGCGGCACATGGTGCGCGACGGCGTTCATGTGCGGCGCGAAGAGATCGTCAGGCCCTATGCCGATGTGGCGCGGAGACTGGCGCGGGAGGTATGAGAATGCAGGGCGAGGCCCCCGATGCTCCGATCACGTGGCAGGCGATCCGCGACCGGATGATGCAGCGCATTCGCACCCGTGCCTATGCGCCCGGCAGCCTGATCCCGAACGAGGTCGAGCTTGCGACCGAGTTCGACTGCGCGCGCGCCACGGTGAACCGCGCACTGCAGGATCTTGCGGCCTCGGGCTTTCTTGACCGGCGCCGCAAGGCCGGCACGCGGGTCATGGAGGCACCACGCCGCAAGGTGACACTCGACATCCCGCAGATCCGCAACGAGGTCGAGGCACGCGGGCAGACCTACGGCTATCGCCTGCTGCTGCGCGAGACCATCACACCGCCCGAGGCGGTGACGCAAACTCTGCATCTGTCAGGGCGCGAACGCCTGCTGCATGTCCATAGCCTGCATCTGGCCGATGGCGTGCCGCATATGTTCGAAGATCGCTGGATCGTGCTCGATACCGTGCCCGCGATCGAAGGCGCCGATCTGGAGTACGTCAGCCCGAACGAATGGCTGGTGCGCGAGTCGCCCTACACCCACGGCACGATGGAGTTTCAGGCTGTCGCGGCCGGCACCGCTGCCAGGCATCTGGGATGCGCCCCCGAAGCCCCGTTGCTGAGCATCTCGCGCACCACATGGATGTACACGGCGGCGATCACGCATGTGCAGGAGTATTTCGCGCCGACTTTCCGTCTCGGGATGGAACTGTAGCTGGCCTTCTCCTGTCCGCCATCAGACTATTCCAGGGAGGTTAGGGTCCAGACCCATTGATTTCAGGCATTTGACGTGATTCAGGCTCCGCAAGGGCGCTGTTGCACAAATCAGATGATGACCGCAGTTCCCCTTTCTCCGGACACACTTATCTTAGTGCCACTGTGACCGGGATGCCGAGGGCAGTGAAGCGGTTCATTACCGCCGCACGGATCTGAACTTCGGCAACCTGGCGGTCGAAGTCGCGGGACATCAGCTTCTGTCCGAGTAGCTTTACGCAGTTCATTTTCGTTTCCACTCTGCTACGTCGGTGGTAGCCGCTCCAGTTCCGCCACAGCGCCCGGCCAAGATGCTTTGACGTCCGCAGTATCTCGTTGCGCGCTCGGGCTCCTGCCGTGTCCGGCTTCCAGGGTCTCGCGGGCCTTGTTGCGCAAATCGGGTGAGGGATTCACTGCGTGAATCCCGCGTGATAGCTGGCCCGGCATTGCCAAGTTATTTTCACCTGGTGTGTTGCAGTCTGTGTGAAGCCGGTCACGCGGTCATCTCGCGGGCATAGTCGTCCCAGAGGCTGAACGCATCTGCCCTTGCATGACGATAGGAGTTGGCGGTGAGGCGATAGCGGCGGGGTTTGAAGATAGCGTTGATCTGGTCATGGGCGGCGAGAAACCTCTGCGCCTGTCGTTGAGATTTGAAGCGCCCCATTATCTTCTCGCGCTTTCGGGTTGGTCGGTGTGAGCCCTCGATGCGGTTGTTCAGGCCCTTGTGCGCCCGATGGTCGGCGCCGGGAGCCAGGTTCCGGAGCGGCGCAAAATAGCTGCGCAGCTTGTCGGTGATCACAACGCGAGGCCGCCCGAAACGCGCGATGAGCCTTGCCAGAAAGCGCTTTGCCGCCTTGGCATTCCTGCGGGTTTGCACGAGGATGTCGAGCGTGTCGCCATTGGCGTCAACCGCCCGCCAGAGCCAGTGCTTCGTGCCACGAATTGGAATGACGACCTCGTCCAGATGCCACTTGTCCGACGGCGCGGGCCTGTCACGCCGGATACAATTGGCGAAATGCGCGCCAAACCGGTTGACCCACAGCCGGACGGTTTCGCGGCTGACGATCACGCCGCGCTCTGCCAGAAGGTCCTCGACGTCGGCCGAGCTCAGAGCGAAGCGATGATAGGCCCAGACGGCATAAGCGATGATCTCGCGGGGAAAGCGGAAGCCCTTCAGGCGCGCCAGGGATGATGGCATTTTCATTCGAAATCCTGTAGCAGGGGCTTCACGACACAACAACTTGGCAATGCCCTACGGTCACCGCAAACTGCATGACGACCTTCTCGAGCAGGGCGAAAGCGTCTGCCTGAACCGTGTTGCCCGCCTGATCAAGCTGGCTGGCATCAAGGCGCAGATCGGTTACAAGCGTCGACCGGGGAAGTATCGCGGCAAGCCCTCGGTGGTCGTCGACAACACACTGGAGCGGCGGTTTGACATGGCGACACCGGACAGCCTCTGGGACGAGGCCTTGTTCGCCATTGGTTCGAGAACAACGGACGAGTGACATCACCTATATCCGCACGCAGGAAGGCTTCGCCTATCTTGCCGTTGTCATCGATCTCTTCTCGCGTCGTGTCGTCGGATGGGCGATGCAAAGCCGCCAGACGACCGAAGTTGTCCTGCAAGCGCTGCTCATGGCGACATGGCGGAGAAAGCCCAGGGAAAAGGTTCTGATCCGTTCGGACCAGGGCAGCCAATTCATCAGCATGGACTGGGCAGCGTTCCTTCGGGCCCACAATCTGGAGCACTCGATGAGCCGCCGCGGAAACTGCCATGCCAACGCGGTCGCTGAGAGCTTCTTTAACCTACTGAAGCGTGAGCGGATCAGACGACGAACCTATCGAACACGCGAAGACGCCAAGCAGGATGTGTTCGACTACATCGAGATGTTCTACAACCCGAAGCGCAAGCATGCCCGAAACCGAATGCCGTCGCGCGTCGACTTTGAGCGGCAGCAGAAACTGAGACACGAAGGCGTCTAAGAAACGCGGGGCTGTTCAGTGCCCGGCGGCCAGTGACCGCGAACTCACACCCACAAGCCACGTGCGTGGCCCCTGCGAGGGACATTGCAGGGGCCACGAATCCGTTCTGACTGGGATCAAGCTCGGCGGAGCGGCCAGAACGGCCATTATAAGTTTAGGTAGCACCTTACCATGAAGCCAGAAGATTTTAACCTAACGTTTCGGTTAAAGTAGGTAAGCGCCGCAAGCCCCTCGGCGGCTCTCTCAGTTACGCAATTTGAAAATTGCCCATAGCTCCTAGCCACGAGCTTATGTCTGACAATGCTTAGACAGGGCACCCGACCTGCTTCTAAAAGCCCCGGATGGCTGATAATTTTAATCGGGATTTCTTGACCCAAGTGTTTTTGTCGGTTATTCGACGGACGAACAGACAAGCAGGAACATCATGACTCGCATTTCACGCATTCTTCCCGCGCTTTTCGTGCTCGCCTGCGCGCCGGCGCTGGCCGTGGCGGACGAAACAATCCCAACGATTACCCTGACCGACGGGGTCGTCTCGCCGCAGCAGATCGACCTTCCCGCGGATACCGCCGTGACGCTGACCGTCTCGAATACCGGCAAGACCGCAGCCGAGTTCGAGAGCAAGCGCCTGCGGATCGAGAAGATCATCGCGCCGGGCCAGACCGAGACGATCGAACTCCGGGCGCTGCCGGCGGGCAGCTATCCCTTCGTCGAGGAATTCCACGAGGATCAAGACACCGCCAAGGGCACGATCGTCGTCAAGTAACCCACCAACCCACGAGAGAATGTCATGGACGGACAGATCATCTTCATCCTGTGGCGCGAGAGCGTCGAGGCGCTGCTCGTCATCGGCATTCTCGCGGGATGGCTCGCACATGAAGGCGCCGGGCGACGCGCGGCGCGCTTCCTCTGGGGTGGCGTTCTGACCGGGCTGGCGCTGGCGCTGGCCTTCGCGCTGACGCTGCTGGGCTTCTCGAAACTGCTGTCGACCGAGGTCCGTCAGGACCTGATGACGGTGATGGTCTTCGTAGCCGCCGGGCTGATCGTGCAGATGGTGGTCTGGATGCGCGGCCACGGCCGTACGCTGAAACGCGATCTCGAGGCCGGGCTGAAGGCCGCCGCGATACGTCAGGGCTGGTGGGCGGTTTTCCTACTCGCGATGGCGGCGGTAGCGCGCGAGGGCTCGGAAACGGTAGTCTTCCTCTATGGCTCACTCGCCGCGGCGAAGCAGAGCGAGATGACCGGCGTTCTGGCCTCGATCGCAGTCGGTGTGGCTGCCGCGGGGGCAAGCTATGCCGCGCTGCGGGCCGGGGCACGATTTATGCCGTGGCGCGGTTTCTTCCGTGTATCCGAGGTCATGCTGCTCCTACTGGGCGCTGCGCTCTTCACCACCGGCGTGGATGATCTCGTCTCGGCAGGCATCCTGCCCTTCGGCGCACCGCTCTGGGACATGAGTGCGCTGCTCGATGACGGGGGCCGTCTTGGCGGGCTGATCTCGGCGCTGACCGGTTACCGTGCCGCGCCGGACGCCGCGACGCTGGGCGGCTGGATCATCTACTGGGCGTCGGTCGCAGGTATCCTGCGCTGGCAGAGCCGCAGCTTACAAGCCCGTCTGGCCTGAGGCCCATCCTTACAATTCGCATTTTTTTGCCCCGGCCGGGATTATTCCCGCGCCGGGGTCGTTTTTCTCTTTAGCGCCCACCAAACCCGAGAGGAGACACATAGGAGATGCCCTCGGTTGAAGATGTCGTTCTGTCGGCCATCGGAGATGAGATCAGCTGACGAGAATGCATCCTGTTTTATTGACTTGATCTTCCATCTTTGGGGACGTGCCCGCCAGACGCGCAGACAATCAATTCTGTCCGATTGGCGACCTCGAATTTCTCCATCAAACGCTCCTGATATGTCCTCACGGTGAACTGGGAAATCCTGAGCATTTTCGCGATTTCCTTGTGTGTCCGGCCCCGAAGCAGTCCGTCGCGCACACTCCGTTTCCCATCGCTCTTATTCGGTGACTTGTGTTTGCAGCTCCGTAAGGAACGCCTCGATGCGTCGGGCATTGGCGCCGCGGTCGATCTGCCCAAGGCGCGAGCGTGACCGCATGTCGATGCGGCAGCCTGTCTCGGTTCCGGTAACCCGAACTGCAACCTCGTCTTCGAAGCCGAAGACGTGACTTCGGGCGATGGCTTCGATCTGGTTTTCCGCAGGGTCGGCCGAGAGAACCTCCCAGCCACGCGTTTCGACAAGGTTCAACGCCTCTGCGAATGCATCCTCGACCGGGATCGGAAGGTCCAGCGGGCGCACGTCCGGATAGGCGGAGCGTTGTGGCTCGGCATTCTGAGCCGGGTAGTCCGTTGGCGTCGCGGTGAACCAGTAGACCGGCGGGTCTTCGGTATCGGTCGAGATGTCGTTTATCGGCGGTGTCGTCCGAGCGGCGATTTCGAAAGCCACTCCAAGGCCTGCAGCAGGTAATGACAGGATGAGGCCAATCAGCGCAATGCTGGCACCGCGCCTCTTGCGGATAGCCCCCGCCAAGGTCACGAGCGCTGCGACGACCCCCGCTAACGCCGTCCAGACACCCCAACCGGCGATGTCATAGGCTTGGGGCCAAGGCCAGCCGCCCGCACGATAGCCCCAGACGGACAAAGCAAGAAGCGCAAGGGACGCAAGGCCCAGGAGGATCGTCGCAAAGCCAAGGCGTCGCGTTATAAATTCAAGCATCTGTATCTTCCTTATCGGGGGCGGGATTTAAGCGGGGGTGCGTTTCCAAGGATCAACGGGCCGCCTGAAAGGCGAAAAGAGAACCTGCAAGAGCTGTTCAGGAAAGGGGCGCAGGTTCTCGCGGACGCCGAGGGTATAAGTCATTCCTCTTCCTCCACCGCGATGCGTGGATCGAGAGCATGACCCGAAGCTGGACCGCGCAGGGGCTGGAGCAGCATTCTGTCGATCCAAAGGTCACGGCGCGTGCGGAACTGTTCGATCCCAATCTCCATGTCCTGATGCCCCCTTGACGGTTGCGCGACATAGGTGCCTAATAGCCGGTCCCACCAAGGCAGGTTGAAGCCATAGTTCGAATTGGTCTCGCGCGGATCGACGGAATGGTGGACGCGATGCATGTCGGGGGTGACCACGAACAGGCGCAGCACCCTATCAATCGGACGCGGCAGATCGATATTAGCGTGGTTGAAAAGCGCGGTCGCATTCAGGATCACCTCGAACAGCAGCACCGCGACCGCAGGCGGCCCGAGCGCCGCGACCACCGCCAGCTTGATCCCCATCGAGATCAGGATTTCCAGCGGATGGAACCGCAGGCCTGTCGTTGCGTCGAAGTCGAGATCGGCATGGTGCATCCTATGCAGCCGCCAAAGTCCGGGAACCGCGTGGAACATGACATGCTGAAGGTAGATCGCCAAATCGAGCACCAGCATCGAAACAAGGATGCCCGCCCAAGTCGGCCACTCCAGATTGTTGAACAGCCCCCAGCCACGGTCTTCGGCCATGACGGCCAATCCGACTGCGAGGATCGGGAATGCCAGGCGCAGGATCACCGTATCTATAAAGACCATGGCAATATTGTTCGTCCAACGGATCAAGCGCGGTATCTCTCTGCGCCGCCGGGGGGCCGCGACCTCCCACAACGCCATCGCCGCCAACACGCCCAAGAAAGCGGCAAGTCGGATCGTCGGCTCGGCAGAGAGGATCGTTTCGGTCATGCGTTCGGCTTTGCTCTTGTGGCGCAGGCTGGATTCGCTATCATTCAATTATTCGATTGAATGATGTAGTATCCTGAGGCAGCCCATGTCAATTAGCCCGAAGATGGCCCTTCTCGAAGAATACGCCCTTGTCGCGCGTGCCTTTTCGGCCCCCGCTCGCCTTATGCTTCTCGAGCAGCTCGCCCAGAGCGAACGCAGGGTAGAGGCGCTTGCGGAAAAAACCGGGCTCACTGTTGCGAACTGTTCGCAGCATTTGCAGCAATTGCGGCGTGCTGGCCTGGTCACCAGTCGGCGCGACGGCAAGGCGATAATCTACAGGCTGTCCGACGCGAGGACGCTGACGTTTTTGGGAATTTTGGGCGATGTGGCCGAAAGGAACCTCGCACAGGTTGGGGAGATCCTGCGCGGGCTAACGAACGGCGAAGACGCGCCGGAACCGATCAACCGCGACGAGCTTGCCGCTCGACTGAGTGAAGGGTCGGTGACCGTCCTCGACGTGCGCCCCGCCGACGAGTTCGCCGATGCCCATATCCCGGGCGCGCTCAACATGGCCGTGACGGAGCTGGACAAGTTCCTGACGGCCCTCGACCGGAACACTGAGATTGTGGCCTATTGTCGTGGTCCATACTGTGTCTACGCCCACCAAGCTGTAGCGTTCTTGCGCAAGAATGGCTTCAACGCCCGTCGTCTTGACGGCGGTCTGCCTGAATGGCGCGAAGATGGTCGAACCATTCGGTCGACATCCTGATTTACAAAGGCTTTATTCGATATTCGATGCCGCAACGTGTCGACCTCACTATGTCAGCTCTCTGGGTGCGAGGCCTTCGAAATGCCATGATGACTCGCCCGGACTTCGCATGAGATTTCACGATCAAGACAACGTCAGCTTCATGTCTGCTTTGAGCGGATTCTGTGGAAAAACACCCGTTCGCGATTGCAGAAATTGGAAGCTTTCGTGATGTGCGACTGCCTTTCCTATAAGGCTTTTCGCGGTTGCTGCGGTGCGGGAAGGATCTTTGCCAGCTTCCTGAGGTTCTGGGCGGTTGCGGCGAGGAGAAATTCGTCATTTGCGCCGCACGGGCCACGTAGTCGGAGGCGTCCGAGGCCAAGGATGCGTTTGAGGTGCGCGAAGAGCATCTCGACCTTCTTCCGGAGCTTCATCGAGACCTCGTATTGCCTGGTCTTTGCGATGTCCCTGGCGACCTGGCGGGCGTCTTCGTGTTCCTCGCGGGTGATGGACCGGAAGTCCATGTTCGGGCAGCAGTGCTGCTTCGAAGGGCAGGCCTGACAGATGTGCTTCAAGCCGCGGTATTTGGCGACGCCCTTGCCGGTCGGTCCTCTGTTCGGGTCGGAATAGTTCCGGCGGAACTGCTTCAGCGTCTGGCCCTCTGGGCAGATGTATTGATTGTTTTCGGCGTCCCACTCGAAGTCGGCCCGAGTCCAGGTGCCATCGTTACGGCCCGACTTGTCCAAGACGGGGATGTGCGGCGCGATCTTGCGCTCGACCAGCCAACCCAGCATCGGCCCGGTGCCATAGGCGGTATCCGCGATCAGGCGTTCGGGATGCAAATCGAACTTGGCCTTAACCCGGTCCAGCATGGTGCGTGTCGAGCCGACCTCCGCCTGCCGGATCGACCGCGTCGCCTCGACATCCACAATGACGCCGTGATCCGTGTCGATCAGGTAGTTGTCTGAATAGCTAAAGAATGCCGGACCCTTGCGCGCTGCCGTCCACTGGCTGGCCGGGTCGGAATGCGAGGTGAACTTGGGCTGGACCTCGCTGGCGGCACCGAAGGCGGCCTCGTCCAGCGTCTCAAGATACTCGCGAACGGCGCGGGGCGCATCCGTCGGATCGATTTGCGAGGCGTCCCACTCTTCCTTCGGCGTCGAGTTCTGCTTGTTCGCATCCGCCTCGATCAGGCTGGCATCGACCGCCATGCGCTGCCCGCTCACCAGGCCTTCCTCGATGCAGCGTGCGACCGTCATCTCGAACAGGTGGCGTAGCAGCTCGCTGTCACGAAACCGGCCATGGCGGTTCTTCGAAAAGGTGGAGTGATCCGGCACCCGGTCAGCAAGGTCGAGCCGGCAGAACCAGCGATACGCCAAGTTCAGATGCACCTCTTCGCAGAGGCGCCGCTCGGACCGGATGCCGGAGCAATAGCCGACCAGGAGCATGCGGATCAGCAGTTCGGGGTCGACAGACGGACGGCCCGTGTGGCTGTAGAAAACCGCAAGATGAGCACGGATGCCGCTCAGATCGACGAACCGGTCGATGGATCGAAGTAGGTGATCTTGCGGAACATGATCCTCCAGCGAAAACTCGTAGAACAGCGCTGGCTGAGCTTCCTGCTTCGGTCCCATCATCGCCAATCCTCCCACCTGA
Organism: Thioclava nitratireducens; assembly: GCF_001940525.2. Lineage (NCBI taxonomy): Bacteria > Pseudomonadati > Pseudomonadota > Alphaproteobacteria > Rhodobacterales > Paracoccaceae > Thioclava > Thioclava nitratireducens. Next base: position 18,310 of record NZ_CP019438.1, read on the forward strand.
TGTCGGAATTGAATCAGCGCCACGTCCAGCAATCAAGCGCGAGTTTTTCAACGGAATAAGCGGGAAGCGGTCTTTCGCTGCGCCCACCGCCAAAGACCGTTAAGCTGATAAAGTCGGCTTCTCAGAGTATGGCGGCCGATACAGAAGCGCTACGTCGGCGCATTTGAGACACAGGCCGTTTCGGCCGTACGCCGGATGGGTCAGGCAGTTTCAGGGCGGTAGATGCATTCGGCCAGAGTGGTGCGATTTAGATCCGCGATGAACGCCGCGTTGGCAGTGGCCAATCGAGTCTTGAGCCGGCATTGTGGGGTCAGGGGACAAGTGTTCCCCTCGGGCGCAAAGCACTCGACGATCGCTTGATCGCCTTCGAGTGCGGCGACCACGTCACCCAGCCTGATAGTTTCGGGCGGCCGGGCCAGGATCGCGCCCCCGCCTCCGCCACGTCGCGTTTCCAGCCAACCGTTCGCCGCAAGGGTCGAAATCACCTTGGCCAAATGATTACGGGAGACCCGGAACTCTTCAGCCAGCTCGCCCGTGGTGAAGGGCTGTTCGGGGGTTCCTGCCATGCGCATCAGAACGCGCAGGCCATAATCGGTGAAGGAGGTGAGGCGAATTGTCGCAATCCTTAATTGGTATTTGAAGTGCGCATTGAGCGGATGGTATGCGCATCAAAAATACCAATTCATTCCAATCCGCGCAAGATGCGGGGGACTTGAGAGGGGCGCCGATGCACGACAATCCAGACGCAGAGTTCGAAGTCGAGGCCCGCGCGTGAGTGTCAGTGACGAAACACCCCCGTCGCAGTGGCCCGGCAAACGTGTGGCCGCGCAGCTTTCCTGCCTTGTCGTACAGCCATTCCTGACGCGGATCGTCCGCCGGATCGCGAAACGGCATCCCTCGCTCTTTGCCCGCCTTGGCCCGCATCAGGGCACCGATTTCCTGATCGACCCGCAGGAGTTGCCCTTTGCCTTGCATCTGCGCCCCGACCCGCAGGCACCTCTCCTTCGGGCGGTGCCGCGCGATGGCCTGCAGCACGCAGGGGCCACGATCCGCGGTCGGTTCATGCTGCTGCTGGAACTGATCGATGCTGAACATGACGGCGACGCGGCCTTCTTCTCGCGCGATCTCGAGGTAGGCGGCGATACAGAGGCGGTTGTGCGACTGCGCAATGCGCTCGACGATATGGACGGCTCGCTCGCCGAAGAAACGGCGGCGATGTTCAGCCGCCCGGGCCGCGCGGTCCTCACCCGGCTTCGGCGAGCGTATCACGGAGAAATCGAGACAAGAGAGAACCAATGAGCCTTGCCGAATTGATCTGCCCCGCAGGGACACCTGCCGCCCTGCGGACCGCCGTGGATGCCGGAGCGGACGCTGTCTATTGCGGCTTTCAGGATGCCACCAACGCGCGCAATTTTCCGGGGCTGAACTTCACGCCTGACGAATTGGCCGCATCGGTGGCCTATGCCCACGAGCGCGGCACGAAGGTTCTGCTGGCGCTCAACACCTATCCGCCCGCGGGCAAGGTGGACCTCTGGCGGCAGGCCGCCGAAACCGGCGCCCTGCTTGGCGTCGACGCCTTCATTGTCGCGGACATGGGTGTGGCCGATTACATCGCGCGCACCTATCCGGAAATCCGTCTGCATCTGTCGGTTCAGGCCGCGGCCTCCAGCCCCGAAGCAATCCGCTATTATTGCGAAAATTTCGGCGTCAAGCGTGTGGTTCTGCCGCGCATCCTCACGATCCCGGAGATCCGGCAGATCCGGAAGGAAATCCCCTGCGAGATCGAGACTTTCATCTTCGGCAATCATGGTTTGATGGTCGAGGGGCGGTGCAGCCTGACCAATTATCTCACGGGCCAATCGACCAACATGGACGGGGTCTGTTCGCCCGCGTCGGATGTCGATTACGTCCGTGAACCGGACGGGTCCATGTCCTCGCAGCTTGCAGGGTTCACAATCGACCGCTTCGGTCCGGATGAAAAAGCGGGTTACCCCACCATCTGCAAGGGCCGCTACACCGCCCCTCATCGGCCTGAGGGCTACTACGCCTTCGAGGAGCCCGTGAGCCTGAATCTCTCGCGGCTGCTGCCCGAGTTGATCGACGCGGGTGTCCACGCGTTCAAGATCGAAGGCCGGCAGAGGTCGAAGAGCTACGTGCGGGGGGTCGTGAGCGCTTTTCGCGCGGCGGTGGACGACATCCGCGCCGGACGCGAGGCCAACATGGCTGATCTTGTCGCCCTCACGGAAGGGCAGAAACAGACACAAGGTGCCTTCCAGACCAAGAAATGGCGGTGATCCCATGACGAAACTGACCCTCGGCCCCATCGCTTATCACTGGCCCGCAGATAAACGCCGCGACTTCTATGCGCGCATTGCCGATGAAGCGGCGGTCGATGAAGTTTACCTGGGCGAAGTGATTTGCTCCAAGCGCGCGCCCTTCCACGAGGCCGACTTGCCCACCATCATCGATCGGCTGGAACGGGCGGGCAAACGAGTGATCCTGTCCACGCTGGCGGAGGTCATGCTCAAGCGCGAGCGCAAGGCGACTGGCGATCTCGCCGAGATGGACACGCCCGAGATCGAGATCAACAATGCGGCGGGGCTCTTTGTGCGGGGCAAGCGCCCGCATCGTATCGGGCCATTCATGAATGCCTATAATGAGGCCACGATCGCGTGGATGGTCAGGCAGGGCGCGACCCATGTCTGCCTTCCGTCAGAGATGCCGGCTTCGGCCATCGCCGTTGCGGCGGGCGCCGCGCACAAGCTCGGGCTCGGTGTCGAGGTGCAGGTGTTCGGTCGTGCCTCACTTGCCGTCTCGGCGCGCTGCTACCACGCCCGCGCTCACGGCCGGACCAAGGACAACTGCCAGTTCATCTGCGAGGCGGACCTTGATGGAATGCCCCTGCGCACCCGCGACGACAAGCCTATCTTGCGGGTGAATGGCATCCAGACCCTTTCGGAAAGCTATATCGACCTCCTGCCAGAAATTGCGCGGCTCGTGGCCGACGGGGTCAGTCATCTGCGGTTGATGCCGCAGACGGTAGACATGGTCGCCGTGGCCAAAGTATTTCGCGACGCTCTCGACGCGCGAGTGCCCCTTGCGGAAGCCGAGGCGCGCCTTGCCACCCTGTGCGGGGAGGTCGGACTAAGTAACGGCTTCTATCACGGCGAAGCTGGGTATCGTCGGATCGCCATGGCAGCGACGGCCTGATGCCCGCACCTCTCGTCGCGAAATTCGCGCAACGGGGGTTGTCCATTCGGACCGGCTCACATCAGGTTGTTCGAGGAGCAGAGCGCATCAGGCGAGCGTTGCATATGCAGGCTCGATGGTCGTTACCGAACAGACCAGCAGGCTCCCTATAGCCCCAGTGGCGCGAGATAGAGCACCAGCAACAGGAGGCACACGCCTGTCAGCGCCACATCGAAGCCGCGCCGCCAAGCGGGCGCCTGCACCAATCCCAGATATTTTCCGAGGATGATCCGCGCCTTTTGCCAGGCAAGTGCCATCACGACCACCGCTGCCGCCACTGGCCACGTGGCCCAGACCCCCGAGAATGAAAGCAAGGACGAGCCAAGGGTGAGGAGAACAAGCGTGCCGAGGGCGATATAGAGGGACCGGCGTGTCATTGCAGGAGATAGACCACTGGAAAGAGCAGCACCCAGATCAGATCGACCATGTGCCAGAACGCGGTCGCATCCTCGATATTTCCCACATGATCGCGCCACGCCACCAGCAGCAGCAGGATGACGCCGGCTGCGACATGCGCGGCGTGAAATCCGGTCAGCAGGAAGTAGAAATTGAAGAAAGGATGCGTGTCCCAGACAATGCCTTGCGCCGCCTTGGACGCGAATTCGGCGCCCTTGATCCAGAGAAATGCCGCGCCGAGCAAAGCGGCACACACAAGAGAAACGCGTGCGCCGCCACGCCTGCGCGATTGCCTTAGATTCAACGCCAGGGCAGCGAAAAAGCCGCTCGTCAGCAAGATAATCGTGTTGGTCGCAGCGGCAGTCCGGTCCAGCGCATTCTGCGCCTCGGCAAAGCCCGTCGGATCCGTGATCCGCACCGACAAGAAAACGATCAACCCCGCCCCGAAAACCAGCAATTCGCTGATAATGAGAACCCACATCAAAAGATCGCCGGGCAAATCGTCCAATGCAGTTCGGGTTTGATCCGTCATTCAGCAAGACCTTTGCAAGAGCCTTCGGCCCGTCACGACTCAATCGGCTTCAACCTTCGTCGCCATGATCTCTCCCTGCACTATTTGAATGCGCATTGTAAATACCAATTACCGCACACAAGATGACTCGATGCCCTTCTGTCAATTTCACGGTCGAACGAGGGGACCTGTGCGGCCACCGGCTGCGTCGTCGCAAATTTAGTTTGAGCCACAGCAAAGAAGCCCGCTTCTGTCTGTCTGATAAGAGGGCATGGAACACACAGAAACACTTCGGGCCCTTGGCCTCTTCGATGCGCGCGTGCCGCGTTACACGTCCTACCCGACTGCGGCGGCCTTTGCGCCCGACACAGGCGCGTCCTTTCAACGCCATGCGCTTGAACGGTTGGACCCGAGCGAGCCTGTGTCAGTCTACATGCACATCCCGTTTTGCGAGCGTCTTTGCTGGTTCTGCGCCTGTCACACACAAGGCACGAGAACCCTTGGCCCGGTGGAAAGCTATATCGAGGCGCTTGAGGCAGAGCTCGAAATGGTGCGCGCCATCATACCGAACGGCCTGAAAATGGGCCGCCTTCACTGGGGTGGCGGAACGCCTACCATCCTGCCGCCGGAATTGATTCATCGTCTCTCGGCATCGATACGCCGTGTGTTTCCACCAGCTCAGGAGTTCGAGTTCTCGGTGGAGATTGACCCGACCATGGTCGATCGCGCGAAGATCGAAGCTCTCGCCTCCGAGGGCATGAACCGCGCGTCGATCGGCATTCAGGATTTCGATCCCGAAGTCCAAAAAGCCATCGGTCGCCTGCAACCGTTCGAAACCACACGCGCGTGCGTCGAAGACTTGCGTGCAGCCGGCATCGCCTCTCTCAACACCGATCTGGTCTATGGCCTCCCGCACCAGAGCCTCGCACGCATCGAAGATACGATCGAAAAGGTTCTCACCTTTACGCCGGACCGCGTTGCGCTCTTTGGTTACGCGCATGTGCCTTGGGTTTCAAAACGGCAAAAGCTGATCGACGAAGACGCGCTGCCGGACGATCTGGCGCGCTACCACCTCGCCACGCGCGCCGGAGAACTGTTTGTCGCGGCTGGCCTCACAGCTATCGGCATCGACCATTTCGCGCACCCCGGCGACACTCTGACGGCGGCGCTCGAAGCCGGACGGCTGCGTCGCAATTTCCAAGGATACACGACCGACACATGCAGCACTCTCATAGGGCTTGGGGCATCGTCGATTTCGCGCTTTTCGGAAGGTTATATCCAGAATGCGCCCGCAACCGCGGCTTATCAGCAGCGGATTGCAACCGGTGTTTTTCCGGGCGCTCGTGGCTACCAGTTAAGCCCCGAAGACCAGTTGCGCGCTCGGGCGATCGAGGAGTTGATGTGTCGGTTCGCAGTGGATCTTGACGATTTGAGCCAGGAGTTCGGCACCGATGCCCAGAAGCTGCTACCGTGCCTGACGGAAATGGCCACGCGCTTCGCGCCATTCGCAAGGCTTACGGGAAAGCGCATCAGCATTGCACCGGAAGGTCGACCGTTAACACGGATGATTGCTTCGGTTTTCGATCAGCATGTGCCGGAGGGTGTGCGCTATTCGCGCGCGTCGTAAAATGCCTGAGAGTCCTAGACGCCCTTGCGGGCAGGCTAAGACGCCCTCGCATCCCGAAGGCGGGCTAACCTTCTCTGCCGATCGGCCGAGCCGGATTTCAAGCGATCTCCCGATGTGGCCGTCGGGGTCTGCGACGTAGCCTCAAATGCCACTTGTTAGCCGCCGGGATGAGGGGTCCTCAAAGTTCCCTCAAGTTCCGACAAGATCGCGCGCGTCGTCAAACCAGTTGCTGATCGCATCAATTGAGAACGGAAGGCGGCACCCGTATCCGCCCGTAAACGCGTCATAGGCGGGCCCGTTCAGACCGTTGATGCCGACGAGGACGGGAATGCCCCGCGAGATCGCCTCCGCGATAACCGGGCGAAACCCGCGTCCTTGGGCTTCCATTTTGCCGAACTTGTTCACCACGAGCAGATCGGCCCCGTCGGCGAGACTGCGCGACACCGCCGCGACGGAGGTCTCGAGCGCGGCGGGATCAAGACGGCATCCGCGAGATCCCGCGCCGAGGGCCTGAGAAATCGACAGAACGGGTCCATTGGGCAGGACCTGGATGTCCATGTCGCAAGCGTGGCTTTGGGGTCGATCGATATTGACCTGCACAACGCCACACACGCGAAGTCCTCGCGAAATCGTCTGTCGCGCAAATCGCGCCATCAGGAAGTCCGCGTCGCCCCGACCGGAGCTTTCGATAGCGGCAATGGGAAACATCTTTTGTCCTTTCCGTTCAATCCGCTGCAGCGCTTAGGTGCGGAACATCCTCACCGAAAACACTGGCGCGGGTGATCGTGCAGTCAAGATCGGCAAGCACGCCGTCCTTGAGGCCATAGATTAGTCCGTGAACCTTGACTGGCTCGCCGGCGGCCCAAGCGCGCTGAAGTATTGGTGTCTCAGCGATACGCCGCACGCCCTCGATCACATTGAGCTCCGCCAGCCTGTCGCGTCGGGCCTCGATCTCGGCCAGTTGGCCAAGATCGATCGCGTAAGCGCGCGCCAGGCGACGAATGGGCTCGAGCCAGTGATCTGTCAGACCGCCCAGCATATCCTCGGTCGCCGCCTTGACCCCACCGCAGCCGTAATGGCCGCAGACGATTATCTCACGGATACCGAGGCTTTCGACGGCGAATTCGAGTGCGCTCAGCAGGTTCATGTCCGAGGAATGCACGACGTTGGCGACATTACGGTGGACGAAGACCTCGCCGGGATCGAGCCCGGCCACGACATTCGCAGGCACACGGCTGTCTGCGCAGCCGACCCAGAAAAACTCCGGGTTCTGGCGCGTCGCGAGACGCGAGAAGTAACTCGGCTCTTCGGCCTTGCGGCGTTCCGACCAGGTGCGGTTGCGCTTGAAGAGGTCACTCAGCATCGCGTTCGCCTTATGCCGCCAGCTCGACGCCGGAGACCTCCGCCCGGGCGGCCAAATCGCCAACGAAGCCGCGCACGGCGTGGGTCCATGCCGCCTTCTCCATCGCTTCGGCAATGCGCGGACGCACGGTCTCGTAGGGCAGCGGTGCACCTTCGGCCGCTGCATCGAGCCGGATTACGTGCCAGCCGAAGCGGCTCAGCACCGGCTCGGCGGTGATCTCCTCTTCGCGAAGTGCACGCAGGGCCTGCTCGAATTCAGGGACTGTATCGCCGGGCCCGAGCTGGCCGAGGAACCCGCCCTCGCCCCGAGATGAACAATCGCTGTTCTCCTTGGCCAAGCGCGCGAAGCTTTTCGGGTTTGCCACCGCCTCTTTCGCCAGAGCGCGCGCGCGGGCGGCTGTCGCCTCGCGCTGAGCCGCGTCGCGCGGGTCGCAAGCGATCAGGATATGGGCGGCTTCCCAGAGCGGCGGCGCGCGGAAACGGGTCGGGTCCCGCTCCCACTCGGCGCGGATCGCCTCCTCGGAGGGAACGGGAACCTCCACGGCATCTTCGAGAAGAGCACGAATGAGTGCCTCGTCCTCGGTCTCGGTTTGTCCCGGGGCGACTTCCTGCGGATCGGCGACAAGCGCACGCCGCGCCGCTTCCTGCAAGAGCAACGCCCGGATCGCGAGCGCATTTGCGGCCCGACGCCAGGCGATGCCGGGCTTCTTGCTCGGGCCGCTATGGTGTTGGGCTTCCGCGGCGATTGCCGCGGAAGGGATCGTCTGGCCGTTCACGACGACGTCGGGGAAGAGCGGTTTGGTCATGTTATTCACTCCGCAGCCGAGGGTTGCTTCGCCGCGACGATGCGCAGTTTCTTGACGACGGTGGCGTCGCGTTCCGGCAGAGCGGATGCGCGACGGGACCGCACGATCTGGTAGCCGGGGCGCAGCAGCAGGTAACGCAGCGGCGCGAAGATACCCGAGGCGATGTGAACGAGCCGCGTGAACGGGACCAGCAGGAAGATGGTCAGTCCGAGAACGATGTGCAGCTTGAACACGAGCGCCGCACCCGCGACATAGTCGGCAGCGCCCGGCTGGAAGGTCCAGATCATTTGCACCCAGGTCATGAACTTGACCATCTCGTGACCGTCGGCATGTTGCCAGCTGACCGGCACTGTTCCGAGCCCGAGCAGCAACTGCACCAAAAGCAGTGCAAGTATGCCGATATCGGCAAAGCTCGACGTCAGACGGATGCGCGGATCGGTCCAGCGACGATACATGAGCATCCCGCCGCCGATAAGCGCCATCACCCCGGCGATGCCGCCAGCGACCATGGCGAGGATCTGCTTGGCACCATGGCTGACATGCAGCATGTCGAAGACCCAGATCGGGGTCAGAAGCCCCACGAGGTGCCCCGCGAAGATCACCAGAACGCCGACGTGGAACAGGATCGATGCGATAACGAAGTGCCGCCGCCGCAGCATCTGGCTCGACGAGGTTTTCCACGTGAAGGGGTCACGTTCGTAACGGGCGATGGAGCCCAGGAACATCACGGACAGTGCGATATAGGGATAAATCCCGAAGAAAAACGTATTCATCTGTGCCTCCGTCATTCCGCCGCGGTCTTGGCGCGGTGCTGTGTGGGCGAGTCCATTTGCGCGAGCATGTCCCGCACTTGCGGGCAGCCGGCATTCGGGTCGGGACCGAAGGTCACCTCGGTTTCTTCCCAGATCTTGTCGATCTCCTCGAGATCAGTGGGGGACGGATCGGGCCGCGCGAGGATCTCGGCCACCGCGTCTTTGTCGGCCGTTGCACCGGACATCTGCACGAGGGCCTCGAACACCGCGGCATAGGCGCTTTCGCGTTTGGCCAGCCGTTCGCCGATCGCGGCGAGGATATGCGCTGCGTCGGCCAGCATATCACTCGCCTCCTGCGCCGGTCGGGTCGACAGAAACTCCAGAAGAACCGGCAGGTGGTCGGGCAATTCGGTCGTCGCCGGTTCGAAACCGGCGGCGCGGTAGGTCTCGAGCAGATCGACCATGGCGCCTCCCCGGTCGCGACTCTCTCCGTGGACATGCTCGAAGAGGTTGAGCGAGAGGCTGCGCGAGCGGTCGAAGAGCATCACATAGGTCTCTTCGAGCGCGTAGATATCGCGTTCGCCGATTTCCTCGACGAGCGGCCGCAACGCGCGCCGCGCCGCAGCGTTCAACCGGGTTTCGGAGGCGAGAACGCCCCCGATTTCCGGCGCCGCGCGCTGCAGCTCGATCGTCGGATAGCTTAACAGGACCGAAAAGGCCTTGAGCGTGCGGTCATTGGGTTGATGCGCCATCACTGCACCTCCTGCGGCATCTTGAGCGGACGTTTCGACCCACCGAAGAGCGAACCCTTCGAGATGCCGGTCGAGCAGCCGTTGCAATCAGTGAACCCGGTGCCCGCGCGCAGGTCGTAGGCATCCTCGACCTGTTCGCGATGCGTGGTCGGGATCACGAAGCGATCCTCGTAGTCGGCGAGGGCCATGATCTTGTACATATCCTCGATCACCCGCCCCGAGAGGCCGACACGCGCCGCGATGCCTTCGTCGCGAACGCCGTCGACGGTCTTGGCACGCATGTAGGCCCGCATCGCCAGCATCCGCTCGAGCGCGGTCGCGATGGGTGCCTCGTCCCCAGCAGTCAACATGTTGGCGAGATAGCGCAGCGGAATACGCAGGCTCTTCACGTCCGGCATCGCGCCATCCATGCCGATAGAGCCAGCCTCGGCGGCGTTCTGGATCGGCGAGAGCGGCGGAATATACCAGACCATCGGCAGCGTCCGGTATTCGGGATGCAGCGGGAAGGCGACCTTCCACTCCATCGCCATCTTCCAGATCGGGCTTTGCTGCGCCGACTTGATCCAGTCCTCGGGAATGCCATCGGCACGCGCGGCCTCGATCACTGCCGGATCGTTGGGGTCGAGGAAAACGTCCAGTTGCGCGTCGTAGAGCTGCTGCTCAGACGGCGCGTTCGCCGCCTTCTCGATCTTGTCGGCATCATAGAGCATGACGCCCAGATACCGGATGCGGCCCACGCAGGTCTCCGAGCACACGGTCGGGTTGCCGCTTTCGATCCGCGGATAGCACAGGGTGCATTTTTCGGATTTCCCAGTCGACCAGTTGTAATAGACCTTCTTGTAGGGACAGCCCGAAACACACATCCGCCAGCCGCGGCACTTTTCCTGATCGATCAGGACGATGCCGTCTTCCTCGCGCTTGTAGATCGCGCCCGAGGGGCAGGACGCCGCGCAGGCCGGGTTGAGGCAATGCTCACACAGGCGCGGCAGGTACATCATGAAGGTGTTTTCGTATTCCCCGTAGATTTCCTTCTGGACGCCCTCGAAGTTGTAATCCTTCGAGCGTTTCGAGAATTCACCGCCGAGGATTTCCTCCCAGTTCGGGCCCTTTTCGATCTTCTCGATCCGCTCTCCGGTGATCTTCGAGCGCGGGCGTGCGGTCGGAAACGCCTTCATCTCGGGCGCGTTGGCGAGGTGCTCGTAGTCGAAATCGAACGGCTCGTAATAGTCGTCGATCTCGGGCAGGTCGGGATTGGCGAAGATATTCGCCACGATCCGCCACTTCGACCCCTGCCGCGGCATCAGCTTGCCCGACGAGGTGCGTTTCCAGCCGCCGTTCCAGCGCTTCTGGTTCTCCCAGTCGGTCGGGTAGCCCGTGCCGGGCTTTGTTTCCACATTGTTGAACCAGGCGTATTCAACGCCATCACGGCTGGTCCAGACGTTCTTGCAGGTCACGGAGCAGGTGTGACACCCGATGCATTTGTCGAGGTTCAGCACCATGCCGATTTGTGCGCGGACTCTCATTCTGCTGCCTCCTGGGTAGCGGGCTCATCGAGCCAGTCGATCTTTTTCATCTTGCGGACCACAACGAATTCGTCGCGGTTCGCACCAACGGTGCCGTAGTAGTTGAACCCGTAGGAAAGCTGGGCGTAGCCACCGATCATATGCGTGGGCTTGAGTGTCGCGCGGGTCACCGAGTTGTGGATGCCTCCGCGCAGGCCGGTCTTCTGCGAGCCGGGCGTGTTCACGATCTTCTCCTGGGCGTGATACATGAAGATCGTGCCTTCCTTCATCCGCTGCGAGACGACCGCGCGAGCGGTCAGTGCGCCGTTCACGTTGTAGGCCTCGATCCAGTCGTTATCCTCGATCCCGGCTTTCCTGGCGTCGGTCTCGGAGATCCAAACCACTGGCCCGCCGCGGTTCAGCGTGAGCATCAGCAGGTTGTCCGAATAAGTGGAGTGGATGCCCCACTTCTGGTGCGGCGTGATGAAGTTGAGCACGACATGATTCTCGTCGCCCGCGACCACCTCCTGCGTCACTGTCTTGAGGTCGACGGGCGGGCGATAGGACACGAAGCCCTCTCCGAAGGCACGCATCCACAGGTGATCCTGATAGAGCTGCTGGCGGCCCGTCAGGGTGCGCCACGGGATCAGTTCGTGGACGTTTGTGTAGCCCGCATTGTAGCAGACATCCTCGCTCTCGATGCCCGACCAGGTCGGCGACGAGATGATCTTGCGCGGCTGCGCGGCGATGTCGCGGAAGCGGATCTTGGTGTGCTCCTGCCCCTCGGCGAGATGCTTGTGCGCGCGGCCCGTGGGCTTCTCGAGCGCTTCCCACGCCTTCACCGCCACCTCGCCGTTGGTTTCGGGGGCGAGCATCAGGATCACCTCGGCCGCATCGATATCCGTCACGATCTTCGCGCAACCCTTGGCGGGACCGTCTTCCCAGACACCGTTGAGCTTGCGCAGCGCCTCCACTTCGTGCTCGGTCTTCCAACCGATGCCCTTGCCGCCGTTGCCGAGCTTGTCGAGCAGCGGCCCCACCGCAACGAACCGATCATAGAGCGTGGTGTAGTCGCGCTCGACTGTGACGTAGTTCGGCGCGGTCTTCCCCGGGATCAGGTCGCACTCGCCCTTCTTCCAGTCTCGCACCTCCGGCTGGGCAAGTTCGCCCGCCGTGTCGTGCAGGATCGGAGCCTGAACGATGTCGGTCTCGACACCCAGAACCTCCGGCGCCACCTCCTGGAATTTCTTCGCGATCGCCTTGAAGATCTCCCAGTCGGACTTGCTCTCGTAGGCCGGGTCCACGGCCGCCTGCAGCGGGTGGATGAATGGGTGCATATCGGAGGTGTTGAGGTCGTTCTTCTCGTACCAGCTCGCCGTCGGCAGCACGACATCCGAGTAGACGGCCGTCGTCGACATCCGGAAGTCGATGCAGACCAGCAGGTCCAGCTTGCCTTCGGGTGCTTCGTCACGCCAGACGGCCTCGGTGGGCTTCGAGCCGCCCTCTTCGCCGAGATCCTTGCCGATCACGCCGTTATCGGTGCCCAGCAAGTGCTTGATGAAGTATTCATGCCCCTTGCCGCTGCTGCCGAGAAGGTTCGACCGCCACACGAACAGGTTGCGCATCCAATTCTCGGGCGCGTCCGGGTCCTCGCAAGACATCTGCAAGTCGCCTGACTTGAGCTTCTCGGCTACGTAGTCCTTCGGATCCATCCCGGCGGCTTTCGCGGCTTTCGTGACCTCGAGCGGGTTGGTCTTGAGCTGCGGTGCCGAAGGCAGCCAGCCCATCCGTTCCGCGCGGATGTTGTAGTCGATAAGGGACACGTCCCAGTCGCCCTTGGGCGCGGTCGGCGAGAGGATTTCACGCACGCCCAGCGTCTCGTAGCGCCACTGATCGGTATGAGCGTAGAAGGCCGACGTGCCGTTCATCTGCCGCGGCGGGCGCGACCAATCGAGGCCGAAAGCCAGCGGCAGCCAGCCGGTCTGCGGACGCAGCTTCTCCTGCCCCACGTAGTGGCTCCAGCCACCACCTTCTTGACCGACACAGCCGCACATCACCAGCAGGTTGATGATGCCGCGGTAGTTCATGTCCATGTGGTACCAGTGGTTCAGACCGGCCCCGAGGATCACCATGGACTTGCCACGCGTCTTCTCGGCATTGGTCGCGAACTCGCGGGCCACGGCGATGATCTTGTCGGCCGACACGCCGGTGATCTTCTCCGCCCAGGCGGGGGTGTAGGGCAGGTCATCGGTGAAATCGTGGCTCACCCAGTCGCCGCCCAGCCCCCGGTCGAGACCGTAATTGGCACAGAGCAGGTCGAACACGGTGGCAACCATGGCCTCGCGTCCATCGGTGAGCGTGACCTTCTTCACCGGCACGTTGCGAGTGAGCACCTCGGGATGCTGGCACTTGACGAAATTCTCGGTGGCCGCGCCGCCGAAATAGGGGAAATCGACCCCGACCACCTCATCGTGGTCCTCTTCCATCACCTGGCTCAGGCGCAGACGCGTCTCGCCCGCACCGGCGCGGTCCTCGAGGTTCCATTTGCCCTCTTCGCCCCAGCGGAACCCGATCGACCCGTTGGGCACGACCAGATTGCCGGAGGTTTCGTCATGGGCGACGGTCTTCCATTCGGGATTGTTCGCCTCGCCCAACGCGCCGTCGAGATCGGACGCACGCAGCAGCTTGCCGGGGACGTGGCGGCCGTCCTGCTCGTCGAGCACCACCAGCATCGGCATGTCCGAATAGCGCCGCGCGTAATCCTCGAAATACTCGGCCTGCCGGTCGAGGTGATATTCGCGCAGGATCACGTGCCCCATCGCCATGGCGAGCGCACTGTCCGTGCCCTGCTTCGGGTTGAGCCAGATGTCACCGAACTTGGACGCTTCCGAGTAGTCGGGGCAGATCACGGCGGATTTGGTACCGCGATACCGAGCCTCGGTGTAGAAATGCGCGTCCGGCGTGCGGGTCTGCGGCACGTTCGAGCCCCAGATCAACAGGAAACCCGCGTTGTACCAGTCCGCCGATTCCGGCACGTCGGTCTGCTCGCCCCAAGTTTGCGGCGAGGCAGGAGGAAGGTCGCAGTACCAGTCGTAGAAGGACAGGCAGGTACCCCCCAGCAGCGAGAGGTAGCGCGCGCCGGCGGCGTAGCTGACCATCGACATCGCGGGGATCGGCGAGAAGCCGAAGACGCGGTCGGGGCCATAGGTCTTCGCGGTATAGGCATTGGCGGTCGCCGCGATCTCGGTGGCCTCGTCCCAGCTTGCGCGGACGAAACCGCCCTTGCCGCGCGCCTTGGTGTATTCGGCGCGCAGCACGGGATCGCTCTGGATCGAACTCCAGGCTTCGATCGGCGACTTCGTCTTGCGCATCTCGCGCCACATTTTCAGCAACTTGCCGCGAACCATCGGGTGCTTCATTCGCGCGGCGGAATAGAGATACCAGCTATAGGAGGCGCCGCGGGCACAGCCGCGCGGTTCGTGGTTGGGCAATCCGGGACGCGTGCGCGGGTAATCGGTCTGCTGGGTCTCCCATGTCACGATCCCCGACTTCACGTAGATCTTCCAACTGCAAGACCCGGTGCAGTTCACCCCATGGGTCGAGCGGACGATCTTGTCGTGACGCCAGCGGGACCGATAGGTCTCTTCCCATTTACGGTCCTCGCGGGTCACCTGCCCGTGGCCGTCGGAGAACTGCTCCAACTCCTTGGATTGCAGGAAATTAAGTCTGTCGAGCAAGTGGCTCATGTCGCGTCTCCTTGCGGAAATGGGTTTGAAGCGCGCGCCGCGGGACGACACGGCGCGCGCCGGTCGTGTCAGCAGGGAACGGAGGCGCCCTTGCGGCTGTAGAAGAACCAGGTCACCACCACGCAGATTGCGTAGAAGATCATGAAGCCCCACAGAGCTGCGTTGGGAGCGCCGGTCAGGCTGATCGACGTGCCGTAGAATTTCGGGATGAAGAAGGCGCCGTAGGCCGCGATCGCCGAGGTGAAGGCGATGATCGCCGAGCTTTCCAGCTCCGATTGCTTGAGCGTGGCGGCCGCGTCGAGATGCGGGTTCAGACGCGGCACTTCCTGACGCATGATCGAGGGGATCATCTGGAAGGTCGAGGCGTTGCCCACGCCGGTCAGGAAGAACAGCGCCATGAAGCAGGCGAAGAAGCCCCAGAAGCTACCGGCGTCACCGGCCGAGGGCAGGAACTGCAGCACGCCCCAGACGGCGACGATCATGCCGACGAAGGTCCAGAAGGTCACGCGACCGCCACCGAACTTGTCGGAAATCCAACCCGTGCCGGCCCGGCTCAGCGCACCCACGAGCGGCCCGAGGAAGGCGAATTGCAGCACGTCCACTTCGGGAAACTGCGTCTTCATAAGCAGCGGGAAGCCCGCGGAATAGCCGATGAAACTTCCGAACGTGCCAGTGTAGAGGACGCACATCACCCAGTTGTGGAAGCGCGAGAAGATCACCGATTGCTGTTTGAACGAAGCGCTGGCCGATGCGATGTCGTTCATTCCGAACCATGCCGCGATCGCCGAAAGAACGATGAAGGGCACCCAGACAAAGCCGGCGTTCTGCAGGAAGAGCTCACCTCCTGCCGACAATTGCTGCGGCGCGCCGCCGAGGGAGCCGAAGACGCCTGTGGTGATCACGATCGGCACGACGAACTGCATCACCGAGACACCCGCATTGCCGAGGCCCGCATTGAGAGCCAGCGCGTTCCCCTTGGTCTTCTTGGGGTAGAAATATGCGATATTGGCCATCGAGGAGGCGAAGTTTCCGCCACCGAAACCGCAGAGCAGCGCGAGCAGCAGGAAGACGACATAGGGAGTCTCGGGATTCTGCACCGCGAACCCGATACCGAGCGCGGGCAGCAGCAGCGTCGCGGTCGAGAAGGCTGTCCATTTGCGTCCGCCGAAGATCGGGATCATGAAACTGTAGAAAATGCGCAGGGTCGCGCCCGACAGGCCGGGCAGTGCCGCCAGCCAGAACAGCTGTCCGGTCGAGTAGTCGAAGCCGATCGCGGGAAGCTTGGCGACGACGACGGACCACACCATCCAGACCGAGAAGGCGAGGAGAAGGGCAGGAATCGAGATCCACAGGTTGCGGGTGGCGATTGCGTGCCCGCGGGTTTTCCAGAACTCCGGATCCTCGGGACGCCAGTCGGTCAGCACGTGTCCGCTCTGACCGGAAGTTGCTATTGTCGTGGCCATTGGAGTGGCTCCTTGAGAAATGTGCGAGGGGAGAGACGGGCTACCCGATGGACAGCCCGTCACGAGCATCAGGGCATCGACTTCGCGAACGGCTCGTCGGGCACGTCGGAGAGATACTTCTCTCCTTTGAGGCCGGGGTGCCGGGCGTGTTCCATGCGGCGAATGGCGACGTGCATCCAGATCACCGAGACGAGGACCAGCACGAAGAGAAGCATGAAGGGCGCCGTCCAGACACCTGTCCGATCGAGGAGGAAGCCGAAGCTGATGGGCAGGAAGAAACCGCCCAGTCCCCCGATCATGCCGACGAGACCGCCGACGGCTCCCACATGATGCGGATAGTAAACCGGGATGTGCTTGTAGACCGCCGCTTTCCCGAGGCTCATCACGAAGCCGAGGATCACGGTCATCACCATGAACATCGTCGCGTTGAGACCGAAGGTGAACGAGATCGGGCTGTGGATGCCGACGACCGTGTAGCTGGTCTCGGGGTAGCTCATCACGAACAGCAGCACGAGCGAGACGAGGAAGGTCAGATACATCACGAAGCGTGCACCCCATTTATCCGACATCCAACCGCCGAGCGCGCGGAACACGGACCCGGGCAGAGAGTAGAAGCCCGCGAAGACGCCAGCCGTCGTGAGCGGCAGCCCGTAGGCGCCGACGTAATAGCGCGGCAGGAACGAGGCGAGCGCGACAAAGCCACCGAATACGAAGAAATAGTAGATTGCGAAGCGCCAGACCTGGATATTCTTGAGCGGCGCGAGTTGGTCGCCTGCCGAGACCGGCTTGGCCCCGGTCTTCTTGCGTTCCTGCTGCACCGGGTCGGTCTTCGAGGTCAGGTAGAAAACCACCGCCGTCGCGGCGAGAACCAGAGCGTAGACTTTCGCAGTGCCTTCCCAACCGAGCGCGACGACGAGGAACGGCGCGGCGAAGTTCGTCACCGCGGCCCCGACGTTTCCCGCACCGAAGATGCCCAAGGCAGTGCCCTGACGCTCTTTCTCGAACCAGCGAGACGTGTAGGCGACGCCCACGATGAAGGACCCGCCAGCGAGGCCGAGCCCGAGCGCCGCGATAAGGAATACCTCGTAGCTGTGAACCGTGGCCAGCAGCCAGACGGCGACAGCGGTGATGAGCATCTGCAGCGGAAACATGATCCGGCCGCCGAACTGCTCGGTCCAGACGCCAAGGAAGATACGGCTGATTGACCCGGTCAGAACCGGCGTCGCGACCAGCAGCCCGAATTGGGTATCGGACAACCCGAGCTCTTGTTTGATCTTCACGCCGATGATTGAGAAAATCGTCCAGACCGCGAAGCAGACGGTGAAGGCGAATGTGCTGAGCCCCAGTGCCCGATATTGGTCCGAGCGCGTGACTCCTTCGAGTGTATGCATTGTCTCTCTCCGAAGTTTGGCCGACGTGAACCGCCGGTCCGGTTGCGGACAGATCAACAGGGAGGGAGACTGGAACTGGTTGATCGAAATCAAACCGCTAAGCATCAAGGATCAAAATAAATCAGCGGGCGGCAAGCATCATGCCTGCAAAAAACGCATATCAATGCGATCGCGGACAGGTGACAATCGACAGCTTGACATTTATCAAGCTAAATATGTCAGGCACGAAGAGAGGTGAAACATGGCCATCCGTTTGAGCGACGACGAAGCCAGCGAGATTCGCAACCTCCAACTCTTTTCCGGAATGGATGACGAGAACTTTTCCGCATTGATCCGCGGGGCCTATGTGCAGAATTTTCCTCCGCAGATCGAGCTGTTCACCGAGGGCGAAACGAGCGATTTCCTTCACGTCGTCACCGGCGGGTCGGTGGAACTGTTCGCGACATGGAACGGGCGCGAGACGACAATGGCGACCTTGCAGCCTGTCTCGACCTTCATCGTCGCGGCGACCGTCAAAGCGGCGCCCTACCTGATGTCCGCGCGCACGCTCGAGAAATCGCGTGTCATTTTGGTGCCCTCGGAGGACGTGCGCGCGATCTTCGACGCCGACCCGACATTCGCGCGCAATGTGGTCACGGAACTGGCGCACGGATATCGTGGGATCGTGCGGACCACCAAGAACCTCAAACTCCGCACGTCTCTCGAGCGTTTGGCCAACTACCTTCTTCATCGCCACGCAAACGAAGACAAGGCTGATGAATTCGAGCTCGGGATCGAGAAACGGCGCTTGGCATCCTACCTCGGGATGACACCGGAGAACCTGAGCCGCGCAATCCGTCAATTGAGGCCTTACGGCGTCGAAATCGAGGGGAGCGGTGTGACGGTCACCGATGCGAAAAGTCTTCGCGCCTTCGCCAAGCCCTCGCGGCTGATCGACGATCCTTGCTCTTGAAGGCTCAGGGAAAACCTTAGTGCTGTCGTCTCTATCCAATGCAATCTTGCTTCAAATTTTCTACTTTTCTGCCTCCGTCGGCCCTTTCGATCCTCTCAGCGCGACAGGCGAACACCTTGTCTGCGCACTCCCCAATTCAGTCCAGCGCAAGCGGTGCACGCCCTGAGACAAATGGGGACACGGCAACAGCCGGTCGTTTGAGCACGATACGTCCTACGAGCCCCTACATTTGCACCTTTCAAGCTGCGGCGCCGCTGGAGATGCGGGCTAATAACGGACATTCGCTGAAGCATTCAGCAACGGCAGCAACGGGCCGGGAGCAACGTGGATAGAGAAGGACGGAGACTGGCTTGGTTCGTGACCTCATGCCAGATGCCCCTTCTCGTCGGTCTCACATCAATGGCGGGCGCAATGATCCGCTGTCACGAGGCTGGAGATCGACTGCACGCCGCATGTATCGGCCCGGTGGCATGCCGACATGGCGGCTGAACGCGGTGCTGAAGGTGCTGGCGGAGCCATAGCCGACCCGCTGCGCCACCTCGTCGAGAGGGACCGTGCCGGCGGAGAGGAGATCCTTGGCGACGGCCATGCGCCAAGTCTGGAGATATTCCATCGGGCGCATTCCGACGATGCGGGCGAAACGTTCGAAAAAGGTGGAGCGGGACATGCCCGCCGCGAGGGCGAGCCCCTCGACGGTCCAGGATCGCTCCGTATCGCCATGCATATGCCGCAGCGCGACTGCAATCCGGTCATCGGCCAGCCCGCGCAGCAGCCCCGGTTGCGCCGCGTCTCTGGGCACGGAGCGCAGAGCTTCTATCAGCAGGATTTCCACCAGCCGGGCCAGAATGAGGCTCCGCCCGGCATTCTCCTGTGCCGCCTCCTCGCCGACCATGCGCACCAGTTCCGTCAGTCTCGGAACGCCGCGGATGTGGATCATCCGGGGTAGCAGCGACACCAGCAGCGCGGCGTCGGGGGAGGCGAAGGCAAAATAACCGCCGAACTGCCGGACATCCGCGGGCCCGTCGCGTCGGCCATAACGGACGTCTCCTTGCGGGTCTGCTTGCCCGCTTGCGGCTTGCAAGGCATCGATCAGGACCGGCGGTGCCGGTTCGAGACCGGACATGGTGAAGGCCGGGGTGGCCGGCAGCAGCACGAAATCTCCAGCCTCCAGCACCACCGGCGTCTCGCCATCGACAGCGAGGCGACAGCTTCCTTCGGTCACGGCGCAAAACCCCGGCTGACCGAAAGCCGAATAGCGCACCGCCCAACGCCCGGCGCCACTTATGCCTTTAGAGAAGATGGCACGGGGGCGCAAAAGCGCGATCACCTGAGCAAGCGGATCGGAGGTTGCGGTGGGCATTGCGGCACTTATTTGGACTATCGCAAACCTTTTTTGGACTATCCATTGCAGATAGTTCGATTTGCGCCCGCTATTTCTCGGTCGTCAACAGATTTCACAGGAAACCGACATGAAGACCATTCTCATCACCGGTAGCTCGTCCGGCTACGGGCTTGAAACCGCGCGTCACTTCCACACCAAAGGCTGGAACGTGATCGCCACCATGCGCAACCCGCAAGCCAGCCCCTTGCCCGCGTCCGAGCGCATCCGGGTCTTGCCGCTCGACATCATCGACCCGGACAGCATCAAAGCCGTGATCGAGGCCGCCGGCCCGATCGACGTTCTGGTCAACAATGCCGGGATCGGCCTCGTGGGCGCTGTCGAGGCGACGCCGATGCCGCTGATCCGCAAGATTTTCGAGACCAACACCTTCGGCACGATCGCGATGACCCAGGCGGTGATCCCTCAGATGCGCGCACGCCGCTCAGGGGTGATCGTCAACGTCACCTCAAGCACTACGCTCGCTCCGATGCCGCTCGCTGCGCTCTACACCGCGAGCAAACAGGCCATCCAGGGGCTCACCGGCTCGCTGGCACATGAGCTCGGGTATTTCGGCGTGAAGGCGCGGCTGGTCGAGCCGGGCTATGGTCCGACAACCCGGTTTGCCGAGAACAGCCAGTTTCGTATCGAGGATCTGATCCCGGAGAGCTACGCCAGCTATGCCGGGCCGGTTTTCGAAGCTTTTGCGACGCCCGAAATGGTGACGCGGGAAAGCGACGTGGCCGAGGCGGTCTGGTGTGCTGCGACTGATGCTGGCGACCGCTTGCATTATCCTGCCGGCCCCGATGCCGTAGCCTTGTCTGACGCGGGCTGATGGGCAAGCCAGGGTCACGCCCTCACCGGTGTGGCCCGCACCCCTTGCAGACACGCCGACCCGGCGGGGGCAAGACAGAATATTCGACGGTTTCGTGCGTGTCTCCGCCCCCTAAATGAAATTGGCATGCGGCATAGACGATGGAGGTCGGCTTCGAGCGATCCGCGAGTGCGCGATAAACTGCTCCGCCCAAGGGGGCAATTGTGTTACGCTGCCGCAAGTCACTTCGAGCTCAAGTTTACCGATTTGGCGCGCAGCACATATGTCCGATCTTTGACCCGCACCGAAGATGCCACGAAGTTTTGCGTGGTTTGACATCCCTGGGGGTTTGATGGCGGCGTATTTCTCTATCGATCTCCTCAGCGACAAGACGTGCGACAATGGCAGCATTCATAATCGGCCAGATGCAAATTCACAGTCGAGACTGGATGAACGAATACTTCTCGAAGATCCCCGACGTCGTAGCGCAGCATAGTGGACAGTTTCTGGTGAGAGGCGGCGACCCCGAGGGCATGGAAGGCGAGAACGCGATTCCTGATGCTGCGTTCATCATCGAGTTTCCAGACCGCAGTTGTGCGAAAGGTTTTTGGAACTCGCAGGAATTCCAAGAGCTTGCCATCTTGCGTCGCTCGGGTTCAACGCTCAACGCGATCTTGGTCGATAAATTGGCATAGGATGTCTTGGCAATGACTGCTGTCATGTCTCCCTATTTCGGCGATGAAAAGATACAGGCGCTTCAAAAAGCCCGAGATGAGCAGGTGGCCGAGCTCATCGACACGCCTGGCGCGGTGCTTCACGCCCGCACCTTTTCGAGCGACGACCCGGCGCAGCTGGGTTGGGACCGGTTACGCAATAGCATGGTTGACGAAGGCATGATCACGCTTCGCGGTGTCGATGCGCAGACGGTTGAGACTGCGCGCGAAGAGCTGAGCAGCTTCGATCCCAAGCTGCATCTCTGGGACCTGTTCATGGCGGATGCAAATACCATCCGCGACGTCTGCGCAAAAATAACAGATAGCGGACTTCCAGAGGACCTGTCGCGTGTGCCCGACGAGGCGTTGACACCGCAGAGGGCTCGCGATGTCCAGTCATTCCTGGCAGATCAGGGCATTTCTCCCTTCTCGACGGACGCTCTGCTTGGCAAGCTTTTTCCCGCGCAGCTCATCGCGTTGCAGAGTAGCGACGGCCGTATGGTTGCGGCCGGGTTCGCGGCCATGACCCACAATCGACACAGCCCCTTTTTCAGGTCAGCATGGGTTGGCCTGATCGCAGTCGATCCCGCGCTGCGGGGGCTGGGCATCGGCAAGCATATGGACGCGCTGTGCAACCTTGCTGCTGTCACTGAACTCGGAGCGGAAGCGACGATGGAGTTTGTCGCACAAGACAACGCTCCGTCGCGCGCGATGCTGGAAAGCTGTGGGTTGAGGCAGACTGAAGGAAAGTCAGTCGTGATGTTTTCAACATCTGCCGACCGCATCACGCGATAGCCGTCTTGCCTGGTCCCGCTCCGCTTCGCGCCAGTGAGGTTTCAGCAGCCGCATTTCCAGAAACAACCAGGTGCTTTCAAAGCAAGCGCGATTACGACCGCTACGTTCCATAATGCGACATACCTGTCCGAATGACCGGTTCTGGGAAGCTGCGTTGCAGCGTTCGACCAATGACGAAAGGCAGCTTTGGGCCGAGAGCGTCTGGCTCCCGACCCGGACCGGAGGCCAAATCGTGACGTGATCCGCGCGCTCGCCCGGAATTGCCTCCAGGTCAGCCCGCTCCGCGCGGATTGAGCGGCATTTCGAGCAAGACCGAAGACAGGCATTTTCCATGTGCATCTAGCGCCAGAGAGCGGGTGACGCCCCCGGCCAGCGCGCCCCGGATCACAAAATTCATCGCGCAAAGCTTTGGCAGCACATAGCGTGTCACCGCTTCGGACGGTTGGCCGAGATGGGCAGCGACCCGCTCCGACGTGACCTGTGCCTCAAGGCGAGGGAAGTCTTCCGGCCGATAGGCGATTACCGAAATGTTCGAGGTATCGCCCTTATCGCCGGTGCGCCCGTGGGCAAGGTCATGCAATTTCATGGTGAGGCTCCATCAGCTGCGCGCAGGTCGACACTTCGGCGGCGGGGAAGAGTGTAGAGGCGATGGCGATAATCTCTTTCACCGATTTGGTGACGCCGCCCCCGGCGGCAGGACCGCAGAGATAAAGCGCTTCGACCTCTTGGGCGACGGTCTGGGCGGTGGCGCGGTCAGGACATCTGGCCGCGTAACGCAAACGCAAGTCGTGCTCGGTGCCGAGCACCTGCGAAAGTCGCTCGGTGATCCCCGCCTCCTTGAGCCGTTCATCGAGAATTGCGGCGGCTAATTCTGCGCGAGCATGGGCATTGGCTCCTGCATAGGAAATCTGCCCCTCGCCCTGCCAGCCGTCCCGATACGCGACCGACACTTTCAGCCATCCGGTCGGGGCACGTCCGTCAGCATCGCGGAGGGCTACGCGATCGGGGCCGACCTGTTCGAAGGTGACGTCTGAGAAATCCGCGATCACGTCCGGCTGCACATAGGCGGCGGGGTCGTGAATCTCGTAGAGCATCTGTTCGGTACAGGTGGCCGGAGTCACCAGCCCGCCAGTGCCCGGCAGTTTCGTGATCACCGCATTTCCATCGGCAGAGACCTCGGCCAGCGGAAAGCCGATATGCGCGATGTTCGGGACGTCTTTCTTTCCTGGATCGGCGAAATACCCGCCAGTTATCTGTGCTGAGCATTCCAAAAGGTGTCCGATCAGCGTACCGCGCCCGAGGCGGGTATAATCGCTCATCTCCCAGCCGAAGTGATGCACCAAGGGCGCGAGGAACAGGGCCGGATCCGAGGCGCGCCCGCAAATCACGATATCGGCCCCTCGAGACAATGCGTCGACGATGCCGGTGACACCGATATATGCGTTGGCGGAGACGAGCCGCGCCCCGAGCGCGCCTGCGGTCTCTCCGATCTCATCGAGCCGGTAATCCGCGATGCGGTCCGACACATCATCGCCGGTCACCGCTGCGACGGTCAGCGGCAGCCCGAGTTCGGCAACGATGGCGCGGGCACATTCCCCCGCCGCGCGCGGGTTGGCCGCTCCCATGTTGGTCACGATTTTCGTGCCGTTTCGCGCGCAGCCGGGCAGGCACGCGCGCAGACGTCGCTCGAGCAGAGGATCGAAACCGCCATTCGGATCCTCCAGCCGCGCCTGTTGCGCAAGAGCGATGGTGCGCTCGGCGAGACATTCGAAGACCAGCACATCCAGCGCGCCGCGCTCAGCGAGGTCTTTCGCGGGGTCGATCCGGTCTCCCTGAAACCCCGCGCCACAGCCGATACGGAAAGTCATGCCATGGCTCCTTTCTGGCGTTGACCGAATTTGAACGCGCCGAACAGGAGCGCCAAAGCAACGATCGGTGTGGCCGGGTTCGGCCAGATGGCCAGGCCGATCACCGCGATCAGGAGCGCGATATCGAACGGTCTTGAGCCCGTCATCGGCGCGCCGACGAGCAGGGCTGGAACCGCGACGACCAGCGCCGCACCGCCCAGCATCGCCTCGGCAATTGCCAGCGGGCCGCCGGTGAAGAGCATGCCGGGAAAGATCAGCAACAAGAACGGAACGAGATAGGTCACAGCGCCAAGCCGCACCGCGTGCCCGGCTGCCGGCAGCCAATTGGTGTTGGCGATACCCGAACCGACGAAGACGGCGACGCAGACTGGCGGCGTAATCACCGAGATAGTGGCGAAGTAGAACACGAAGAGATGCGCGGCCAACGGGTCGACGCCCACCGCAGTCATCGCCGGGGCAAGCACGGCAGCGACCAGAACATAGGCGGCGGTGGTCGGTAAGCCCATTCCCATGATCAGGCAGACCAGACCCACGATCAGAGCCACCAAAGGCACGCTATCTCCGGCCATCGATACGATCAGGGACGACAGCGTGACACCGATGCCAGTCAAGTTGATCATCGAGACGAGGATTTGCGCCCCCGCCAGCAGCACGCCGATGATAACAAGGCCCTTGCCTGCGTCTTCCAAACCGCTGATAACTTGGGCCGCCATCTCTCGCGGTGACAGGCGTCCCCATTCGGTGGCCACGAAGGCGATCAAGAGCCCGACGACCCCGTAAAAAGCGGAGGTGGCGATCGAGCGACCCAGCCAGATGCCGATCCCAAGGCCACCAAGCGCGCAAAGGATAGGGGCGATACGGCGCGGCGCGAGGATGGTTGCCCAGGCGGGCAGCTCTTCGTCGGGGACAATAGCGAGGCCGCGTTTCACCGCGACGAAATGCACAGTGACAAAGACGGAGGCGTAGAACAGCACCGCAGGGATGATCGCGCCGAGGATGATCGTCGTATAGGGCACGCCGAGAATCTCGGCCATCACGAAGGCTGCAGCCCCCATGATCGGCGGCGCAATCTGTCCGCCGGTGGAGGCGACGGCCTCAACCGCTGCCGCGAAGGCGCGCGGATATCCCAGGCGGATCATCATCGGGATGGTGAAGTTGCCGGTGGTTGCCACATTGGCCACGGCCGAGCCGGAGATCATACCGAAAAGGCCGCTCGCAATGGTGGCGATCTTCGCCGCCCCACCAGGTTGCCGCCCGCCGAGCCGCATCGCAAGATCCATGAAGGCCTGACCGCCGCCGCTATGCAACAACAGCGCGCCGAACAGCACGAATGCCGCGATCACCGTGGCCGCGACACCTGTCAGCATTCCCCAGATGCCGAGGTCTCCCAGAAAAATCGTCTCGGTCACGAAGGCGCTGTCAAAGCCGCGATGGTGCAGCGCGCCGGGCAGCATGTCTCCGTAAAGCGCATAGCCGATCCCGATCAACACCAGCACCGGAAAGATCAGCCCCACCGTACGCCGCCCCAGTTCCAGCACCGCCAGCACGAGGCCGACCGTCAGTGCCTTGTCCAGCGTGGTCGCCCAGGGCAGCGACGACATGATCTTGTCGTAGTTCCAGATCACATAGCCGCAGGCAACCAGAACTGCTGCGCAGAGGAGAAGGTCGATAACGAGCCCGAGCTTGCGCCAGCTTTTGCCGGCGCCGAGGGGATAGAGCGCGAACCCCAACGCGGTGATCAGGGCAAGAAACAGGGCCCGTTGGATCAGCCCCTCGAACGGGCCGGTGGCCGCCGTGTAGAACACGAAGGCGCCGACGAGGATCGCCAATCCCTTTTGGATGACCGGGAGGTTCGCGCGGCTCATTTACTCGCCCTTCAGTTTGGCGGGGACGTCCATGCCCTGCTCTTCGAACCAGCGCAACGCACCGGGGTGCAGCGGCACGGTGCCGTAATCGAGCGTCATCTGAGCCAGATTTGCGCCTTTCAGGCTGGCCATTGCATTGGCCTGCGCGGTGTCGTCAGACATGATTGCGGAGACGATCTTATAGGCGGTCTCGTCGTCCATCGAAGCGGGGGCCGCCACGCCGACACCGAAAGCCCAGGTGCTGTAGGCGGGAATGCCCTCTGCGGCACCTGCGGGAATATTGACGACGGAGATGTCCGGCATATCCGCGCGCAGTTTCTCTGCCTGCGCGTCGCTCAGGCCAAGCACGTTGATGTCGGTCGAGACCGCAATATCCATCGTGGACCCGTCGAGCTTCGTGCCCGAGCCGGATTTGACGTAGCCTGCCAGCCTGTTGTCCTTGATCGCGCCGACGATGTCGGTGGTCGAGCCGCGGACGTAGTCCGCCGAAAGACCTAGCGTGTCGAACACGGCCTCGGTCGTAGCCTCCGTGGAGCCGCCCTTGATCCCCGGATTGAAGCGCTTGCCCTTCAGCCCCTCAAGGCTGTCGACACCGGAGTCAGCGCGCACGATGACGTTTTGCGGCGCATTGGTGTAGACCCAGAGCAGACGCAGATCCTGCGGGTTGCTTTCGAAGGCGTTGGTGCCCGCATCCGCGTGCTGCACCGCATTCGTGGTCACGAGACCGAGGTCGATCTGTCCGCGGGCCATGCGCCGGATGTTGTCCATGGTAGCACCGGTCTCGACGACGGAGGCCTTGAGCCCTTCGGCCTTTTCGTTGATGAGCTGACCGACCGCGACGAAATAGCCGTAATGGCTGGACGAAGCGGACGTCGATCCGATCAGCAAATCTTTCTCCTGCGCAGCCAGCGGCGATGCGAGAAGGGTCGCGCTGAGGAGCGCGGCGAGCGTGTATTTCATTGTATCCTCCCTTGGATGCCCTTTGGGGGCGCTACCATATTCAGACAGCTGCTCTGTTGCGAAAATAGAAAACTTCTGCATAATTGATGCATGAATCGCAATAATATTTCCCTATCGGATTATCTAGCCGTTCTGACCCTGCGGCGCACGGGAACATTTCGGACCGCCGCCGAGGCGTTGAAGATGTCGCCGTCTGCGCTGTCGAGACAGGTCGCGGCGCTGGAGGAACGGCTGAAGGTGCGGCTGTTCGACCGCGATACGCGCAATGTGTTGCTCACCGCGAGCGGGGAGGTCTTTGCCCGCATTGCCGAGCGAATGGTCAACACCGCCGACGATGCTCAGGCAGAGTTCGACGCGCATCTTTCGGCGCGCCATGGGCAGCTGACAATCGCCGGACTGCCCTCGGTCACGGCGGCACTGTTGCCGGGTATTCTGCGTCGCTTCGCGCAGCGCCATCCGCAGATCGACCTGAAGATCATTGATGCCCTGTCCGAGAGCGTGATCGAGGTCGTGGAGTCGGGTCGGGCCGAGATCGGCTTCACCGCCGGAACGGGCTCCACCCGGTCGCGGCTTTCATTTCAGCCGGTGACGGATGACAGGTTCCTCGCGATCGGCGCCCCTGACGGGCCACTTGCGGAGGATCGTCTCTATGATTGGGGTGAATTGGTCGAGATGCCGTTCATCGCGATGGCGCAGGGCACTTCGGTGCGAGAACTGCTCGACAGCGCCTGCCTGCGCCTTGACCGCCCGCTTTCGCCGCGGTTCGAAGTTGCGCATCTCGCCACGGCCGGGGCTTTCGTGGCGGCGGGGCTTGGCATCACCGCACTTCCAGAGCTGACGCTCGCCGTTTTGCCGACCGATCGTCTCGTGCGTCGTGAAATTCGCGATTTCGGGATGCGTCGCCGGATCGGTCTGGTGCGCCAGCCAGGACGCTCATTGTCTCCGGCGGCAGCGGCATTCATGCAAGTTCTAGCGGAGGAGCAAACGCAGGCCGAGCCGCCAAACGAGCTGAACTCACCGGAGCCCCGCTCCGAGAGGCAAGTGTCTTCTTTAAGGTAAATTCATTGGCATTGCGCGCAAACGAGTTTCGTGCCCATCGCGACTAAGAGTTGCTGCAACGCGATGAGAACTTTTAAGTTTGCGAGGGAGAGTGACGCGCGCGGGATCACTTGGAGACGTGCTCCTGATCCGCCTCCATCACCCCCGCATCCTCCAGCCCTTCACGGTCGGGCAGATCCTGCAGAGTCTCCAGATCGAAGGCCGCGAGGAACTGATCGGTGGTAACGAAAGTAAACGGAGCGCCGCGTTGAGGGGCGCGAGGGCCGGTAGCGATCAGGCCGCGCGCGTGCAGGCGGCCCGTGAGGTCGCGGCTGATTTCCTTGCCGAAAATGTCCTTCAGCCCGTCGCGGGTGATCGGTTGGTGGTAAGCGATGGCCGCGAGCACGGCTATGTCGAATTCGCTCAGATCGAAGAGCTGGTCTCCGACATCCGCCGCTGCCCGGATCGCGGGCGCATAAGAGGACCGGGTGCGCAGCATCCAACCGTCGGCGACGCGAGCGACCTCGAATGAGCGCCCCTCCAGATCGGCGGCGAGATCGGCGATCAGCAGGTCGACCGACGCCCCCTGCCCCACCACCCGCGCCAGATCGTCGCGTAGAACTGGCGTTGCGGAGGCAAAGAGCACCGCCTCGATCCGCCGCATCCATTCGCGCCAACGTAGCTCGGGCGGCAAGTCATGAAGCTCGCGGTCCAGCGATGTCCGGTCCTTCGCCATGCTCACACACCATACAGGCGGAAGGTGTCGCGCCCGGTCAACTCGCGGATCGCACGCAGTTGGACGAGCCGGTCGCAAAGCCGGCGCGCGGCGCGATCGGGTAGCGGCAGGGCCGCAGGGGCAACGG
Source organism: Thioclava nitratireducens (assembly GCF_001940525.2). Lineage (NCBI taxonomy): Bacteria > Pseudomonadati > Pseudomonadota > Alphaproteobacteria > Rhodobacterales > Paracoccaceae > Thioclava > Thioclava nitratireducens. Next base: position 47,113 of record NZ_CP019438.1, read on the forward strand.
CATCCCGGGAGAGGAATAACGCCACCGCCTCCGCCGCCCCTTTTGCGCGCAGCTTCGGCGCCACCGCACGCAGCCGGGCGGTTCGGCGAGTAAGGTCTGTTAACAGCCGGACCGCCTCGATGGCAGCCGTATGCAGCGCGCGGTGGCAGGCGAGGTGCAGCTCCGTCCCGGTCAGGCGCAGCTCGGCGCGTTTGAGGCCCGTTGAAAGCAGCGGCACCAGATGGTTCCAACCAAGCGCCTGCGCCAAGGCGGCGTCGGCGAGGATCAGCGCTGCGAGTTGCGCGCGCGGCGCCTCGGCAAGAACCGCCTCAAGAACGTCCGCCGCCCGCGCGACCGGGGCCCCCTGCCCCACCGCCAGCCAACGTTCGAGCGCCTCCGGCGCGTGATTCGGCAGCGCACGATGAAGCGACGCGACCGAGGTCGGCCGCTCCACCGCGCGCCGCCATGCTAGATAGACCTCGCCCGCCGGTCCTGGCAGATCACCGTCGCGCAAAAGGTTCACCGCGTCGCGTAGGTCCGGCGCACGCTCGGGGCGGCCCGAATGGGTCACGCGAAGTTCCGCTGCGCGTAATGAAAGACGTTCGCGCAACAAAGCATGGGGGGCGGCGTCGCGCTTCAACACCAGATGCAGATGACTCAACGCGGCACCCGACAAAAACGCCACATCTTCAAGGGTTTCGCCATGCCCCCGCGTGACCCAAGCCGGCAGGTGCGGTAAGGTTTCGTAAGCGTCAGAGATGTCGGGCATCAGCGATGTCATGTCCTGAGCCTACCCCGCCGCGGCGCTTTTCTCCAGAAAATTGCAGCATAACCGCCCCGCTTTGTTGGGCTTCCTTATGTCCAATAATCTTGCATTTTCAGGCATGCGCGAACATGTCCAGCTTATGGCAGAAAACATCGAAAATTTAATGTTAGAGCCTTCGATCACCTAAGAGATCACCCTAACAGCGAGGCGTAATTATTCCGTGCTTTCGGCGGGCTTTTGCACCCGCGATCGGCGGATCGACACGGCCTGCGAACAAGCGCGCGCATCGGCCCCGACAATACGCTGAAAGTATACGTGAAGGACTGGGCGCACTTTGCACGCTGGTGCCGGATGAAGGGCGCGAACCGGCAGCCTCCTTCACCGGAGATGATCGGACTCAACCTTGCCGCTCTGGCGTCCGGATCGGGCACCTCCCCTGCCCTGTAAATGCGCTCGAGCGATGGCTGCACTTTGAAGACCGACTTCGGTTCGGTCTTTGTCACCACCTCGCGGTACGGCAAGCGCTCCGCAGAAACTCGGCTGAACGACAAGCATGTCGCGCCTGATCAAGCGCATTGTCTTCGACGCCGGCTCGCCAGTTCGGCAGAAGTCGACGAACGCTACGCCCAGAAGCAACTCGGACATACCTCGGCCAAATGACCTGCCGGTACCAGCGCCAGCGCGACAGGGTCCGGGTCAACCTGACCGTGCCGCAGGGCTATCGCCAGCGAGTTTCAATCGGTCGTTTATTCGTGATATATAAAATTGCAAACTGCTCTTTTCCATGCCCCTGATAGGCTATTCGCGCGTATCCACAGAGGATCAGCTCCCCCCTGCCCCAGTCTGAGGCCCTTTAATCTGCGGGTTGCGTAGAGATCTTTGAAGAGCACGCCTCAGGTGGCAATCGGGCGCGGCCGGTGTTTGCACGTTTGCTGGAGCGGATTGGCAAAGGCGACACGCTGGTCGTCGTGCGGATCGACCGGCTTGCGCGGTCTTTGTCGCACTTGCTTGAGGTGATCGAAAGGCTGGAGGGCAAGGGGGCGTTCTTCCGCTCGCTCCAGGATCCGATCGACACTGCCTCGCCTCAGGGCAAGTTCACGTTGCAGGTTCTGGGCGCTGCGGCTGAGTTCGAACGCGCTCTGATCCGCGAGCGTACCAAGGCCAGACTTGCCTCGGCACGCTCAAAAAGGCGCGTCGGCGGCAACCCAGGTCTTCGCGCCAAGGGCCCTTAAGCGCTGCGTAAGGTGCGGTCGGCACGACAGGACGGCTACATGGAGCGCTTGAACGAGACAGCGCAGGATTGGGTGCCCCATGTGCGCCGCCTGCGGCCGGATATGGCCTGGGAAGACGTGCTTCGTATCATCAATGGTCCCCTGTCCCACGCCCGCCACTGGACCCAAGGCCGTTTGCTCCGCGCGGTGAAGGTATACGTGGGGGACCGATTCCTGCCCGCTGAATTGCTTGGACGCGCTGGACGTCGCGAAAACGACGATCGCCTGCCTGCGATTGTCGCCGCAATCGGAGGTGCTTACCCCGAAATCACCTTGCAGGCAATCTGCGACCGAACGGAATCCATGCGTGAGCGCACCCCTCGCGGTCGCACCAGCTGGCAGCGTTCCTCAGTCAGAATGCTGCTGGAGTGTGCTGAATAGCTGGGGCTCCTCTTAAGATGACACTTGTGTTCGCCTAACCGATTGCCGCTAAATCTAGAAAGTGCTTGCACGAATCTGGTTGGTCGGGCAATAGTCTCGAAAAATAACGCGCGGTAACATAAAAAACGCGCCCACGGATCGGAGCAGACATGAGCGAAGTAGAGCAGGATCTAGACATCGCCATCGGGCACTACGCGGAACTTCTCGCGTCGAACCTGCATGCGCAGCGCGCTGCGCACTTCCCGCCGGATGCAAAGAAGGTGATGCGCACTTTGACTAGCGGCGAAGCTGCTGAACTCCTTGGCGTCGATCATACCTATCTTCGTAAGCTTCATCGAGAAGGAAAGATCGTTGACGTCGAGACGACGGCTGGAAGTCATCGCCGCTATACCCTGGACGATATCTGGGAAATCCGTCAGACACTTGAAGGAAATGCAAAGAAGTCTGGAACTTACGTGCCTGGACGTCGCGACGCTGACGAGCTTCAAGTCATTTCAGTGGTGAACTTCAAGGGCGGGTCAGGCAAGACGACGACGTCTGCTCACCTCGCTCAACGCTTGGCGCTTAAGGGGTACAGGGTTCTTGCGATCGATCTCGACCCTCAAGCATCCCTTTCAGCTCTTCATGGAATCCAGCCGGAACTCGACCTTATGGAGGGCGGGACCCTTTATGATGCCGTTCGCTACGACGACCCGGTTCCGATCGGCGAAGTGATCCGCAAGACCTACATCCGCGGCCTTGATCTCATCCCGGGCAACCTCGAACTTATGGAGTTCGAGCACGAGACGCCTGCTGCTATCCAGCGAGGAGGTGCAAAGGCGTTCTTTGCGAGAGTTCATGATGCTCTCGATAGTGTTGAAGCAAACTACGACGTTGTTGTGATCGACTGCCCGCCGCAGCTTGGTTTCTTGACGATGTCAGCACTTTCCGCGTCCTCGGGTGTCCTCGTGACGGTTCACCCGCAGATGCTTGACCTCATGTCGATGTCCCAATTCCTGCGAATGACTGCGGATCTCTTGGGAGTGATCAGGGATGCAGGCGCAAATTTACGCTTCGATTGGCTGCGCTTTTTGCCAACGCGATACAAAGTCGGCGACGCGCCACAAACCGAAGTCATCGCTTTCATTCGCGGGCTGTTTGGGAGGTCGGTCCTGACCAATCACATGGTTGAATCGACCGCAATCTCTGACGCCGGCTTGACCAAGCAAACGCTCTACGAAGCTGACAAAAAGGACTTCACGCGTCAGACGTTTGATCGTGCGATCGAATCCATGAACGCAGTCAACGATGAGATCGCTGAAATCATCCAGAACACATGGGGGCGAAATGGCCAGAAAGCCTAAACTTGGCCTGCCGCTGCAGACCCTTCGCAACGCTCCTGACGCTCTTGAAGGGCGCCGCCTGCGCGGCGGTGTATTTGAGATCGAGCCGGCGCAGATTGTTACCGAAGGACGGTTGGATGACAGGCTTCAGATTGAAGTTGAAGGCCTGAAGAACTCTATTGCCAAGAACGGTCAGCGTGTGCCTGTCTTGGTCCGCCCACTGGAAGGTGATCGCTACAACCTGATCTATGGCCGCAGACGCCTGGAAGCATGTCGCGAACTCGGTATCAAAGTTCGAGCCATCGTCACGGAAGTTGAGGGTGATCAAGCGCTTCGAGATCAGCTTCTCGAGAACCAAGAGCGTCGTGATCTGAGCTTTATTGAACGTGCGCTTGTAGCGACGGCGCTTCTGGACGGCGACCATTTGGAAGGGGCGGAGCGCACTAATCGAGGTGTCGCCGAAGTCCTTAACCTCCGCGAAGCTGCGGTTTCACAACTCTCGAATGTCGTTCGGACGGTTGGCGAGGAACTCATCCAGGCAATTGGTGCAGCTCCTGGGATTGGTCGCCCGAGATGGGAAGAACTCAAAAAGGCCTTGGGTGCCTACGACGGTGATCGAGACCAATTGCAAGCCGCAGCTCATGCAGCCAAGTCCGAAAGTTCCGGCTCGGGCGATGAAGTTTCTGATCGTGCGTTTCTCGCAGTTCTGGAAGCTGCGAAGAGCGCGGAGAGGAAGGCAAGTCCGCCTCGCAAAGGCGCGCCTGCTTTGGCGATCCCCGGTGTCGGAGCTGCGACAGTCAAGACCGGTCGCCAAGGCAAGCAGCTAAAACTCGATCTGACTACGGATGAACCTGAATTTGTCAGCTGGTTGGAGGGCAATGCCTCAAAGCTGATTACCGAGCTTCATGAGCGCTGGAAGCGTTCAGAAGACTGAGGAAGAGCAACCAACAAGAAGGAGGCACGATACAGGCAAAAAAGAAAAAGGCCCCGAGAAGCTAGCTTCACGAGACCTTTGTAAGGTTTCGCACCGGGATCAGCCCGCTACAAAATCTCAGTTTTCGCACTTCTGAATGTAGCGTTCTGGCCCCTACCCCGCAAGCGCAAAGCGATTCGCGGGCCGTAGAAATTTTGCCTTCGTGAAGGTTTTCATGAAGTACACACCGATTTCGCCGTTTATGCGGCCGATTTCGCACGCCCACCTGCGCGTGATCGAGCGACCCGAGGCATCTGTTCCGGGCAGACCCGTCAACAAGTGGGAACTCCTGCGCGAGCTCTCGAAGGCACAAGCGGCCTTTGGCGTGTCGGAACGCGATTTGGCTATTTTGCAGGGGCTTCTCAGCTTCTTTCCAGACGATGCACTTGGCGGGAACGCCGAGATGGTGGTCTTCCCCTCGAACAAGGCGATCTGTGAGCGCCTGAATGGTATGCCCTGCTCCACGATGCGTCGTCATCTCGCGCGTCTTGTCGAGGCTGGTTTGCTCCAGCGGCGTGATAGCCCCAATGGAAAGCGCTACGTCCGCAAGCACGGCGAAGAGCGCGTTGCCTTTGGCTTCGATCTTTCCCCGCTCTACTGCCAGTCCGAGGAGATAGCACGTGCCGCAGAGGCCGTACGTGAGGCTGAGGAGCGGGCCAGGCGTCTGAGAGAGGTTGTAAGCCTCATGCGGCGCGATCTCGCGGCTCTCGCGGAGTTCGGAGACGAGATGCAGCCAGGCCTAGGCATCTGGGATCAGCTTCGTGACAAGGCCACCCTCACAGCTCGCGGGCTTCGGCGCAAGCTTTCAATCGAGGACCTCGAGGTTTATCGAGCCGATCTTGAAGCTCTTCTCGACCAGGCGCGCAACCTTATTGATGGCCCTGAAACAGAAGAAATGAACACCAATGGTGCCCGATCTGAGCGTCACCATCATAATTCAAATAAAGAATCTATAGATCTTGAACCTGCTTTAGAAAAAAGCGGGGCGGCGGACGGCGTGCCAGATGTGGACACGGATGAGTCTGTGGCTGACGTCGATGAACGGAACACAAGACACATTCCAAAGATCCCGCTGCATCTAGTGATCGCGGCATGTCCCTCGCTCAAGACCTTCTACCAAGGCGAAATCCGGCATTGGCATCAGCTTTTCGACGCGGCATGCCACGTGCGGCCAGCCATGGGGATTAGTGCGTCTGCATGGGAAGAAGCCCAGCGGTTCATGGGTCCGGAGCAAGCGTCGATCGTTGTTTCTGCTATGCTGGAACGTTTCGAGGACATCAGATCGCCTGGTGGATACTTGCGAGCTTTGACTGCCAAAGCTGCAGCCGGTGAGTTTTCCTGTGGGCCGATGGTCATGGCATTGGTTGGACGGCGATCTGCAGCTTAACAGTTGTTAAGGTGCCGAAACTGGGGACTGTTTCGTCACCTCGGGACTGACGAATTAACAGCTGTTAAAGCCCTGCCTCGGGAGCGTCAGAATATCAGAGGGAAAGGTTTTTTGGTTGAGGGATGACGGGAAGTGAGATTGTAAGAGTGGCGTCCGGCGCCCGTCGTGGAGAAGAACTGATGGCGAAATTTGCCAAGAAAGTCACCCTGTCCCCATCCCGGGACATTCTCATCGACAAGCTCGTGCTGAGCCAGTCCAACGTCCGGCGCATCACGGCTGGCATCTCGGTCGAGGAACTGGCCGGAGACACCGGCCGCCGAGGGTTGCTGCAGAGCCCGAGCGTACGGCCCGTTCTGGCGGATGATGGTCCCGAGACCGGCAAGTTCGAAATACCCGCCTTCGGTCGGCGCTTCCAGGCGCTGTCACTCCTGGTGAAGCAAAAACGCTTGGCCAAGACGACGCCCATTCCCTGCATCGTGCGGGATGTCAATTCTACGATCCTCGCCGGAGACGAGTCGCTCGCTGCGAACATGCAGCGCGCTGCACTGCATCCGTTCGATCAGTTCCGCGCATTCTTGGCGTTGTGGGAGAAGCATCAGGGCGATGAAGAGATCGCAGCCGCCTGCTCCGTTACACCGCAGGTGGTCAAACAACGCCTGAAACTCGCCGCCGTGGCCCCTGCCCTGCTCGATCGTCTGGTCAGCGAAAAGCTTCAGCAGGAAGCCGAAGCGATCGCGACCGAATGTTGGAAATGGAACGAGGTCTCGCTCGACCTACCCTATGGCTACGGCCACGGTTTGCGGCGGCTGAGCGGAGGCCCGCGCCGACGACAGATGACGAAGGCGCGGCCCATGCCAAGCTGCTTGACGAGTATCGACCGCTCGAAGAGGATTACGAGGGGCAGGACGAATTCCCCGAAGAGATCGACGCGCGTCTTGGCGAGTCGGAAGTCGCGATGGAGAAGCTCGAGGCCCGGCCGATGATTTTCGACGCGGCTGAGATCGTACGGTCAGAGGCTTTCGTGACGCTTGACCGCTATGGCGAGCTTGCAGTTTATCGGGGCTTCTTACGGCCTGAGGATGAGCCACGGGCAGACGGGCAGGGCGCTGAGCTTTCAGCTGCGGGCAGCACGGATGGTGTCGGCCACGGCACGGTGATCACCTCTGCTGGTCGAGCGCTTGGCGTCAACGTGCCCGACGAAGCGGACGATGGTGCGTTGAAGCCCTTGCCCGAGCCGCTGGTCATGCATCTGGCGTGCAAGTTGCACCTTGGCACTACGCGAAGCGCTCAGGCGTTCGTCTGATTTCGCGTTGACGCTGCTGCTCGTGAAGCTCGTCAATGACGCCTTCCGCACATCACATTCGCCCGGCTGCTGCCTTTAGGCATGGGACGTCACTTCAACATGCTGGCGCCAGCGAGCGATCCAAAGGAAAGCGTGGTGGCCAAGCCTGCGATCATTGTATTGCAACTTTGACGTATTGCAACTTTGACGGCGTGCGTAGTAGGGGGGGCAGCCGCAATGAACTATGTCTCATAGTGCTTTCTTCCAGGCCTGCGAAAGGACCAAGCCGTCGCCGTGGTATCAAACACCTCAGTCGATAGTGAATTGGGCGACTGGCTTGTCGAGATACGCAAGAAGCGGACAAAAATTGGTCTGCCAACTATCATGCAAGCCTGTCTGGAATTCGCGTCTTCGACGCGCAATTTGGGCGGGTTATTGAAGGTTTGAGGCGATTTGCACCGGGTTGCCGGTCAACTTAGGCCGATGATTGAGCGGTATGAGCATGCCTGGAAGGTGGCGCTGGACCGCTTGGGTGAGTAGGCGGCATTGCGGCGCAGGCTCTCGTTTTCAAGAAGCGTTGTGCATTGGGGAGTTACCTCTCCGGCTGGCTATCTGCGCGGCTTGGTCGAAAAAATTGGGACTGGGGAGATGCACCTCGAGCGCGGCCTCTATGGTAGACTCATTGGGCAGGCGGCGTGATTGGGCAGGGGGTCATAGCCCGGCCGCCTTCGTGAGGTTTACGCGGAACCGATCTTTGCGGCGTTGATAGCGGCGGGTCATTTCCGCTGAGGCGTGGCCGAGATGTTTCTGCACATGGCGTTCGTCCACCTCGGCCCAGCTTGCGAGCCCCGCACGCAGGCTATGGCCGGAGAATAGCGCGAGCCTTTCGGCTTCGGGAAGATCGCTGCGGATGCCGGCTGCGAGGACGGTCTGCTTGATCAACCGCGCAACATGACGGTCGTTGAGCCGTGCCTCGAGCGCCCGACGCCCATCGCGCGAGACGCGCACGAAGAGGGGGCCGAAACCGATCTTTGCGAAGCGCAGCCATTGCTCGAGCGCGTGGACCGGGCAACTGCGTCCTGAGGTGCCGCGCCCGATCTCGACCTCGCGCCAGCCGGTCTTCGCGTTCAGCGTCAGCACCGCACCGTCTTCCATTATCTCTACCCAACCGCGCCCGTCGATCGTCTCGTCTCGCGCATGATCCAGACCGGTGATCTCCGATCGCCGCAGGCCGCCAGCATAGCCGAGCAGAAGGATCGCGCGGTCCCGCAAACCGCGCAGGTCGTGGGGCAGGGTGGCCGCCATGGCGAGGATCTCCTCGGGAGCGATCGCCTCCTTCTGCTTCGGTGGACGCGCATGACGGCGACGGATGCCAGCGAGTACGGTGGCGATATGCCGGTTGCGTCGGTCGATGGTGAAACCGCGCTGCGCCACGTTCCAGGTTAGGCCCGAGAGCCGCCGCTCGATTGTGGGCACGGACAGGCCCGCCATGTTGTCAGCCGGCGCGGCGAGATCCGCAAGATAGAGTCCGATCATCTCGGGCGACGGGGGCAGGTCGTCCGCGCCCTTCATCCGGCACCATCGCGCGAAATGCGCCCAATCCGCAGCATAGGCTGAAAGCGTATTGTCCGCCGCCGATTGCTGCGCGTAGCCCCGCGCGGTCTCCACGAGGCGATCGAGCGCGCCGGAACCCGCGACATGTGCGGGCAGGGCAGGGGATGCGTCGGGGGCGTCGGGGCTGTCGCTCATCGGATAGGCTCCTGAAGGCACGTTTCGGACGGCTGCCAACTGGCAGGAAATTGGTCGCCTGTAGGACACCGCCGGTGCCTGCTTAACGTGGCTTCTTCCCGGCAAATGCCCGCAGGTTTCAGCTTAGTCGACGTGGGTCCGATAATGCAAGATTATTGGACATAAAGCCCACCGACAAAGCGGGGCGGTTTTGCGGTAATTTTCTGGCTAAAAGCGCCGCGGAGAGGTAGGCTGAATCATGACGTCGCAGAAGCCCGACATCTCAGACGCTCGCGTAACCCTACCGCAGCTGCCGGCCTGGGTCACGCAGGGACATCGCGAAACCCCTGAAGATGTGGCGTTTTTGTCGGGCGCGACTCTGATCCACCTGCGCCTGGTGTTGACGCGAGACGACCCCCACCAAGCCTTGTTACGCGAACGCCTGGCCCTGCGCGCAGCGGAAGTCTGTGCGACGCATTCGGGCCGCCCCGAGCGCGCAGCGGAGTTGCGCGACGCCGTGCATCTGTTGCGCGAGGGCGATCTGCCGGGGCCTGCGGGCGAGAACTATCTTGCATGGCGGCGCGCGGTGGAGAGGCCGGTGTCGGGCGCGGCGCTGCAACGTGCTCTGCCGGGTCACCCGCCGGAGGCGCTCAACGGCTGGTTTGCCGCGGGGCAGGGGGCGCCGGTCGCGCAGGCGGCGGGCGTTCTGGAGGCGGTGCTCGCAGACGCCCCGCGTGCGCTTCTCGCGGCGCTGATCCTCGCTGATGCCGCCTTGGCGCAGGCGCTTGGTTGGAGCCATGTGACGCCATTACTCGCCAATGGTCTGAAGCGCGCCGATCTGCGCCTGAAGGAAGCGAATCTGCGTCTCGCTTGCCATCGTGCCGTGCATTCTGCTGGGATCGAGGCCGCCCGGCTGTCAACAAACCTTACGCGCCGAACCGCCCGGCTGCGCGCCGTGGCGCCAAAGCTGCGGGCGAAAGGGGCGGCGGAGGCGGTGACGTTATTCCTCACCCGGGACGCAATCGCCCCGGCCGCCCTGCCGCTGCCCGATCGTGCCGCGCGGCGGCTGTGCGACCGGCTCGTCCAACTGGGGGCGATCCGCGAGCTGACCGGGCGCGATACCTTCCGCCTATATGGTGTGTGAGCATGGCGAAGGACCGGACACCGCTGGACCGCGAGCTCGAGGATCTGCCGCCAGACCTCCGCTGGCGCGAATGGATGCGGCGGATCGAGGCGGTTCTGTTCGCTTCCGCAACGCCAGTGCCGCGCGGCGATCTGGCGCGCGTGGTGGGGCAGGGGGCATCGGTCGACCTGCTGATTGCCGATCTCTCAGCCGATCTGGAGGGCCGCGCCTTCGAGCTCGCGCGCGTTGCCGATGGCTGGATGCTGCGCACCCGACCGGCCTATGCACCCGCAATCCGGGCGGCAGCGGATGTCGGGAATCAGCTCTTCGATCTGAGCGAATTCGACATAGCCGTGCTCGCCGCCATCGCGTATCACCAGCCGATCACCCGCGACGGGCTGAAGGACATTTTCGGGAAGGAAATCAGCCGCGACCTTACGGGCCGCTTGCACGCGCGCGGCCTGATCGCCACCGGCCCCCGCGCCCCCCAACGCGGCGCGCCGTTTACTTTCGTTACCACCGATCAGTTCCTCGCGGCCTTCGATCTGGAGACACTTGTAGACTTGCCGGAGCGGGAACACCTCGACGATGCCGGGCTGGGTCCCGCGTAGCGAGATGCGTGTGATGGTCGTTTGGTGCGGCTTCTAACAGGCATATTGTGATAGATCTAATGGACATTTGGTGGAAGCGGTGATAGGCATCCCGTGAGATGGATGAAATTGATGAATACCTTCCGCGACACCTGACGCCTGAACTGCAGGAAGCTTTGGCAACTGCACGCGTTGTCAACCTTGTCGGACCACGGCAGGTCGGTAAGACGACCCTTGTTCGTGACCTGTTTAAGAGGGGACGGTTCATCACGCTGGACGATGGGGCGATCTTGGCGGCGATGGAGGCCGACCCCGAAGGCCAGCTGACAAGCCTTGCGGAAGAACTAGCTGACGCACCGGTTATCATCGATGAGGCGCAAAGGTCGCCGAAGCTCGCGTTGGCCATCAAGAAAATCGTCGATCGCAACCGCCGGAAAGGGCAGTTCGTCCTGACGGGATCATCGAACGTATTCACCACGGCGGAGGTCGCTGACTCGCTGGCGGGCCGGATGCAGACGCTCAAGCTCTGGCCGCTGACGACCGCCGAGGTCAATCGCGCGCCAGCGAGCCGGTTGATCGATTGGGCGATGCAGTCCGTCCCGGCGCTGCCGCAGATCTCGGATCCCGCGCACTTGGGGCGCAAAGATTATGTCGACCTCATCCTCAGGGGCGGATACCCCGAAATCCGCACGCTGCCTCTTAGGTCACGCCAGCGGCAGTATCGCGATTATATCGATGCGGTGGTGGATCGAGACGTGGCTGACGTCATGCCGGTTCGGAAGCCTGATGCACTTCGGTTCTTGATCGATCAAATGGCGGCTCGGACTGCGCAAGAGATCAACACGTCCGAATTGGCAAAACTGGCAAAGCTCAAGCGCGAGACAGTTGATCAATATCTCGACATTCTCATGCGGCTCTCATTGGTGACCAAGCTGAGCGCGTGGATGCCGGGAGAGAGCAAGCGGGATATCAAGCAACCGAAGTTCCACTTCGTGGATACCGGGATTGCCTGTGCGCTTCGCCGACTGAACGACAGATCTTTTGACATCGGCAACAGCCCCGAAGCTCTGGGCGGCCTTTTGGAAAGCTTCGTCGTCGGCGAGTTGCAGCGCGCTCTGCCGATGCAGGACGAAGATTATCGTCTCTATCATTGGCGCAGCGCAGACCGCAGGGAAGTCGACATTCTGATCGATGGAGGGCACCGGTTGGTTGGGATCGAAGTCAAGGCAGCGACCACGGTTGCGGCCGGCGATTTCAAGCACCTGAGGTGGTTCGCCACCGATGGCCCGGGAAAAGGCCGCAGCACCGTAGGGATCGTATTCTACCTCGGGCATGAAAAGCTGACCCTGGGGGAGGGCAACTTCGCGCTGCCGCTCAGTTCGCTTTGGGCGGCGGTGGATTTGAACTAATCGAGCCCAAGTTTGGGGAGAGGCGGGAAAGAACCACAAGGTCGGCGAGGTCTTCCCCCGCTTGCCTGTCGCGTGATCTGCACGCTGACTTTTCAAACGTGCTTACGCCGCCGCACAATCAACAGCCCCGTCGATAAGCAGGTGGAGGACCTTGGAGCGGGTGCGGATACCCACTGACCTGCCATGGGTCTTTCATCCAGCCACGACCGGAGCCAGGTTGTGTTGCTCTTGCCTACGTTTTCTAGCCCGCCGGACGTCGGAGTTTCCGACCTTTGTCACGATGGGGGGCTGGCTGTGCCAAAGCACGGACACCCGAACCTTGCGGTCCGGGTGTGCCTTTTCCCCGCACATGCGGGGGACGCGCCATGCCTTACGACGAGGATAGTCGCTGAGTTCGGTTCATCCCTGCACATGCAGGAGAACTCATTCAGGCTGGCGATGGCCTCCGTTGACCGGAGGCGGGCTGAGCGGGATTTTCCGCGGCCCTGACTCTTAAATAGGTTTGGCGACTCTCCTGCGGAAACCCGATCCGAGCCGGGAAGGTCATTTTTTGTTATGACCTCGCGTCAACTCTCGTCGGGTCACCGCCTATTCGCCTACTAACTATCCCTCATTGCGTGTGGTCGGGAGAGGCGACGATAACCGCCTCTCCCATGTGACATGGGTCGCTTCATGCGCAGACGGAAATGAAAATCTGGCTCGCGCCACATTTTTTTCCGCCGTTGCTCCGACCGTGAGCGGCCGGATGAAGCCTGACCCCCACCACCTGTTCGGCGGTCATCCTCGGGTCAGTCCCAGTTTTTTCTCAGCCACCTATTCGGCAGCTAACGAACTTTATCCCTCAAGGGGTGTGGTGGCGAGAGGCGACGATAGCCGCCTCTCCCATTTGATATGGGTCGCTTCCCGCGCGGACGGAAATGAAAATCTGGCTGGCGCCGCATTTTTTTCCGCCGTTGCTCCGACAGTGACCTGCCGAACGAAGCCTGCCCCCCCACCGCCTGTTCGGCGGTCATTCGCGGGTCAGTGCCCAGTTTCTTCTCAGCCGCCTATTCGGCGGCCAACATTAGCCCTCGTGGGCTGGGAGAGGCGACGATAACCGCCTCTCCAGAATGAGATGGGTCGCTTCATGCGCGGACGGAAATGAAAATCTGGCTGGCGCCGCATTTTTTCCGCCGTCGCTCCGGCAGTGACCTGCCGGATGAAGACTGACCCCACCGCCTGTTCGGCGGTCATCCTCGGGTCAGTGCCCAGTTTCTTCTCAGCCGCCTATTCGGCGGCCAACGTTAGCCCTCAAGGGGTGTGGTGGCGAGAGGCGACGATAACCGCCTCTCCCCTCTGATATGGGTCGCTTCACGCGCGGACGGAAATGAAAATCTGGCTCGCGCCACATTTTTTTCCGTCATTTATCCGGCAGTGACACGTCGGATAAATCCGGACCCCCAACCGCCTGTTCGGCCGTTCATGTTCCGGACCAGTGCGATGTCAGTAAAAATGAATGTGATGGACGCGAATTGAACGTGCTCATGCCGAAGACGATCACCCATTTCATCATCGGATAGGCCGTCACCTGATTTGCAACTCGTCGCGGTGTATCTTGGGGTCTAAACGAGGATGCCAAAGAAAGGCTACTTCAACAAGAAGGCGACGATCCGGTTTTTCCCGATTTTCACGCATATCAATCGCTTGATCTTTTGTGCCCTTCGTAAACGCTGAAAGGGGAAGAAAGCCGGGCGCACAACCATCTTCCAGAGCCAGAACAGCCTCCACACCATGTTGGAGCGCCGAATACTGCCTGGATTGGACGTATGTCATCAATTTTTCGCGTATGGTCGTTTCTGCGTTCACAGCTTCGGTGATGATATTTTGCGCGGTGGACTGATCGATCGCAAGACGCTCGGCAGTTACGAACCCAAGAGCTTGGTTCCAGCTCATATTCGGGCGCAACCACTTCGACTGAACCCGGTTTGGATTATAATACCAAGTGCGGTCTTCACCTTGCGAGCATACCCCGACCAAATCGAGTTCAGGGTGAATTGCCTCTCCGAAAATCTCTTCGAGATATTCGAACATGAAGTCAGCGATGTCTTCCAAGGTGCAGTAGGTATAGAGAGGCAGGTCGTCTTGTCCCATGAGAAAACATTTGTTGCTGTAGTAACAGGCCATGTCTGGAGGTCCTTTTCGATAGGTGAGAAAAATGACGCGAACGCGAAAAGCTCGCCTAAATTAAATTCGATGTCGCGGCGATTTTACTTGGTTCGAACTCGGAGGAGGGGTGAACGCCCGGGGGGCCACATTGAGTGATTGGCTACCGATTAAGTTCTCGCCTGACCACACTTGCGACTTGGTTTGACCTCTTTTCGGCAATGTCAGGGAATCGCGATCTACTTCTAACCCTGTTTCGCCGTGCAACCGGCTGAGCATGGCGCGACGTAGGCTCCGGCAGAGACAGAGCCTAGATTTTCAGCCCGCAGCCTACGGTCCACCGTTTTCGAAATGCGCGAACAAGAATTGGACGGGACCGGTCGGGCCGCCTATCCTGATCAGCACGCATCTGCGGTGGTGCCGCGAAGAATCCGGAGGGCGCAAGATGACGAAAAATCCGCACGATACCGGAGATGAGGCGCGCTCCGTCTCTGAAGAAAGCGCCAAGGCTGGGGAGGCTTGGTTGGAGGCATTTACCGAGGCGATGTCCAAACCGACGGCTCAGGAGATTGCTTTCTTCGAAAGGCGGCGCGCGCTCGGGCTGGGAGTCGGACTGGATGGGAACGGCGATCTTGTTTACGCTCGCCAGTCTTATCGCCAATAGCCCAGGCTTCATTGGAAGCCATAAAGGATGTCGCGGATCTCATCCTCGAATAGGTCCAGTCCGATCAGATCGGCGAATTCCGCGCCCGCATCCGCTGAAATATCCATGAACTCGACGGCTCCGTTTTTCAGATCAGTGAGCAGTCCGGCGTAGGTTCCGTAGCCGAGGCCGCGAGCCGCGAGTTCCATCCTCAGGCTCGGACCGAGTTCCGGTATCGCCAGTGCAAGATGGCGCTTGAAGCGACGGATATCAGACATGTCGAGAGTGATGGTGGCGGGTTGCATGGTCTCTCCTTGAGCATCGGAGCAATGCTCCGCCCAGAGGCATTGACCATCTCGACGAAACGCAGAGCGGATTGCGCTTGGGTCTTACTGGAAAGAGATGCAGCCCAAGTCGGCGCCCACTTCCAGAGCCACTTGCCATTTCAGAAAGTGGTAGATGAAAACCATGCAGGGGTGTTCGTGAGCGAGCTGGGCATGCTCTTTGAAATCACGCTCGAGCTTTTTCACAACGCTCGTGCTCAGAGTTCCTTCGCTCTCCGAGAAGTGGATGAGTTGGGAGAAGGGCGCGTGGGGCGAGTGAAAGGAATGGTGAAAATAAGCATCGAGTTTGTCACTGTCCTGGTCGCTCTCGGCACCGTAGTCCGGTGCATTCCGCGCGATTGCGAGCGCACAGAGCTCGGATTTGAATGTCTTGATGTAGTCATATGATCCCGCCTCGAAGCGATGGTGCTCATCGTAATCGTAGGGTTTTCCCGGTTCGAGCTCTGGCGCGTAATGCGCGAAATCGGGGTCGATGACCGGAGCGAAAGCGCGGTTGGGAATGCGGGGTGCAGACGCGCGCTTTTTCATGTCGCGGGAGGCATCAATGCGGCGAAGATTGCTGAATGCATGAACAGTGAGGCCCATGGTATTTCTCCAGAATAGGGGTGGTTAAGGTAGATGTGCGTGCAAACCGAGCAGCGGGGTGACCAGCCGCTAGGCGGGGCTCGGTTCAAGTCCGAATTTTTGTGACGGGAAGATCTAGGCGGTAGCGTTTGACTCGCTGCTAGCGCAGCGCTCTGAGCGGGCTTTGGCTGGGCGCGTCTCTTGGCGCGTGTAAGCTTCGACCTAGCGCCAATGGTAGGCGATCTCGACGAGCAGGCCGGGATCGGCAGGATCGCGGGCTTCGCGGAGGTCGATTGCCTGATCGAGTTCTTCTTTGACGAAGCTATTCCAGCCAAGTAACCCTGGCGCGGTCCCGGAATTTAGCGACGACAGGGCGTCGGCGCGCCTGCTGAGAGCGCCATAGTTCTCGTCGCGTAGGTCGTCGAACATCATGTTCTTCAGGATCGGCTCGGCGGTTGCAGGATCACTGCAGATTTTGCTGGCGGTGTCTTCGTCGAGCGCGAGGCGTTCCGCGGTGATCCTTACCAGAATCTGGTCCCAGTTCAGCTCTTCGCTGAGCCACTTGGGCGCGGCGTCGCTGCGATCCGCGCACCAGGTCTGGTTCTCGCGCTGCGAACACACAGCGATGACTTCGAGCGACGGGGGCTCAGACTCTCCGAACTGCATTTCGACGTAGTCGTAAAGATGGGCTTCAAGGTCCGCGACACCGACGGCCTCACCCAGATCGAGGTCGGCTTTGGTTATGAGCAGGCACTTATTGCCGTAATATGAGCTCATGATCAGGTTTCCTTTTTCTTGCGGCGGTTGGGCGTGGGAGGGGGCAGCCGCGGTAAACGTGTGTCGGCGATGGCTAGCCGCACGATCCCGTTTTGGCCATGCTCTGGACTTGGTTTGACCTCTTTTTCGGCGACCGAAGCAATGCCACCTTGGATGGGACGAAGGGTGCGGCGCGCGTAGCGAACTCTTTTCGCCGCATCCGGATGTGAGGTGGGCCTGGTCGGAGGATGCGGAAGGAAAAAATCTGCAGAAATTTGATATTTCCTGGACGACAAAGAAGCGCCAGGCCGGAAACTCCCGGCCTGGCGCTCTTTCCTTTAGGTATTGGTGGCAAGCGACCTACGCCGAAGCGCATTCACCTGACGCTCTGCGGCCAGCTGATCGAGCACCGTTTGACGAAGATTGCGGACGCGGCGCAGCTGCTCCCAGAGTCGCCGGATCGCCTCGAGCTCCGGGTCGAGGAAGGCAAAGTCGTCCGTATCGCAGTGCAGCGCGATCTCGCGGTAGCCTGGGGCGCGGGCCGTCAGAGCTTCGAGCAACAGGGTTTGCAGCAGGTCCAGAGTCGCCTCATCGCGATCGCGATAAAGCTCGCCGGCGCGAAAGGCATCAAGCATGCCACGAATGCGCAGCGCGTCCTGCTGCAGGTCGAGGGGGCTCTCGTCAAGAGCGGTCTGGAGGGCGCGCGCCGCCTTGATCGTCGCGCGGGCCGTGGTTTCGATGCTGGGCTGATTTTGAGTGATGGTCATGAGAGACTCCTGTCTCCGACCCACTTGAATGCGGGCCGTTCAAGGTCGCGCCGCCAATTGGTGGGGGCGGCGCGAGGTGCTGTCAGGCCGCTTGCTGGCGTTGGGATGTGTCGGCGCGCTCTTCCGCCTGCAGATTCGCGAGGCGATCCGTATACTGATCGGTGAGAAGGCAGATTTCTTCGACAACGGGGTCGTCGGGGTCGAGGTCGGCGAAGTATCCCGCCTCGAGGCTGTCGAAATCGTCCACTTTCTCCAGCGTGAGCAGGTCCGAGAACCACTGAAGCTCGCGCCGCAGTTTCCGTGAGATCGGGGTAGGCTGCGCCAGATCGCGCGTGAGAGCGGCCACGCGACCTGCGGCCCGTGGACCGCCGAGGCGCGTGGCGGCGTCGCGAAGCGCTTGGCGATTTTCGGTGAGGAACTCGGACATCAAGATACGTGCAACGGGAATGTTCTGGTGGTGCATGGGACAGATCCTTCTGTCGTGCCCAGCGGATTTTCCGCGGGCTTCAAGAACGGCCCCGCTAGGGAGCCATTTCGATTGAGGTGAGGTGGGCGAAGCGCGAGATCTCGGAGATGGGCCAAGGTCCGTTTTGATGTGCTGAACGAGCCGCTGGGGCCGCGATGGCGCTTCGCTTCGAGAGCGCCATCGACGGGTCGGTGGCTCGGGGTTGCTTGATCTTCAAGCGGGGCTTTTTACAGCGGCCACATGCTGGGCGAGCAGGCGTTTTTGCACCAAGAGCATCCTCTCGAACGCCCGGCCGTTCAGAGCGCCAAGAACCGGGGTGCGCAGGTCCGGGCAAACGCAGAGCGCGGGGTCGTTGGTTCGGATCACGCGCGTGCGCGAACCGAGGAAACCGGTCGCGCGGTCGAGGCCGCAGGCCATCGCGGCGGTGAGCGACAGCTCGATCCCAAGCGGGTTGAGCGCTTTTTTGCGGCTTGACGTCCCGTAGGCGATGCAGAGCCAGCGCTGACCGTTGTGATGGGAGACGGCAAGCACGAGGCAGGGACGAGGCTTGGGGCGCTCCTCTGTCTGCCGTTCTTTCAGGGGAAAGCGATAGGAGATGATGTCGCCCGTTTTGATCGTTTCAGACCAGGGTTTCGGGCGCGGCGATTTGGCAGGGCGCGTCTTGGAGGTATCAAGCATGTGTCAGTCCTATTCTCGGAATGACGCACGAGCGTCGTTAGAGGCCGTGATTGGCTTTTCTGTCGCGCGTCACATCGAGCGCGCGACAGAAAAGCCAATCGCAGGCTGCCTCTCTATTACTCTCTGACTTTGCTGCCTGTTCGTGAGTTGCAGAGGTTGTGCTCTCCTCGCGGCGATGCTGCGGCGGACCGATCAGCACAGCCGGTTCTGGCCTTGCCGAAGCCTCGACCCGGCGTCCCTACGCAGGGCGCGTTCAAGCCAATGCGCCGCCATTCTGCACACCCGTTTCTCATCGCCAGTCTTCGCACCACGTTCGTCGTTCCGGGGGCCGATTTGATCGATGAAAGGCGTCGATGAAAATTTTTTCGAATTTTTTTCATCTTTTGATTTCTGTTTTTCCGGGACCGCTCGACTTCCCCTTCACATCAATCAGGAGAAGTCCTCATGACTATTCACGTCCCCGCTCAACCGACCTGCGTCTCTTCCGCTCTCGATCAGTTCTTCACGCGGCCCGAATTTGCCAAAACGTGTTACGGCCGGCTTACGGAACTCTATCCCGTCCAAGCCGGTGACCTGTGGATCGAACCGTCCGCGGGCTCCGGCGCTTTTCTCGAGCTGATGCCGAAGACCAGTATCGGGTTCGACCTCGTTCCCGCCGCGGACGGCTTCACTTACGCAGACTATCTCGACTGGACGCCGTCGGGCGGGTTCCAGCGTCATGTGGTCGTCGGTAACCCGCCCTTCGGTCGGAACACGAGCACAGCGGTCGCCTTCTTCAACCGGGCGGCAGAGCATGCACAGGTGATCGCGATGATCTTGCCCCGCTCGGTGCGGAAATCTTCGGTGCGGCGCAGGCTCGACGCGATGTTCCATCTCGTGGATGAAATCCTTCTGCCGAGCGGGGCTTTCTGCTACGACGGCAAACCCGCGTCTGTCCGCACCGTCTTTCAGATCTGGGAGCGTCGCGACCACCCGCGTGTCGAGGCGCCGGTTCGCACCAGCCATCCGGACTTCGTCTTCTGCGATGCCGCTGAGGCGGAGTTCGCCATCCGTCGCGTGGGCGGCGTCGCGGGCCGGATTTTCGACGATCCTGCGCATCGCTCGCCGAACTCGCATCTCTTTGTGAAAGCGGCCGAGGGTGTCAGTGCGGAATGGCTGCGCGAGCGCTTCGCGCAGCTGGATTTCAGCGAGGTGCGCGAAGATTCTGTTGCGCATTACTCGGTCGCGCAAAGTGACGTTGTCGCGCTCTACGAAGCGCTGCTCGCCGCGAAAGGGCAGGCTGCGAGTAACTTGTTCGACTGCGGTGACGGCGGCTCCAAGGAGGCGTCTCGCGAAGATCGTCCGGGGGATGTCGATAAAGAGGAGCGTTGCCAATCGCCGCGCGAAGCACTGCGCTTGGAGCCCAAGCTGCGGTCCCTCAGCGAGAAAGCGTCGCGCGATGTTCCCCCGCAAAATTCGAGTCAAACCACTCCGGAAACCTCGCCCCGCCTCGCGCGGCCCGCTAGGACCCCGGCTGTGCGCACCTCTCACTTTATCAAAACAGGACAAAATATCATGCAAAGCAAAACCCGGGTCTCTGAACTGAAGACTGCAAATCTCTCGGTGCGGAATTTCGAACTCTACGCTCATACCGAGGATCTGCTCTTCCTCGAAGCGGAGCTCGTGTTTGAGCTTGCCGCTACGCGCGTGCAGGTCGTCGCGGAGATCACCATCACTGGCGAAAATGTCTCTGTGCACGCCGAACGCATCCAGGACGAAAAGGGCCTGCCTATCGTGGGAGAGCACTTGCTGGCGGTCGTTATCGCCAATCGCCGGGAGGAGATCGCCGATCTCGTGCGGGCTGCGGTCATGACGCGTGCTTGATGACGAAGGCCTTGCGAGTCCATCGGGTTCGCAAGGCTCCTCACCGGAGGCGCGAGACAACGCTCTGCTTCTTCGGCTTCCTGATACCAAACTAAAGGCACCCAATGCTTCAGTATCTCATCACCAACTGCCTCCTGTTCCCCGAATACATCATCGATGAAGATCAATTTGACATCGATCCCGTCGATCAGCGTGATGATCGCTGTTACGACACAGTCCAACTCGAAGGCTTCCGCTACGAGATCGAGTTCCAGCTCAATAGTCTCCTCGACACTAAATGCGAACACGAGTTGGACAAGGCAGGTTACTGCTGTGTGCTCGGCTTCGCCTCGGAATGGCTCGATACCTCATTCGTCACGCCGTATCGGGAAGGCCCGTGGGAGATCCCCATCGCACCGAAGTGCATCATGAGCGGCGAAACCTGGGACGAGACAATGGGCGCTGTCGATGCATATTTCGGTGCAAATCCTCAGTGCGGCGCGAAAACCTTGGAAGAATACGAGCGGCAGACGCGCGAATTCCGCGAGGAGCAGAAAAAGCTGGACCGGGCCATCGCGCATCTTCGCATCGACGAAGAATGGGAAGAGGCGAAACGTCTCGAAAGGAAATGCCGAGAGATGGCTGAGCCGGTTCGGCCGGGGTTTCATCGGCTCGACGCCTTCACAGGCGACCCGGTCGAACGGGCGATCGATTTCGGCACAGTCTATTCACGCGAACGCCTCCTTCTCGAGGTCACCTTCGAAGATTGGCCGCTTGTGAACTCTGCTCAAGTCGCTGGCCGCTGAGAAGAGAAAGCGTCGCCTGCGGCTCAGGGTGTTGAGAGCTAGCGCACTGATGCAGGGGAGTTTCAGGGGGATGCTCGGCGCTGAACCGATATTCGTATGAGTTGCGCTGAGCTCCGCCGAGCGACAGAACTTCGACCAGCTGCACGGTACTGGTCGAAGGGGGTGTTGAGCGCGCACCTCTCTCGGCGTTCATGTCCGAATTCTTCAGGCTTGTATTCGTTTCCAGATAAACGCACCGTTGATCGCCCGTTGGGCCTCCTGTGATTTCTTGGCCCCGGGCTAAGTTTGCAGAGACGAATGCTTGTTAATCGCAGAGCGATAAGCTGCGACAAGGTCGGGCTCCGGCATCTCTCCGGTGAGCGACTCGCAGGTCTGAACGTCTTCGAGCGACAACTCCGAAAGAGTCGCGACCTGTTCCGGGCTTAGGTCGGCTGCGTCGCGCAGAGCACGGAGTTCCATCGCGAGATCGATCTTGTCCGGAAACTCGGCCTCGCGCTCTGCGATCTCCGGGCGCACCTCTAGCATTTTGTCGCGAAAGTTCTTCATCCGTTGCTTGTAGCATGGATTGAGTATCGGTGGGAGCTTCGAGTTGTCAGGCCTGGAAACAATCGGCCAGAAGTTAGTGTCCGAGGACGTGGTGTAATTTCTGCGCCGTCAAAGGTGTAATCCCGGGTGGCCATCGAGGTGTATGGTCGAGGTGGAGTTTGGCGACTTCAACCGCGAACCCTACGGAGACCCCGATGACCAAGACCAACATGGACCTGTCCGCGCTTCTGGCCAAGCACGATCAAGGAGACTTCCTGCGCAGCATCGCCGAGGCTGTCCTGCAACTGATCATGGAGGCCGATGTTGACGGCCTGATCGGCGCCGGTCGGCATGAACGCTGCGGCGAACGCACGACCTGGCGAAACGGGTATCGAGAGCGCGCTCTCGATACCCGTTTGGGCACACTGAACCTGCGGGTGCCCAAGCTTCGGCAGGGCAGTTACTTCCCGGGCTTCCTGGAGGCCCGCAAAACCTCGGAACAAGCGCTGGTGGCCGTCATCCAGGAGGCGTGGATCAGCGGCGTCTCCACCCGGCGGGTGGACGAGCTGGTGCAGGCGATGGGGCTGAACGGCATTTCCAAGAGCACGGTCTCGAAGCTCTGCAAGGACATAGATGAGAGGGTCGGCGAGTTCCTGAACCGGCCGCTGACCGGCGAATGGCCCTATGTCTGGCTCGACGCGACCTACCTGAAAGTGCGTCAGGGTGGCCGGATCGTGCCGGTCGCGGCGATAATCGCGGTGGCCGCCAACACCGAGGGGCGCCGGGAAATCATCGGCCTGGGGATCGGTCCCTCGGAGGCCGAGACCTTCTGGACCGAGTTCCTTCGCTCCCTGCGCGCTCGGGGCCTTGGCGGCATCAGGCTGGTGATCAGCGACGCCCATACCGGCCTCAAGGCGGCCATCGCCAGGGTCTTCGAAGCGACCTGGCAGAGGTGTCGCGTTCACTGGATGCGCAACGCTCTGGCGCACGTCTCGCGCGGGCAACACACCGTCGTTGCCGCAGCGATCCGCCAAGCTTTCGACCAGCCCGACCGCGCCCATGCCGGCGAAACCTGGCGCAAGGTGGCCGAGCAGTTGCGCCCGCGCTGGCCAAAGCTGGCCGATCTCATGGACGCCAGCGAGCACGACGTGCTGGCCTACATGTCCTTCCCCCGCCAGCACCGCACCAAGCTGCACAGCACCAACCCGATCGAGCGTCTGAACAAGGAAGTGAAGCGCCGCGCCGACGTCGTCGGGATCTTCCCGAACGAGGCGTCCATCATGCGCCTGATCGGCGCGGTGCTGTTCGAGCAGAATGACGAGTGGCAGACCTCGAGCCGCTACATGATGGTCGAGGCCTTCGCCCAGATCGACAAGGAGGAGATCGACCCCATTCTCAGCATAACCACGAAAGCCGCCTGATCATGCCCTCAGGCCATCCGGGAAATTACACCACCTTGACGGACGTGACCGGCCAGAACCGCAACTTCGTTCAAGCTCACTGCGCCGCAGTGCCGCATTCCGAAAGCGGCCATTGGCGGCGTCGCGCGGTATCTCTCATCTCGGCGAAACGGCTTGAGTAGCGCTGCGCAAGCGGAAGGTCGCTCGAGAAAGATTGGCGGCGAACGGACTTGTTCGACACTTCGTGCCGACGGTCAATAGTCAGACAGACCGTCCTCCTTTTTCCGCTTAATCGGCCCCTTTATGAGAACCTCAAGCAGCGGGCAATCCGGGGTTTCTTCGCCTGTGCAGCGTGCGATGGTCCGGTCGAGAACGATCTCAATCGCCTGAAGATCGCGGATCTTTGCGCGGACCACGTCCAGATGATGGGACCCCATCCGTTCGATTTCTGCGCAGGTATGACTGCCGCGATCGACAAGGGAGAGCAGCTCGCGGATTTCCTCCATTGTGAAGCCCAGTTCGCGTGCTCGCATCACGAAGTTCAGCCGTTCGACGTGGGCATCACTGTAGCGTCGATGCCCAGCGGAGCTGCGTGGCGGGTCGGGCAACAAACCGACCTTTTCGTAGTAGCGTATCGTCTCGAGGTTGCAGCCTGTCAGGCGAGCGAGGTCGGAACGCTTCATTTCGCTCGCGTTGGCGTGATCGTCGGACACTGGATTTCTCCTTGATCCTGTAGTTGCTACAGACCCTACGTTGCTACTCGCCGAAGGACAACAGGAGCGAAGCGATGACGTCGCAAACCACCAATACCGAACGACATGCTGCAGAAAGACCGGATAGGGCCGGATGGGCTGCAACCGGCGCCGGGTTGCTAGGCGCGCTGGCGATGACCTCCTGCTGCATCCTGCCGCTTGTCTTGGTAAGCCTCGGCGCTACCGGCGTATTCATCGGTCAACTCACCGCCCTCTACGCCTACAAGTGGCTCACACTTTCTCTCGCGACCATCGCGCTTGGCTACGGGTTTTGGAAGGCCTACCGCCCGGTCCCAATCGAGGAGTGCGGCGCTGGTACCTGTGCTCGCCCAGTGGATCGCGCCCTGATGCGAGCGCTTCTCTGGGGAGCGCTGGTCGTGGTGCTGCTGGCGCTAGCATTTCCCTATGTCGCCCCCTTCGTTTTGACGTTCTGAAATGGAGTTACCGATGAAACGCATCCTTATTACTGCAATTCTACTTCTCGCTCCTGTCGTGGCGCTGGCAGGCGAGGCGCAGACCAGGCTACACGTCACTGGGCTGACCTGCCCCTCCTGTAGCTACATCGTGGCGACCGCGCTCAAGCGCGTGGAGTCGGTCAAGATCGCAGAGTTCGTCGAAGGCGAGGCCGAGGATGGCATCTATGTCCTGCATTACGACGATGCCGTCACCGATCCCAAAGCACTCATCGCAGCCGTCACCGGCGTCGGCTACGGTGCAGCCCTAGCTGACGGGGGCGGGTCATGACCGATAGCCATACGTGCTCCCGAAAGAATGACCGACTTCTGAAATATGGGCTGATCGGCGCCATGGTTGCAGCCCTATGCTGCTTCACCCCGATTCTGGTAGTACTGCTGGGCGCGGTCGGGTTCTCCGCCCTTCTGGGCTGGCTCGACATCGTGCTGCTACCGACGCTCGTGGTATTCGTCGGAGTCACCCTCTATGCGCTTTGGCGGCGACGGGACCCGAACTGAAGAGGGACTGATATGAAAGATTTCTGCTTTTCCAAGGACAGAACCTACGACCTTGCCGTGATCGGTGCCGGCTCGGCCGGATTTTCGGCTGCCATCACGGCTGCAGAGGCCGGCGCGCGCGTTGCCCTGATCGGCGACGGCATGATCGGCGGCACTTGCGTTAACGTGGGCTGCGTGCCCTCCAAAGCCTTGATCCGCGCGGTAGAAGGCCTGCAGCACGCACGCGCGATAAATCGCTTCGACGGTATCGAGGGGGAAGCCCGAGTTATCGACTGGGCAACGACAGTGTCACAAAAGCAAGCGCTCGTGGAGGACCTGCGTGCGGCGAAATACACTGACGTCCTGCCACGGCACGAGAACATCGATTATGTCGAAGGTCGCGCCCGGTTCGACGACGACGGTCAGCTGACTGTAAACGACGCAGCCTTTCCAGCGACTAAGATCGTCATCGCGACCGGTTCCCGACCACATGTGCAAGCGATCCCCGGTATCGAGGAGGTCGGTGCCCTCGACAGCAGCTCGGCGTTGGAGCTCATAGAGTTGCCCGCATCAATGCTGGTCCTCGGCGCGGGTTACATCGGCGTGGAGTTGGCGCAGCTTTTCGCTCGTGCCGGTGTCGCCGTGACGCTGATAAGCCGAAGCGGCGTGCTGCCGAAGGCCGAGCCAGAGATCTCTAAGGCGCTGGAAGGCTACCTTGCAGAAGAGGGCATCCGATTGGCGCGTGTTTCAGGCTACGATAGCGTGGCAAGTTACGGCGATACCATGCGCCTGATCGCCACGAGCGGTGAAAGTTTCGAAGCCGAGCGGCTGCTGCTCGCCACTGGGCGGGTGCCGAACAGCGATGGTCTGAACCTCGCCGCCGCCCGGATCGAGACCAATGGGCAGGGCGGGATCGTCGTCGACGAGCACATGCGCACGGCGAACCCTTTGGTGTGGGCCGCGGGTGATGTCACCGGGCGCGACCAGTTCGTCTATATGGCAGCCTACGGCGCCAAGCTCGCGGCCCGAAATGCAGTGGCAGGCGAGGCACGCAGCTATGACGACGACACGATGCCTTGGGTGGTATTCTCCGACCCGCAGGTGGCGGGTGTGGGTCTGAGCGAGGCACAGGCGCGCGCGGCAGGGCGCGAGGTAGTCACATCGGTCCTGCCGCTCGACGCCGTGCCGCGCGCGCTCGCTGCTCGCGACACACGCGGGGTGATAAAGCTGGTGGCAGAGGCGGGGAGCAAGCGGCTGATCGGCGCGCAGATCCTCGCCCCGGAGGGTGCCGACAGCATACAGACCGCTGCGATGGCGCTCAGGGCGGGGCTCACCTACGAGGAACTGGGCGACACGATTATGCCTTATCTCACCACTGTCGAGGGACTGAAGCTCGCTGCGCAGACCTTCGAGAAGGACGTGGCCGCGCTCAGTTGCTGTGCGGGGTAGGAGCCTCGATGACCACAGGAGAAGGAAGATCCCATGCCGACACTTGCCGCCTATATCGCGGCCGCACTTGCCGAGATCGCCGGTTGTTTCGCTTTCTGGGCTTGGCTCCGGCTGGACAAGTCGATCTGGTGGCTAGCGCCAGGCATCGCCTCGCTGGCACTGTTCGCCTACCTCCTGACGCTGGCTGACAGTGCCGCCGCCGGACGGGCCTACGCGGCCTATGGCGGCATCTATATCGCCGTCTCCCTGGTCTGGCTGTGGACCGTTGAAGGGGTGCGACCGGATCGGTGGGACCTGATCGGCGTCAGCTTCTGTCTTCTCGGCGCTGGGATCATCATCGCAGGCCCACGGGCGCCGATCTGAACCAATGAAGCCAACATGAGAGAGTGAGGAGTAGAGATGATCGATACCCTCGACCTGATCGTCATCGGCGCGGGCATGGCGGGCATTAACGCGGCGAAGAAATGCAGCAAAGCCGGCTGGTCCGTCGCCATCGTCGACGAGCTCCCCTACGGCGGCACCTGCGCGCTGAGGGGCTGCGACCCGAAGAAGATGCTGCGTGCAGGAGCCGAAGCTGTCGAGGCCGCGCAGCGGCTCGATGGGAAGGGTGTTGTAGGAGAGGTCCGGATCGACTGGCCAGCGTTGACGAAGCACAAGGAGAGCTTCACCGACCCGGTGCCCGAGAGTATTGAGGGTGGGCTCAGCGATGCAGGGGTGCTGTGCCTGCGCGGGCGCGCCCGCTTCATCGCCGAAAACCGGATAGCGATCGACGGTAATGGCGAGTTTGCCTTCCGGCACGCGCTGATCGCCACGGGAGCGAAACCGCGGCCACTGGACTTCCCCGGTGCCGAGCAGTTGATCGACAGCACCGATTTCCTGAATCTCGCCGAATTGCCGCGCCGGATCGTCTTCGTCGGGGGCGGTTACGTTTCTTTCGAGTTCGCGCATATCGCGGCGCGCGCCGGTGCTCAGGTGACGATCCTTGATCGCGGCTCGCAGCAGCTGAAGATGTTCGACCCCGATCTTGTCGACATGCTGCTCGACCGCAGTCGCCTCGCCGGGATCGAAATCGTGACTGAGGCTGCGCTTGATCGCATCGAGGGCGCGAATGGGAAGCACCGCGTGGCCTACCAGAAGGCGGGTGAGAACCATATCGCCGAAGCCGATCTCGTCGTGCATGGCGCTGGCCGCGTGCCCGCCATCGACCAACTCGACTTCACCGCCGCCGGAATTGAGATCGAAAATGGCGGCGTGAAGGTCACGCCCTGGCTGCAATCGCCGTCGAACTCGCGCGTCTTTGCGGCAGGTGACGCCGCCGCCTCGCCCGGCAAGCCGCTAACCCCAGTGGCCGTCTTCGAGGGCAAGATTGCAGCTTCGAATATGCTCAAGGACAAGCGCACGGCGCCCGACTACATCGGCGTGCCGAGTGTGGTCTTCACGATTCCCGAACTGGCGCGCGTCGGATTGCTCGAGGAAGAAGCGCGCGAGCGCGGCGAAGTCGACGTGAGCTTCACAGACACCTCGAGTTGGTTCTCGCAGAAACGGCTGGGTGAAAGTCACGCGGGCGCAAAAATCATCGCCGGCGACGGCGGGCAGATCCTCGGCGCGCACATGTTCGGTCCTGACGCTGCCGAGTTCATCAATATCTTCTCTCTGGCGATCAAACTGGGGCTGACCGTAAAGCAGGTGAAATCCATGCCAGCGGCTTATCCCACGGGGGCGTCGGACATCGGGTCAATGTTCTAAGCGCTGTGCATCGCGGCCATCCCCGCCTCGAACAGCATTCGTCATACCGGGCTGGAAGCCGCCTTGCGGTGGAGTTGCATGGGGCATTGCCGTTGCTGATCGCCTTGTCGGTCCTGACCGGACGTTGAGGAGTGTTGCAACGAAAATCTGTTGAACTCGAGGTGCCGCCACCCGCGATGGACGGAAAGGGTATCGACGCGCCGCGCTGTGACTTTGCATTGCCACCGGCGGTCGAGTTGTTACTGTGTCAACGCACGTTGCTTGGAGCTTCGAAGGCTCGGTTTACTGCCCTCAGCGCAGCTTTAGTATCGCCGCGATGCCGTCCGAGAACCATGGGTCGCCAGCCACTGATTGCCCGAGCCGTGGTTGTGACAGCCGGAGGGTGCTGCTGGCAGCGACCTGATTGGCGCTACGAAGATCCTTGACCAGCCCATCGCGCTCCGCGTCGACATTCGGGTCGATGTGGTGCAGCAAACCCCAGTCGACGCCCCAGTTGAGTCCGTCGTCAAAACTTGCGGCGCCGACAAATAGGCGTTGGCCTTTGGCGTTCACGAAGTTCGTTCGCCAAAACCGAATGTGATGGCGCTTTCGCAAAGTGGCGTCCTGGGTCTGCTTCTGGAAGGCCAAATCATTCGGCTGATTATCCCAGAAATATGGAGTCACCGGAGCGGTAGCGTCGGCACCGTTGCTCCAGGCAGCAATCGCTGCACGCGTCAGCGTCGCAAATCCGGGATCTGCTGCCCGCACCCAGCCGGCCTTGTCGAGCGCCTTCTCTACCTCCGCCTCATCGCGCGCCAGAAGCATTATGTTGATCGGTTCAAGGGCCGTTCCGGCGACGGATTCCGTGCTGCCGGGCAGACGGCCTGAGCCGACGAGCGCGTCCACCGTGTCGAATTTTATGTCTGCCTGGACCGGGATCGAAACGTTGTGCGCCTTGTCGTAGTTCACGATTGGCCACGCAGCTGTGGTCACGCAGAACGCAGCGAACCCGAAGGCCGCAATTTGCTTAGGCCCACTTCTATCCGGGGAGGGCTGCAACGGCCTGCTGTCGCGCCACCATTCTGATATCGCGACGCCCGCCAGCAGCCAGATCGCGCCGACGAGCCAGCCGTTCAGAACGTCGGATAGATAGTGTTCAATGAGATATATCCGGCTAAGCCCAACGAAGAACGCCAAGGTAACAGCGGCTACCAGGGCCGCTGGCGCCCGGAGCAACTTTACACGCCAAAGGATGAAGAACAAAAATCCGTAGAAGGCGACCGACAGCCCGGCATGCCCGGAGGGGAAACTTCCCGAGACCTCAGTGAAATAGCCGAGGTCGGAGCGCGGGCGGTGGAAAATACGCTTGAGTAGATTCACCGATGCGAGATCACCGCCCAGAGCAATGCATAGACCCACCAGCAGGTCCGGGCGCCGCCGCTCCAGGAGGAGAACTCCAGCCGCCGCGCCAACGAGCCCGATGACGCGCCAATCGCCGAGCGCGGTCACATGCGCCGCGAGACGCAGCAGCTCCGGTGACCAGAAGGCGTGGATAAGGTTTGCCAACCGTGTGTCCACAAGAACGATAGGCTCGGCCATTAGGAAGTCGAAGACCGACCCGAGCCAAATCCAAAGAATATAAAAGGTCGCGCAACCCAGAAGCGTAGCCGTCAGGCCGGAAAACTGCGTTCGGTCGAACCGATGCGCGAGGAAAGCAGCAGTCTTCGGGTGCCGCTTCGACCACTTCTGCACGTCGGGATTCTCGCGGATGGCGTGGCCGATTGAGGTGAAGAGCGAGATCATGAAGGGCATCAGGCGCAAGATCCGCAAAATCACCCACCAGAGCAGCAGCAATGCGACGAGGACCACCACGGCGAAGAGACCGAGCCGCGAGGCGTATGGGCCCAGGCTCGATGCGACATGCCCGATCACAAAACCGAAGCCGACATGCGCGAGCGCGTAGGGGAAGCCGCTGATGGCATTCCATAAAAGGAAGCGGCGTCGCGGCATGCCAGCGGCCGAGGCAGCAAGCGGGACGAGCCCGGATACAGGTCCAAGGAAACGGCCCAGCACCAGTGCGAATCCGCCATAGCGTTCAAAGAGCCGGACCGCTCGACGATAACTCTTTGAGTCCTCCAGTTTCCTGCGTTTCTCGATCCCACGGCGCAACCAGCGGCCGAGCCAGAAGCTGATTTCGCCGCCCACGACCGAACCGATCGCGACGAACCAGACCAGATCGAGAAAATCGAGTGCGCCCTGCTGAACGAGCAGGCCGCCCGCATCCACAACGAGGGTTCCGGGAATGAAGATGCCGGTTACGAAAACCGCTTCGAAGAGCGCGGCGAATCCTATGATCCAGTATGACCAGAGCCCAAAGCTCTGGAGAGACGGCAAGATCTGGTCGAGTGAAAAACCCATGCCAGAGTAATACGTTGTTATGAAGTCGGTGTCATGCCTATCGCGAGGCGCTCCGCAAACCGGGGGATATTTGTGAGCGGCAGGGACAGGCATCGCTTGGAGAGCTACAATTCGGCCGCGCTGTATGATATGCGGCGCATTCATTGGTGCTTCCCGACGCAATCCAGAGGGACTTCCCAGTATCTTTCCTGGGGTTAGGATTTGGGCTTGGCTAAGGACGATGAGACCGAGACGCGGGGGAACACAAGTTCGCCAGCTATTTCGTTCAGCCCGTGCAATCCATGAACGATGACATTAAGCCTGCGTAGATGATGCACCAGGTGCTCATCGAGTTGCCTGCCGGGCTTTACCTGTTTGATGAAAGGCTCGCAATGGACGCTGCGATTACTCACTGGATCAATTCCTTCGCGGGCCACATCCCCTTTGTCGATCAAGCGATGATCGCAATCACTCAAGCGGGTGTGCCCTTCATCGTGCTCGTCGTCGTCCTGCAATGGTGGAGCCGGGAAAACCGGCAGCATCTGCGTCATGTCGCAATCTGCGCCGGACTTGCGTTCCTTCTGGGGCTTGCGATCAATCAGGGCATCCTGCTCTTCATCCACCGCGTGCGCCCATATGACGCCGGAGTCTCCAACCTTCTTATCGCCAAGAGCGCCGACTGGTCTTTTCCGTCCGACCACGCCACTGCCTCGATGTCAGTCGCCATGGCATTTGCGCTTCAGAGGCTTCCGTGGCGGGCGCTGGCATTCTTCGCGATGGCTTTCCTCATCTGTCTGTCGCGCATTTACGTCGGCACCCACTACGTCACCGACGTTCTGGGAGGCGCCGCCACCGGGATCGTGGCGACAATCGCCGTCCGGGCGCTTTATCGAGAAAACAGCAAATTCGATCGTTTCGCGAAAAGCATACTTTAACAAAGCGTTATGACTATTGGTGGAGCAGCATTCATTGCTCGAGAGAAAGTTGGTTGGCCGCAGAAAAGGTGGCGTAAATATCGGATCTCGCTCGAAATTGCCTGAGCGTGGGGGGCACGGCTTCAATTTAGGCGGAGCTCGACGATCACCAGCGGATGGCGAGAGGTGCACACTGCCATCCAAACGCGGGTGATCCAGCGCGATTGGCTCTCCGGGAGGCTAGAGGCAAAGCAACGATCATACCTAGCGTCGTCCCTCTCCGATCCCGAGACGTGCCGATAAGACGAAAATCACAGCTAATCCTCTCGCTCGTGACAAAGACCGTAAGCTCCGACTTCCGGCGGTCTGGAAAGCGCCCACATTACAGAGCCCAGCCGGGTTCCTTTCGTAGCTGGATGAAAGACCCGACCTGTGGCAGGACGGAAAAAACCTGGAACGAACTCTGATCCCGATGGGTTTTATCTTCGTCGGCAGCTCGGCCACTCACGTCTGAACGGCGCATGCCGTGCAGTTTGCTCAGGCCTTAGCTAGTCGTTCATATCGCCGCGGGTCTGGCAACCTCTCTCGTTCTGCTCAGGGCCAACACTCGCCAGTCAAGTGCAAGAGATCGTCTATGAAAGACCTCCTAACCATTTCATATCGGAGTGTTTCTTGCCTGCGCAAACCCGCAGACGAGATAAGTTCGATCCTTTCTGAAAGCCTCAGTCGAAACCAGAGACTTGGGATCACCGGTTTGCTGCTGTTCGACGGGAACTTTCTCCTTCAAACCTTAGAAGGCCCTCCAGTCGAAACGAAAAGCGTTTACGCGAAAATCATTTGCGACCTGCGCCACACGAATATTACGCTACTCAGCACTCGATTGATCCGAACACGCGTTTTCCCCACCGTAACCGCCCGATTGAGACCGCAGGTTACTTCTGAAGCATAGGGGCGACCAAGATGATCGCCATGCCGGTCAGGCAAAAGATTGCGCCGATGATATCCCATCGGGTCGGAATCTGCCTCTCTACGGCCCAAAGCCATGCGATAGATGCTGTGATGTATATGCCGCCGTAGGCCGCATATGCACGACCGGCAAACTCGACCTCAACACGCGTCAGCAAGTATGCGAACAGGGCGAGGGAGATCGCGCCCGGGATAAGCCAGAGGGCGGAGCGGTCAAGACGCAGCCAGGCCCAGAACGCGAAGCAGCCCGCGATCTCGGCGAGAGCAGCCAGCACATACATGCCGATGGAGGCGAAGGCGCTCATCATGGGCGGGCTGCGCTCCACTGCCACGGCAGCAGTTCGTCAAGCCGGTTGATCTTGTGATCATGGATACGGTCGAGGATGTCGGCGAGCCAAGCCTGTGGATCGAGCCCGTTCATCTTGGCGGTTTCGATGAGCGTCATCGCCCGGGCCAGCGTCTCGCCACCGCTATCGGAGCCGACGAAGAGCCAGTTTTTCCGTCCGATGCCGATCGGGCGCATGGCGCGCTCGGCGGGGTTGTTGTCGATGCCAACGCGGCCGTCTGCGAGGAAGAGCTCGAAGGAGGACCAGCGGCTGAGACCGTATCGGAAGGCCTTGGCGAGATCGCTCTTGCCCGGAATGCGCAGCAGCTGGGCCTCGGCCCAGACCTTGAAGGCATCGAACATGGGGCGGGAGTGCGTCTGGCGCGCGGCCTGTCGTAGTTCGGCGGATTGACCGGCGACCTCGCGCTCGACATCATAAAGCTTGCCGATCCGGTCGAGGGCTTCCCGCGCAATCTCGGATTTTGTGCTGTCCCAGACATCATGGAAGTCGCGCCGAAGATGCGCCCAGCAGGCGGCCTCGCAGAACTGGCTGCTGCCGTCCGCGCGTGGTTCGTAAAGCAGATTGAAGCCAGCATAGGCGTCCGCCTGAAGGATACCGCCGCTGTCTTGCAGATGCCGCTGAGGATGTTCCCCCTTGCGATCCGGGGAGAAGCGGTAGACAACACCGGGCGGCGCGGCGCCGTCCCAAGGACGTTGATCCGAGACATAGGCCCAGACCCGCCCCTGCTTGACCCCTTTGCCGAGGCCGCGGTCCCGGCGTGACCGGTCCAGGACGCGGATCGGAGTGTCGTCCGCGTGCAGCACCGGCGCGGCCATCACCTCGGTCTCGATCCGTTCAATGATAGGGGCGAGCACCTTCATGGCGCGTCCGCACCAGTCCAGCAGCGTGCTGTCCGGGATGTCGACCCCCATCCGGGCGTAGATCTCGTTCTGGCGATAGAGCGGAAGGTGATCATCGAACTTGGACACGAGGATCTGGGCCAGAAGCCCAGGACCAGCCATGCTGCCGGGGATAGGGCGACTTGGGGCGGCAGGCTGCACCATCTTCTCGCACCGGCGACAGGACTTCTTCACCCGCGCGATCTGGATCACCTTCATCTGTGCCGCGACCATGTCGAGCAACTCGCTGACATCCTCACCCACCACGCGAAGGTCGCCACCACAGTCGGGACAACAGGAGCCGGGATCGAGTTCGCGCCGTTCGCGAGGTGTCGTGTCCGAGACGCTCGGGCGTCGACGAGGCTTGATCTCAGCGACAGCGGCATCGATCGCCGCAGGCACCTCCTCCTCGACTGCCCCATCACGCTTCTCGGCAACTGCGACCAGCAGGTCTTCGAGCGCCAGTTCGAGCTGCGCGATCTCACGCTCAATCTTTTCCGAGGACTTTCCGAAGGCCTGTTTCTGGAGCTTGGCGATCCGCAAGCGCAGAGCCTGAACCAACTGCTCGTGGGCCTGAAGCGTGGCCGACATGCGTGCATTCTCCGCCTGAAGTGCGGCGATCATCGCCTTCAGGACCGCAGGATCATCAGAGAGAATGTGGGCATCATCGGACATGCCGACTGATACCATGCACAGGTCGAAATGGCCAATAAAACAAGTGGATTCAGATAGATAATCTATCCGACCCGCGCGGGTGGTGCGCCCCAGTCCGGGCGCCTCCAATCGATCCCTTCCCAGAGCATCGCCAGCTGGGCAGAGGTCAGCCGCGCGACCCCGGCCTTGGTGTTCGGCCAAGGAAACCGTCCGCGCTCGAGGACCTTGTAATAGAGGCAGAAGCCTTGGCCATCCCAGTAGAGCAGCTTCAGCCGATCCCCCTTTCGACCGCGGAACGCGAAGACCGCGCCGCTGGTGGGTTTCTGGCGCAGCACTTCCTGGGCCAGGGCTGAGAGCCCGGCAATTCCTTTCCGCATGTCGGTCGCGCCGCACGCCAGGTAGACCCGGACCCCGGTGCCTGGGCCGATCATGCCGCTTCCACCGCGCGGATCAGCCCGGTCAGCGCCTCCCCATCCATGCTGCTGTCGAAACGGAGGCAGCGACCGTTCGTAACCGGCCGGTTGCTACCGCGGCGATTGGGCCTTGATGCGGGCGACGAGATCGGCGTCATGGACGAAGTCGTCGAGCAACTCATGCCAAGTTTCGGGAGTGATGCGCGCGGCAGTGAGCATGTCTCGGAGTTCTTCGATGCCGCGGTCTGTGAGGGCCGTAATGGCCTCTTCCGAACTGGTATAGACGCTGATGATGTCACCGTAGGTCAGATTGTCGTCATTGGAGACGATGGCTTCAAGCAACTCGCGGTCTTCGCCGAGTATCTTCGCGACATAGTCGATCGTGCAGACATGGGTGACGGTCGCCATCAGGCGGCCTCGGCCTGAGCGGCGGCGACCGGTGTCCAGTTCCATGGGAGTAGCTCGTCGAGCCGGTTGATCTTGTGATCGTTGATGCGGTCGAGCACGTCGGCGAGGTAGGCCTGCGGATCGAGGCCGTTCAGCTTTGCGGTCTCGATGATCGTCATGGCGCGGGCCAGCGTTTCGCCGCCGGTGTCGGCGCCTGCAAAGAGCCAGTTCTTCCGACCGATGCCGATCGGACGCAGGGCGCGCTCGGCTGGATTGTTATCGATGGCAACGCGGCCATCGCTGAGGAAGAGGCTGAACGAGGCCCGGCGGGCCAGCCCATAACGGAACGCGCGCGCAAGGTCCCCCTTGCCGGGGATCCGCGTGAGCTGGCTTTCGGACCAGGCGAAGAAGGCCTCGACCTTCGGGGCGCTGTGCGTCTGCCGCGCGGCAAGGCGGATCTCGGC
Organism: Thioclava nitratireducens; assembly: GCF_001940525.2. Taxonomy (NCBI): domain Bacteria; kingdom Pseudomonadati; phylum Pseudomonadota; class Alphaproteobacteria; order Rhodobacterales; family Paracoccaceae; genus Thioclava; species Thioclava nitratireducens. The sequence goes on from NZ_CP019438.1 coordinate 82,553, forward strand.
GGGCTGCCCGTTGATCTCGCGCTCGATGTCGTAGAGCGCGCCGATGCGGTCGAGTGCCTCGCGCGCGATGGCGGATTTCGTCTTGTCCCATTCGTCATGGAAGTCACGCCGCAGATGCGCCCAGCAGGACGCCTCCTGCAGGCGGGGCGTGCCATCGGGATCGGGTTCGTAAAGCTTGTTGTAGCCCTTGTAGCCATCGGCCTGCAGGATGCCGCAGGTCTGGGCGAGATGCCCATGCACGTGTTCCTGCTTCCAGTCCGGGGCGAAGCGGTAGACCGCCCCGGGTGGCGCGGTTCCGGCCCAAGGTCGTGGATCGCGGACATAGGCCCAGATCCGGCCCTGCTTCACCCCCTTGCCGAGGCCGCGGTCCTTGAGGGACCGGTCCAGCACCCGGATCGGGGTGTCGTCCGCATGCAGCAGGTCGCTGGCCATCACATCGGCTTCGATCCGTTCGACCAGCGGCGCCAGCACCTTCATGGCGCGCCCACACCAGTCGACCAGCGTGCTGTCCGGGATGTCGGCCCCCATGCGGCCGAAGATCTCGTTCAGGCGATACAAGGGAAGATGGTCATCGAACTTGGAGACGAGGATCCAGGCCAAGAGCGCCGCGCTCGCCATGCTACCGGGGATCGGACGGCTGGGTGCCGGTGTCTGCACCATCTTCTCACAGCGGCGGCAGGACTTCTTCAGCCGCGCGATCTGCAGGACCTTCAGCTGTGCCGCAACCAGGTCGAGCATCTCGCTCATGTCTTCGCCAACGAGCCGCAGGTCGCCACCGCAATCCGGGCAGCAGCTGCCGAGGTCGAGCTCGCGCCGCTCCCGCGGGGTAGCCTCCGAGACGCGGGGACGACGGCGGGATTTGTGTTTGTCCACATCGCCGGTCTTCGCCTCAGGGGCAGGATCCGCCTCGTCTTCGTCCGTCGGGGTGGTGGCGCTTTCGGCGCTGGCAATCAACAGATCCTCAAGCGCCAGTTCCAGCTGTTCGATCTCGCGCTCAATCTTCTCCGAGGACTTTCCGAAGGCCTGCTTCTTGAGCTTCGCGATGCGCAGCCGCAGCGTCTGGATCAGCTGGTCATGCGCCCGGATCGTCGCCGACATCCTGGCGTTTTCCGCCTGCAAGGCGGCGATCATCGCTTTCAGAACAGCGGGATCTTCGGGGAGGATGGGCGCATCGCTTGACATGCCACCATCTAACACACCCCATCAGGAAGCGCCATAAAAACAAGGTGTTTCGGGTAGATAAATCACCCGACACGGGCCGGTGGAGCGCCCCAATCTGGCCGCCGCCAATCAATCCCTTCCCACAACATCGCCAGCTGCGCCGAGGTCAGTCGCACCGCCCCCGAGCTGGTGTTCGGCCAGGGAAAGCGCCCACGCTCGAGGACCTTGTAGTAAAGACAGAACCCCTGGCCGTCCCAGTAAAGCAGCTTCAGCCGATCCCCCTTGCGGCCCCGGAAGGCAAAGACTGCACCGCCGGTCGGCTTCTGGCGCAGCACGTCTTGCGCCAGCGCCGCCAACCCACCGATCCCCTTACGCATATCCGTCGTCCCGCAGGCCAGATACACCCGCACCCCGGTCCCCGGCCCGATCATGCGGCATCCACCGCGCGAACCAAGCGGGACAGCGCTGCATCGTCGATGTTGCTCTCGAACCGGAGCACGCGGCCCTTCGCAAGCCGCAACTCAACCCAGACTACGGGAGTGGTAGCTGTGGTTCGATCCTCAACCACCGTCAGGTCCATCGCGGGCACCATGCCGGCGGGCAGGAACAGCACGCCCGTCTCGGGTGACCACAACCCCTTCCGCTTCAGCTCGTGACGCCACGCGTAAATCTGCTGACGCGTCACCTCGTGCCGTTGCGCAACCTGGGTCACCGTCGCGCCGGCGATCCCCACCGCGCTCACGATCGCCAGCTTCATCTCGTCGTCCCAACGCCGGCGGCGCTCAACACCCAAAACCTCGCCCCGCATAGCCCCTCCGCGCATAAGAGACGTCGTTTGCGACGTCGTTATGCACGTGTCTTAGGGCCTCACGCCGAAATCTGGCAGGCGGTGCCAACCGGGCCGTTACGACCGTTCCCCAAACGCAGCTCGACAAAAACCGGGCGAGCGGGCGGGGAGTGGGCCGGTTCGGACTGGGTGCCGAAATCAAGAGGCAGGAAGACTGCTCCCCGATCCGGCGACCAAAGGCCCTTCTTCTTCAGGTCCCGGCGGCAGCCGTAGATTTGCGAGCGCGTGAGCTCATGCCGCTGGGCAACTTGCGTAACCGAAGCCCCGCCAGCACCCACTTCCAGCAAGATCTCGAGCTTCTCCTCGTCGCTCCAACGACGGCGCCGTTCGACACCCAGAACTTCACCCAACATAGCGCCTCCCAATAAGACACGTCGCTAAAGACGTCGTTATGCACGTGTCTTATCTCGGTCCGCCTCCATCTGGCAGGCGGCATCAATCGGGCGCTTACCCTTCCGCATCGGCGGGCGTGACTTTCGTGCTGACTTCCACGAGAACGACCGCCGGGCTGAACTGCTCGATAAGGGCGGCATAGCCGCCGGTGGGCACTGCGAAAGCCGTGTAGGTGCAAAGGCCACGAGACCGATTGTGCAGAGCGCTTCTGCGATGGCTGCCGTTGTACCGGCCCCCACCATTGATAATCCACACTACGTGTGCACCTCCATCTCGGGAGTGATTATGGAGCCGGGACACCGCGATCAGTTTGCAATGACGGCGATTAAAGGAATTTGTAACGTCACTTATCGGTCATCCTCGCTCGACCGCCGGACCCTCCGAAATATCCAGCCTAGTCGCCAGAAGAGAAATGTCATTGCTCCCGCAGAAGCGACCATCAGTCCAAGGGCATAGGCATAACCGAACCGCCATCCCAGCTCGGGAAGGTTATAGGGCGAGGCGCGATCGAAATTCATGCCGTAAAGTCCGGCGATGAAGGTCATCGGAATAAAGACCGTCGCGATCATCGTCAGGACCTTCATCACCTCGTTCATCCGGTTTGAGATTGACGACAGCTGCAGGTCCACCAGGCCTTGGGCCGTTTCCCGGTAAACTTCGACCATGTCGAGCAGTTGAAAGGCGTGATCGGAACAATCTCGGAGATAAGGTAGAAGCGACTCGTCGACCTGTGGCGTGTCATCGCGTTGCAGTGCGGCAAGCGCCTCGCGCACCGGCCAAAGCGCGTGTCGCAGATCAAGAAGTTCACGCTTCAGGAGATGGATATCGCGTACAACACCGTCTCCGGGCTCCTGCAAAATGCGTTCCTCAAGCCCTTCGACCAAGTCGCCATACCGTTCCAGGATCGGGAAATAGGTATCTATGATGGCATCAATCAGCGCATAGAAGAGATAGGCGCTCGATCCTCGTATGCGCCCGGCCCCGCCTGCAAGGCGCTTGCGGACACCCTCGAAACAATCGCGTGGGCCCTCACGCAGGGTCAGGACGAAATCAGGTCCAAGGAGCAGTGTGATCTGGTCGGCAACGAATGGAGGCCCGGACACCGGCATGCGCAGGACTGTCAGAACAAGATCTCCATCGAAATCGGTGTGGGCTCTTTGATCGAGATGGAACAGATCGGCAATGGCAAGCTCGCTCAGGCCGACGCCTCCGGCCAGTTCTGCGATCGCCAAATGGTCCTTCAACCCGCAGATGTCGATCCAAAGCAATTCGCCGTCATGTGTGCCGGGCCGAGCGGTTTCCACTGCATAGCCTTTCGGACCATAGCGATACCAGGTTACCTGTGTTTCATGCGCATCCTTGGGTGGCTCGATCGCAACCGGTGAAGTCCCAACACTGCGGGATTGCCGCCTCGTTCTTCGATCCTGAACCGTGCGTAAGGCAGTCAAGAGCGAGTTTTTGTCGATTGGATTTCTCATTTCATCACTGTTTTCAAAAGAGTGCTCATCGTCAATAGTATGCACTGGAGGCACCTCATGAATTGGCAGACATTGCAACCTTGGTTGTCAAAGCTTCATCCGGACACGTGGTCGGGCGCGATGGCGCTTGCTGTCCTGTTCTTTATTGGCGGGCTCATTTTGTCCCGGGTTATGCGTCGGGCGATCCGATTGATCATGGAGCGCGACCGAGACCAACGGATCGACCGCATGGCCGCGTCGTTTCTGTCAAAGGTCGCGAGCGTCTTCGTCTGGATCGTGATCCTGATGCTCTACGCGCACATGATCCCGGCGCTGGACCGTCTCAGTACCGCGCTTCTGGCAAGTGTCTCTGTCGCTTCGATCGTCATCGGTCTTGCCGCACAATCGACGCTTGCCAATTTCGTTGCCGGTCTCAGCCTGATCTTCTACCGGCCGTTTCGGCTGGGCGATCGTATTCAGCTCAATGCACCCACAGGGCTGGAGACCGGAATCGTCGAAGACGTGTCACTGGGCTACACCGTTCTGCAGACATTTGACAATCGCCGCGTGATTATCTCGAACTCGGTCATATCGAACACAGTGATGGTCAACCTGACGGCCGTGCACCCGCGTGTCATGGCCATCGTGCCGTTCTCGATCAGCTATGATGCGGACATCGACAAGGCGAGGGCAATCGCCTTGGAGTTGGCCGAGGCCCATGAGCAGGTGGAAGAGATCGTGGCCTGCCCGGTTATGTCGCTGGGCGCGTCAAGCGTGGACATGAATTTGAGGGTTTGGTGCGCGGATCCGGCAATAGCCGCAGGGGTCAAATCCGATCTGACGGAGCAGATCAAAAAACGGTTCGACGCCGAGGGGATCGAAATCCCCTATGCCTACCAGAATGTTATCGTGAAGTCGCTTCCTGGATTAGCCGCTTCTGACCAGTCGGAGCAGGAAAACGAAAACAGTCAAGAGTAGGAGTGCCAGCGTCGCAGAAAAGAGGACTTCGATCCGACCGAAAGACAGGCGATCCAGGCGTTGCGCATCGATCTGTTGGCGGATCACCAAGAACCTTAGCGATGCCAGAAGTACTAGCGTGGCGCTCAGCAGAACAAGTGCAAGGCCGGCCCAGGTATTGTTTGGAGTGGATGGCAGCTTTTCTACCAGAATCCGAAAGCCAGCAATGGCGATAGCGGTGCGTATCCACGCTAGATTAGTTCGCTCGTTCGTGGCATGGTCTTGAAACTTCTATATCATTTTTCAAGTCCGCACTTTCTCGCTTCTGCTTAGCACCACCTTACACCTTTTCGACCATCGCGAAGTGCTGTGCCGGTCACGATCGGCGGTAAGAGATTGCTCGCGCTGACATGGCGAGGCAGGCGGCGCCGCAGCTCCCCAGAATTTAAGCTTGATCTTGTAAGCATCATTCTTGTCACTGGCGAAACGCGGGCATCAACCTCGAGGAGGGAACTAGTGAGATGAATCCATTACGGTATGTTTGGGAAAAGGGCATAGCCAGCGCGTTTCTGACCGGCCTGTTCGTTTTGCTTCCGGTTATCCTGACGTTTTTGGTCATCGAATGGATCATAACGAAACTGCGGGGAGCCCTTGGGCCTGGCAGTTTCGTTGGCGATCTCTTGACTTCCGGGGGAACTAGCCTGGTTGGCCCGGGGCACCAGACCATTGCTTTTTGGCTCGGACTCGCCATTGCGCTCTTGGGGGTCTGGGCGCTCGGCGTTCTGGTCAAGGCGCAGGCAAAGCGCCAGCTCACGACGTGGATCGACACCTTGTTCTCACGGGTGCCGTTGGTGAAAACGATCTACAAACCGGTGAGCCAGGTCGTTCGCATGCTGAATACGGACGAAGGTGATGAGTTCAAAGGCATGTCGGTGGTCATGTGCCGTTTCGGTGGTGAGCAGGGCGCCGAAGTTCTGGCGCTTCTGACTTCCCAAGAAGTCTATGTCGTTGACGGCAACAGGCGGCGGCTAGTGTATCTACCGACGTCGCCAATACCCATGTCCGGCGGGCTTGTCTTCGTCGCCGAGGACGCGGTCAGTTCGGTGCCGGGCGTGGAAGCAGACGACTTGATGAAGATATATTTCTCGATGGGAGCGCTTATGCCCGAGGAAGGGCAGGGCGGCCTGCCACGCGCAATCGAGAACAAGTTGAAGGGCCTGAAAGTCTGATGCTTTGGATCAAGGATCATCTTCTCGCTTTAGTTGAGCAGTATGGAGTGATTGCACTTTTCTTCTCGATCACGCTGGAGACGCTCGGACTTCCCTTGCCGGGCGAAAGCGCCCTCGTCGCATCCTCGGCCGCCGCCGGGGCCGGCAAGCTCAGCATATGGCACGTTGTGATTGCGGCATATGCCGCGGCAGTTCTTGGCGACAATATCGGCTATCTCATCGGGCACAGATACGGTAAAGCCGTTATTCTGCGCTATGGCGCGCGCATCGGCATTACACATGACAAATACATGCGTGTGGAGGAGATCACGGCAAAGTACGGGCCTTTCATGGTCATCGCCGCGCGATTCATTGTGCTCCTGCGACAGTTGAACGGCCTTGTGGCCGGGTCGTCAGGCATGCACTGGGCAAAGTTTCTGATCGCCAATCTGATCGGCGCAGCACTCTGGGTCGGTTTGTGGTCTACGCTTGCATACAAGTTTGGTCATGATGTCTCGATCGTTCCCTGGATTTGGAATCATTTGTCCTTGATTGCGATGGTGGTGTTTCCGCTGCTTCTACTCTTGATAGCGGTGCTATACTGGCGCGTTTGTTGGAAAAAGCACGACATTACCGAGAATTGATTCACGCGTCAGGCAGCCGTGTTCATGCTGGCCCATTTTTCATGTCTAAAGAAATAAGGAGACTTCGCGAGGAACGGATCAGATCATTTGCCGCTAGCGCCCTGATCGCTCAGAACGTATTTGCTGGCGCCGGCATCATGGCCATGGGTGTTGTCATCGTTCTGGGCGGAGCGTTCGATCTGGCCCTGCCGCTTGCAGATTCGAGCTCGATGGCAGAAGCCGAGAGATGCGCTGCAGAGGTGAGCCTGGAAAATTGCTGACGCTGAGCCTGCGGTCGCGTGACGACCACAGAAAAACATGCGCGACAACGGCGAGGAAATCTAGCTTGAACAAGGACGCTTTCGTGAAGTGGTCCCAGCAAACTGGACAGTCGGCTAAGGTGTATCCCGAACCTTTGAAGGGATACGAGAATGGCGAAGCGCCGGAAGTTTACAGACCAGTTTAAGGCCAGGGTCGCGCTGGAAGCGCTGCGTGGCGACAAGACTATCCAGGAGATCGCGGCGAAGCACCAGGTGCATCCGAACCAGGTCAGCACGTGGAAACGGCAGGCGGTCGAAGGCATGGCCGATGTGTTTGCCCGTGGCGGCAAGCCGGAAGGGCCGACCGAGGCCGAAGTCACGGAACTGCACGCCAAGATCGGGAGGCTGGCGGTCGAGAACGATTTTTTGTCCGAAGGGCTGAAGCGGTGAGCCCCGAGAAGAAACGCGCGATGATCAAACGGGACCACCCGCAGCTCAGTATCAGCCAGCAGTGCAATCTGGTGCGGCTCAGCCGATCCGCGTTCTACTACGCGCCGGTCGGGATCGACGCCGAAACGCTGGCGATGATGAAAGAGATCGACCGGGTCTTCACCAAGTATCCGTTCTTCGGCAGCCGCCAGATCGCGGCCTATCTGCGCCGGGAGGGGGTCGTCATAGGTCGTCATCGCGTCAGGCGATTGATGGCGAAGATGGGGCTGGAGGCGATCTACAAACGTCCCAGAACCAGTCAGCCGCACCCCCAGCATCCGGTCTTCCCGTATTTGCTGAGAAAGATACAGATCGACCGGCCCAACCAGGTCTGGTGCGCCGACATCACCTTTGTGCCTGTGCGCAACGGGTTCCTCTATCTCGTGGCGATCATGGATTGGGCCTCGCGCAAGGTCCTGAGTTGGCGGCTGTCGAACACGATGCATGCGGACTTCTGCGTGGATGCGCTGAATGAAGTCATCGCCAAATACGGCCCGCCCGAGATCATGAACAGTTAGTGTCCGAGGACGTGGTGTAATTTCTGCGCCGTCAAAGGTGTAATCCCGGGTGGCCATCGAGGTGTATGGTCGAGGTGGAGTTTGGCGACTTCAACCGCGAACCCTACGGAGACCCCGATGACCAAGACCAACATGGACCTGTCCGCGCTTCTGGCCAAGCACGATCAAGGAGACTTCCTGCGCAGCATCGCCGAGGCTGTCCTGCAACTGATCATGGAGGCCGATGTTGACGGCCTGATCGGCGCCGGTCGGCATGAACGCTGCGGCGAACGCACGACCTGGCGAAACGGGTATCGAGAGCGCGCTCTCGATACCCGTTTGGGCACACTGAACCTGCGGGTGCCCAAGCTTCGGCAGGGCAGTTACTTCCCGGGCTTCCTGGAGGCCCGCAAAACCTCGGAACAAGCGCTGGTGGCCGTCATCCAGGAGGCGTGGATCAGCGGCGTCTCCACCCGGCGGGTGGACGAGCTGGTGCAGGCGATGGGGCTGAACGGCATTTCCAAGAGCACGGTCTCGAAGCTCTGCAAGGACATAGATGAGAGGGTCGGCGAGTTCCTGAACCGGCCGCTGACCGGCGAATGGCCCTATGTCTGGCTCGACGCGACCTACCTGAAAGTGCGTCAGGGTGGCCGGATCGTGCCGGTCGCGGCGATAATCGCGGTGGCCGCCAACACCGAGGGGCGCCGGGAAATCATCGGCCTGGGGATCGGTCCCTCGGAGGCCGAGACCTTCTGGACCGAGTTCCTTCGCTCCCTGCGCGCTCGGGGCCTTGGCGGCATCAGGCTGGTGATCAGCGACGCCCATACCGGCCTCAAGGCGGCCATCGCCAGGGTCTTCGAAGCGACCTGGCAGAGGTGTCGCGTTCACTGGATGCGCAACGCTCTGGCGCACGTCTCGCGCGGGCAACACACCGTCGTTGCCGCAGCGATCCGCCAAGCTTTCGACCAGCCCGACCGCGCCCATGCCGGCGAAACCTGGCGCAAGGTGGCCGAGCAGTTGCGCCCGCGCTGGCCAAAGCTGGCCGATCTCATGGACGCCAGCGAGCACGACGTGCTGGCCTACATGTCCTTCCCCCGCCAGCACCGCACCAAGCTGCACAGCACCAACCCGATCGAGCGTCTGAACAAGGAAGTGAAGCGCCGCGCCGACGTCGTCGGGATCTTCCCGAACGAGGCGTCCATCATGCGCCTGATCGGCGCGGTGCTGTTCGAGCAGAATGACGAGTGGCAGACCTCGAGCCGCTACATGATGGTCGAGGCCTTCGCCCAGATCGACAAGGAGGAGATCGACCCCATTCTCAGCATAACCACGAAAGCCGCCTGATCATGCCCTCAGGCCATCCGGGAAATTACACCACCTTGACGGACGTGACCTCAATTACCGGTGTTTTTGCTTCAGCATTCATCGAATAAGCTTTCGGAATGTATACAGATTCGTCAAGAGCGGCGGCGTTGGTGAATATCGAGGTGCTGAGATGACCGACATCACGCGGCGCGCCATAACCACACTATTCATTGCAGTCGCAATTCTAAGTGCTTGCGCGCCGCGCAGCGATCGGATGCCACTTTCTCCGGGCGAACAGGCGCTCGCCTACGGCGTTCCCGGATCGGAGAACCGATCAGGCCTCCCTGTATCAGCCAAGCCCGGACCAGCAATCGCGTTCTCTGGGGGCGGGCAGAAGGGGGCCTACGGTGCCGGATTGATGGTCGGCTGGACCGAACGCGGTGATCGACCAGAGTTTTCTGTTGTCACCGGGGTCAGTACCGGTGCGATCCTTGCCCTTTTCACGTTTCTCGGTCCTGAATATGACAATACCGTTGAGATGCTCTACACGCGCTATCAGACGCGAGACTTGCTTCGGAGAAATTATGTTGGGGGTTTGCTGGGCGGGAATGCCCTCGACAATGCCGCGCCATACCGTTCCCTGATCGATCAACATGTCAACGATGCCATTGTCGGCGAGATCGCGGCAGAGGCTCGAAGGGGTCGGACGCTTTTGATCGGTTCAACGGATTTGGACGGCAAAAGGCCCTATCTCTGGGACGTTACCAAGATTGCGGCCTCTGGTCATCCGAATAGGGGACAGCTTATCCGCGACATCATTCAGGCCTCATCGGCCATTCCTGCCATTTTTCCGCCGGTGATCATCCCGTTCGTTGACGCATCCGGGCGTTCCGGTGACCAGCTTCATGTCGATGGCGGGATTACACGACCGTTCGTATTCAGGCCGCTGACGGCGCCAGACTCGACGCGCTCTAGCTCGGTCTTCATTGTCGCTAATGAGTACATCGATCCGGGTTTCGAACCTGTTGAACCGAACCTACGCAACGTTGCTTCCGCGGCGGTCGAAACGGCCGTAACAACGGCCATCCGGGACGAAATTGCACTTTTTGCGGAAGCCGCAAGCCGGACCGGAATTCAGTGGCGCGGGACCACTATTCCGGACAATTTTACCTTGCAACCAAATCAACAATTCGACCCGGAGTATATGCGCCAACTCTTCGAGCGTGGGCGCACGTCAATCATTACTGACCGGTCATGGACGCAAAACGCGAATAACGTCCAGAATTTGCGCTGAGATCAACACGCTAGGATCCAGACTCAATCACGAAGCGATAGCTTCGTAAATGACCCAGCCGATCGCGGCTGCGGCTCCCATCCAGATAGCTAGTATTACTAAGGCTGCAGTCTTGCTGGTTGGCCGTTCGGTGAGCTGTGTAGCTTGTACACGGCAATCCTCAATCACGTCGTCAGGAACCATGCGCATTGCTATCCATAAGCCCAATGGGACGAGCAAAATATCGTCAAAGAAACCAATAATGGGTATGAAATCCGGAATGAGATCGATCGGCGAAAGCGCATAGGCCACGACTGATGCTGCGAGGGCCTTTGCGTACCATGGTGTTCGAGGATCACGCGCGGCAAGATAGAGACAGACCGTATCTCTCTTGACGGTTTGTGCCCACTGCCGGACTCGACTCTGCATTTGGCTAGCTTACCAAAAACTCTTATGACCCAGACCATTATTCATCGCCAAAAGGCGCCCAGTGTAGCCAGCGCGACTGACTGCCCACAAATGCTCTGTATCCCCGTCACGCCCAATCCAAAAGTGGCATACTCTTGCGCCCTCCTTTGGTCAGGTTTTTCTCCGCCGTTGACAGGCTCCACCCTAGTTCGCTGGAACAAGCAGCTCAATCACCGCCCATTGTTTCTCCGACAGTCAAAACAGATGTCCCCATCGAAGCCTCTAAATCTCTGATTCGGCGCTTTGAATCTGATTTGCTACGTCAAATCAATGCTATCAATGGGTTTTTACTCGAGCGCAGGCTAGCAAATACATCAGAAAGCCAGCTGACTTCAGTTTAAGCGTCACAGGGATAAGAATCTACTTCATCACAATCAAATGCGGCGTACTGCGATGCAGGTCGCCAACGACACAAATCACATGGGCAAGCGATGTCAGAGACCGTGAGGCGATGACGTCCGCCATCACTCCATGAACCAGCCATGGCTTACGACGAGCGACTGGCCGGTCAGCGCATTTGTCGGGAAGGCCGCAAAAAGATGCGCAATCTCGGCGACATCCTCGACGGTTGTGAATTCCTTGTCGACGGTACCTCCTAACATGATGGTGTTGACCACCTCTTCCTCTGAGATGCCTAGCTCGGCAGCCTGTTCGGGAATCTGCTTGTCTACCAGAGGCGTACGCACAAAGCCGGGGCAAATTACATTGGCCCGCACCCCGTGCTTGGCACCTTCCTTGGAGATCACACGTGAAAGGCCCAGAAGCCCGTGTTTGGCCGTGACATAGGCCGATTTCAAGGGTGAGGCTTCCTTCGAATGGACCGAGCCCATGAAGATGATCGCGCCAGCGCCAGCCTTGTACATATGCGGCAGGCAGGCCTTGGAGGTCAAAAAAGCCCCGTCAAGATGGATCGAAAGCAGCTTCTTCCAGTCATCAAACGGAAAGTCCTGCAGCTCGTGTACGATCTGGATACCGGCGTTCGACACAAGCACGTCTACACCGCCCCAAGCATCGACAACCTTTGCAACACCCGCATTGACGGCCTCCTCGCTTGTGACGTCCATCTCAACGCCCATGGCCAATCCGGGGCCCATCTCGGTCAACTCTTTCGCCGTCGCTTCGGCATCGCTCTGGTGTAAATCCGCGATCGCAACTTTCGCGCCGCTTTCAACGTAGCGTTTCGCGATGGTCGCACCGATCCCACGGGCAGCACCGGTCACGATGCAGACTTTGTTTTGCAGGTTCATCAATTGCTCCTTTTACGTTTCTAAGACTCGTTTGCTCCGTCATAGCGAACTGAATCTGTCATGTTTCTAGCTCGGTCAAATAGTCGTGCACGACTTTCCCGAGACCCAGCGTTAAGTCGGTCAGAATGTGGGTTGCCGAGATGACCTCGCGCATCGGAAGGTCCGTAAGGGGCGCAAGTGCGTGACTGTGCAGGTCAAGCGCCGCCGGTCCTTCCCACGCACCCTTGATGGTCACGTCTTCAAGATAATATTCGACCAACTCACAAATTTGCGGCCCGCTGCAATCGGCACGTGGGATGATCTTGAGTAGCCAACTGGGCGCAGCCAATGCTTTGGCCACATTGTCGTGGTCAAGCGCGCGATGTTTATAGCCCATGGTTGCGCTCGCGACCTGAACCGATCCGACAGCCAGTGTGCCGACCAGCGTATCCTTTTCCACCCGCATCCGCGGCTCCGCCATTTTCTTGGGAAAACCCCAGATCTCGCGGCCCCCTGCAATTGGGCTTTCGTCGTTCAGGAACATCGCATGGACGTATCCGCCCTTGCGGCCTTTGAATTCGACAGGGATGACCTGGCCGGTTTCCGTGTAATCGCCGAACCCGGTGCTGTTCGGCATGCGAATGAACTCGTATTTCACGATTGGTTCCGTCACTTGCAAAGGTTCAGGCACAACCGCGCGCAGGGCGTCCAAATCCGTGCGATAGGTCACGATAAAGAATTCGCGATCGACAAACCGATAGGGGCCCTTGGGATAGGACGGGCTGGTCAGTGGCATAGCGAAGGCGTTCTTGACGACGTCCGCGGGGTTCATGATTTTGCTCCTTCTGCATTTGAAACCAGATCGACCTTCAGCGGAGGCAAGCCGACGATATCGTACGTCCCCGACGCGATTCCAACTTTGTCTGGATGCTCATCAAACGCGGCAATGATGGCCTCGCACAAATTCGACTTTGTGGACCGTCGTTGTTTGTAAGGAACCAGATAGCGGATGGAGTATTCAAGCCAGTTGTCATTGGCAACGAGGAAGACCTGTGGTTCCAGACTGGCGTCTTCGATGGCATAGTCCTCCTTGAGGGTTTGCCACTCGGACTTCATCGCCTCGGTTGCATCTGCAACCAGCGAAGCCACCGCATCCATCAAGATCTTGACGGCCAGTTTCAAGTCGCTGCCGTATTTGACCGGGACTTTCAATTCGTCCCAGAGGAATTCGTAATCAGCACTATAGTTGAACACCGGCTCCTGATAGATTGCTGCATTTGGAACGCGCACAACCCGGCCGGTGTATTGATCGCCGTTTACCCAATCGCCGCGGACTTCCATCATGGTCGTCAGGAACGCATTGATTTGGATCACGTCACCGATCACGCCACCGATTTTGACACGATCACCGGTGCGATACACCCGCCTGGCGATGATCTGGATGAAGGCGACGCCGCTGGCCAGGACGTGTTGCAGCGCAAAAGCTGCGGCAGCACCGAACACGCCGACGGAGACGACGAAGCCGCTCAGGCTTTGAGAAAACGTGACCGATGCGGGAAGGGCGATCGTGACCAGCAAGGCTAGGTTGACGCCACGCCGGATCGTGCGGCGTGCGTGCGGATCGGAGACCTTTCTCAGAAATATGCCGCGAACCAGAAAGACAAGGAACCAGAACACGGCAACCGCTGCGACAAATATCGCCAGTTTCAACAGAACCGGGTGGGTTGTTGCGAAGTTACTCAACATCATGGGCCCCTTTCAGTATCGCCGTGAGGATCAAGTGCTTCGTCGATCACGTCATCGAGGTGGAAGCGATGCAGCACACGCCGCAGGATCGGGGCAACGAGGATTGCAGCAACCGCCACAAAGATCAGGCCGCTGAAGAGGGCATAGGCGCTTGCGAACAGCTTGCCGCGGGTTGTTGGTGTCGGATTGACGGGCCCTTCGCCGCCGAGGATCATCGAGGCGTTCAAGAGCGCGTCAATCCAGTTGAGGCCCACAATAAAGCGATAACCCAGAATGCCTATACCCAGACCAACGGCCAAGAGCACGATGGCAACCCATATTGTGTGCGCGAGATGCAGCAGGAAATCACGGCGGGAGGGCAGGGGTCTGACATAGACCGGTATGACCATCCGACGCCGGGTCATTCGGCAAGATCGAAGACCTTGACGCGCGTTGCGGCGTCATGCCTTGCCTTCCATTCAGGGTGCGACAGAGTCCGCACGACATCGGCTTTTCCAGCGTCCCAGTGGTCGAGAGTTGAGCGACGCGAAAACTCGTAATCTTTGGATTGACGTTCGTACTTGGCCTGTCGATATATCAAATGGGCAATCGTGACACATGGGTCTGCGTTACCACGTACCAACGCCTTGGCATCCGGATCGTTCTTCAGGCCGGGTGGCAGTTTGTCATAGAGGCGCCTCGCCGCATCGCGCGTCTCATGCATCCTTCGCATCATGTCCGTGTTGAAACGGGTTCTACTGGAAAATCGGATATCCTTTTCTCGCGCTTCGGACGTCCAGACAGATGTCGGAACAGCCCCGCGGGCACTGAACAGATCAACCTGAAACACGCAGAGATCCTCTGCAGGCAGTTGTTCATCGAGGACGTATTGCAGCGGTGTATTGGAAACCAAACCACCATCCCAATACCGCGCGCCGTCGATCTCGATGGCTGGAAAGCCCGGGGGCAGGGCACCTGACGCCATGATATGCTCCGGTCTGATTTCGGTTTCGGCACTGTCGAACCAAGTCATGTTGCCCGTTTCGACATTGACCGCACCGACACTCAGGCGGATCGGGCCCCCGTTCAGCAAGTCGAAATCGACCAGGTCCAGCAACGTGTCACGAAGAGGTGCGGTGTCGTAAAAACTGCGTGCGCCCTCCGTGCCCTGCGGCATGAGACCGGCAGGCGGAAGACGCAGCCGGAAAAACCCGGGAACGCCGGTCATAGTCGTACCGGTCGCACTCAGATCATTCAGGAAGCCTCTGGAAAGGACTCCGTCCAGCATGCCCACCGGCAACGAGGACGAAGAGACCATCTCCCAGAAATTTCTCAGCGCCGACACTCTTCGTTCTGGTTCATTTCCCGCGATCAGAGCCGAGTTAATGGCACCGATAGAAATCCCAGCAACCCAGTCAATCGGCTGACCGGCGTCCGACAAGGCTTCCACCGCGCCACCCTGATAGGCACCAAGGGCACCCCCGCCCTGCAAAACAATGACCGATTTTTCAGAATTCATTCCGATTCCCGAGTTGTTTTTTTCAATGATACGTTCCGCGCTAAGGGTGGGCAAACTACAGAAAATCCAGGTTTCGCCACTCCGAAGTAAACTACGTGCCCTGGGGCTTACTTGGCAGGCTACGCGATCTCGCCTCATCCGTCGCCATTAAAATTTCGGCGAAAACTGGCAGGTGGTCGGAACCCACGGACGCTTCGCCTGCCGTCATAACCCCGACGATGCCGGGCTTCAGGTGTTGGGAGCACGCGATGCGATCCAGCGCGAAGATCGGACGTCGACTGTGAAATGTCCGCCCCGCGTCGAAGATTGTAAAATCAGGTCTTAATCGACCTAGCCCGACCGAAAGCGAATGTTCGTTGAAGTCCCCAACAATGACCGTCGCGATGTCATCACCGGCTTTGAGAAATTCCGACAATTGGCTGAGTTGTGCGCGTCTCGTTTGACGCAACAGGCCAAGATGAACGCCAACGACCCGGATCAATGATCCGCCCGTCTCCAACACTGCAGAGACGGCCCCTCGTGGTTCGAGCCCGGGTAAGTCGAAATGCGCGCGGTCCAGGACCTCGATATTGGGGCGAACAAGGATCGCGTTGCCATGCCAGCCAAGGCTGTCCCGTCCATGCTCGAACTCGACCGGGACCAAACCGGCGCGCTCTCGAAGCGCCCGACGGTCGAGCGCCGAGCGTCGCGGCGGAATGCGTCGGTCAGCTTCCTGAAGGGCAACGACGTCCGCGGATAATTCGTTGATGATCCTGAGAATCCTGTCAGGGTCGCGTTTGCGGTCTGTGCCGACTGCTTTTCGGATATTGTAAGACGCGATGCGAAGACCATCCTGCTTCACAGAACCGGGGCTCCCAGCCTGAAGACACCCTCGACGATCCGGCGTGGCAAGCGCGCTTTGGTCAGGCCCTCTTCGCAGTGCCTGAATTGCTGCTCAAACCATGGCTCGACTTGATTGATGCTGTTTTTGTCATGCAAGAACATGGCGATCTCGAAATTGAGGAGAAGCGAGCGCACATCGAAATTGGCCGAGCCAACCCATCCGGTGTTGTCGATCAGCCCGGCCTTGGCGTGTAGCATTCCACCCTGGTGGCGAAGAACGGTCGCTCCGACCTCCTGCAGATCTCTCAAGTAGGGGCCGCGCGCAAAGTCCGTCGTGCGTTGGTTCGACTTTTCCGGGATCATGATGCGGACATCGACGCCACCCCGTACCGCCGCGGCGAGCGCGAGCTGAAGCGGTTCGGTCGGCACAAAATAGGGTGTCGATATCCATACCCGCTCCCGTGCCCGATGGATCATCGAGGTCAATGCAAGATAAAGGACATCGCGCGGTTCATCGGGCCCGGAGGGCACCACCTGCAACGCCGCATCGCCGACCGTTCCATCCTTTCGATGCAAATCTCCAGCGACGGCTTTTCCAGTCACGTCCCAATCCGAGGCGAATATATCGATAAACGACTGCACGGCCGGGCCGGACAGGGAAAAACTTAAGTCAGTCCAAGTCTCGTCCATCTTTGCGAGGTAGTGATCACCGATGTTGCGGCCGCCAGCCCAGACTCGCATGCGATCCGCGATCACAAGTTTCCGGTGGTTGCGAAGATTCATATGCCCGTTGTCAGGAGGGTGGATGAATGGCGAGAAATACCGCACTTCACCGCCAGCCGCTTGCAAGTCGTCAAGCGCCTTCCTTGGCCGTTTCATTGACCCCAATCGATCGAGATTCAATCGAACCTTGATCCCGGTGCGCGCTTTCTCAGTAAGACGATTTACAAAGTCCCCTCCGGTTTCGTCCGATGCGACAATATAGAACAGAATATCCAACGTCTCCGTCGCGGAGTTGATCGTCTCGACCAAAGCCTCATGCGCGGCCCGTGCATCGTCATGAAGTGTAAACGAATTCCCCGTTGTGGCGGGTAGTGCGCCAAGGGCTGTCAGCGCTTTTGCGGTTGGTTGATCGGCAATTGTATCCTGACCCGGTTCTGCGAGTTTTAAGTGCGGGAACCTCGATCCCTGTTTTCGAACACCCAGCATAAGAAACAGCGGAATAGCCAGATAGGGCACCAGAACGATGAACAGAACCCAGGCAGCCGTCGATTGCGGCGTTCTACGCTGTTGAAGCACAAATACGACAGCGAGCGCGGTCAAAAGGACCCCGGCAACGATCAGTGCGTGTTGCGACAGCCAGTGCACTCAGACAACCTCCAAATTCACATCATTCGTGTTTGCAGGCTGGCCATGATCCAGATGGTGCCGCTGGCCATGATCGCGAGTAGCAGCACCGTGAACAGGATCAGCTGTAAGTCTTCGCGTTTTTGCCGGCTCAAATCGATGTGCAGGAAGAACCGGAAATGCACAACGATCTGGACAAGCGCGAAGCCTGCGATCAGCCAAAGAGCGACACTTGTGGACAAGCCGCCCCAGGCGACCACACCGAAAGGGATCAACGTCAGGATCAGCGCAAACGCGAGACCGGTCAGATAGGACCGACGTTCGCGGCGGAATTCGGTCTCGCGGTCGCTCATGCCACTCCTCCCAGATAGACGACCGAGAAGATCCCGATCCAGATGATGTCGAGGAAATGCCAGAACAGGCCAAGACGCAGAAGCCGCGTCTTGACAGGCGTCGTCAGACCGAGCGTAGCGATCTGCACCATCAGCACCAGCCCCCAGAGGATGCCCGAGGCGACGTGCAGACCATGTAGCGGCACCAGCCCGAAGAACCCGCTCAGAAAGCCGCTGCGCGACGGATAGGCACCTTCGGAAAACATGTCCGCGAAATCGAGCTTCTCCAGCCCGACAAAAACCGCCCCCAAAGCCAGCGTCACCGCGAGCCAGCCCAGCAGTGCGCCCTTGCCGCGCTCGTATTTCAAGGCAAGAGAGGCCATGCCGAAGGTCGCCGAACTGGCCAGCAGAATCATGGTTTGCGTGAACGCGTTGCCAAGCGTGAACAAATCCTTCGGGCCTGGTCCGCCCGCAGTGCCCGGCAGCTGGGTGACGTAGTTGGCGAACATCAGTCCGAAGATGATGAGATCGCTCATCAGGAAGACCCAGAAGCCAAAGACCAGCGTTTCGGCTCTGTCGTGGGCGTGCGCGTGATGAGCTCCGAGGTTGATGCCTGGATGCTTGACCGCTTCTGCTGTCATCACACGACCCCCTCGGGCAGTTCGCGCAACGCATGCCCTCGATTGTTAGAACCTTGTTCTTGCGTTCGGTCAATTGGCTGTGCGGCGCGGACGGCGTCCAACCAGCGTTGATAGTCGGCAGCTACCTCAGCAGCTAGGATGGTGCGCTCGGTCTCAACGACGAAGCTTCGGGCGATCATAGCGCCAACGATCACCAGCAGCGACAGGATCGCCAGCCACCAGAGATAAAAAATCAGGCCGAAGCCAAGCGCGCCCGCTGCAACGCAAAGCACAAAGCCGTAACCCGTGTTCGCGGGCAACTCGATGTCTTCGAACTCCGGCGGATCCTGATAGGCGTCCCCGTAAGCCTTGGCGACGGCGAAGGCGTCGCGCTGCGTGACCTCTGGCACGACTGCGAAGTTGTACTCCGGCGGCGGGCAAGGGTTAAACCAATCCAGCGTCCTTCCGTTCCATGGATCGCCAGCGAAAACGGCGTTGGCCCTGCGGTCGCGAATGCTGACAAGGAGCTGAGCCGCGAGCGCGCCAACGGCCGCGAGGATGACCGCCGCACCGACGACGGCGACCAGCATGTAGGGCTCAAATGCCGGGGCGGTGTAGGCCACCGTGCGGCGCGGCATCCCCATCAGGCCAACGACATAAAGCGGTATGAAGGTCAGCGAAAAGCCCACGATCCAGAGGCAGGCCGCAATCTTGCCCCAGGTCTCATCAAGCCGAAATCCGAAGGCCTTGGGAAACCAGTAGTGATAGCCCGCCAGCATGCCGAACAGCACGCCGGGGATCAGCACATTGTGAAAATGCGCAACGAGAAACAGCGAGTTGTGGACCTGATAGTCGATACTGGGGTTGGCAAGGATTACACCGGTCAGTCCGCCAATCACGAAGAGGATCAGGAAGCCTACCGAATATACCATCGGCGTCGTCATGCGGATGCGACCGCGGAACATCGTCGCCATCCAGTCATAGACTTTCACACCCGTCGGCACCGCGATCAACATTGTCGCAATGCCGAATGCAATGTTTACGTTGGCGCCCTGACCCATGGTGAAGAAGTGGTGCAACCAAACCGTGAAGGACAGCACTGAGATCACCATCGTGGCCCAAACGAGCGAGGGATAACCAAAGAGCCGTTTGCCCGAGAATGTCGCGATGACCTCCGAGAAGACACCGTAGGCGAGCAGGACGAGCAAATAGACCTCGGGATGGCCGAAGAGCCAGAACATGTTGATGTAATTCATCATGTTCCCGCCAAGATCGTTGGTGAAGAAATGGAAATCCAGGTAGCGGTCTGCGGCCAGCATAAGCGCGGCAACAGTCAGGGGCGGCATGGCGAAGATCAGGATGATCGCGGCGCACAGCGCGCTCCAGGTAAAAAGCGGCATCCGAAAGAAATGCATTCCGGGTGCACGCTCCTTGTAGATCGTCACGGCGAAGTTGATACCCGATAGTGTTGATCCGACCCCGGCGATGACGATAGTCCAAATCCAGTAATCCGGGCCAGGGCCGGGCTGAAAGTCCATTCCAGTGTAGGGCGGGTACGAGGTCCAGCCGCCCGTGGAAAACTGCCCGACCACCAGCGAAATCATGACGAGAGCGGCAGCAGCGGCGGTCATGCCCAGACTGATCTGGTTCATGACCGGAAAGGACACGTCCCGAGCACCGATCTGCAAGGGCATGACAAAATTGATGAGTCCCGCCACGAATGGCATCGCAACAAAGAAGATCATGATCGTGCCGTGGGTTGAGAACAGCTCGCCGAAATGCTCCGGCGTCAAGAAACCGCCGCCCAGTCCAGCCGCCTGTTGCGTGCGCATGACGACGCCCTTGAGAACGCCGCGCAGCAGCATGACAAATGCGAGCACGACGTACATGATCCCGATGCGCTTATGATCGACGCTTGTCAGCCAGTTGCGCCACAAGGGCACCCAGAGCCGAAACCATGTCAGCAGGATCATGGTCACCGCGCCACCGATGAGGACGACCGACGCCGCGCCGATCAACTCGCTTACTGTCGGGTTTTGCCAGCCATGGACAAATGGAAAGCTATCCAGCCTCAGGCGACCAGTGGTCCAGTTCCATTGATCGGTCATGGCCGACCTCCGGACGAAGTGCCGGGTTGATACAGCGCCGATCCAGGTTGCAGTTCGGGAGAAACCGCCTGATCCCCGCGATACCGCGCTAGCACATTGTCGAACAGTGTGAAATCGTCCAAGCTGAACACCACCACATCGCCTGCCATAACCGCTGTCGGAAATGCGGCACGCAGCTCATCCTTCGTACCGCGTTCGGTGAGCGTTGAGTAGGCGCGCTGGTCCAGTGGGATGGCAACCTGACGTGCGGCCTGCAACCAGCTTTCGAAATCTGCATCGGCCATCGCGCTGGCGCGAAATTTCTGCGTGTGAAATCCTTCGCCGTTATATTGCATGTTCTCGCCTGCAAAACTTCCTGGACCATCGGCACTCAGGTGCAGCCGTGTTCGCATGCCCGGCATCGCGTAAATCTGGCCGCCCAGAGCCCCTATCATGAAGGACTGCATGACGGTGTCCGAAGTCAGTTCCAACGCAAGCGGACGGCTGGCCGGAAAGGCCATTTCACCAATGGTCGCAATCCCTTGGCCCGGGTAGATAAACAGCCACTTCCAATCGAGTCCCACAACCTGAACCCGTGTGGCTTCGGATGCAGGTTCGATCGGACGATAGGGATCGAATGCGAGTGTACTTCGCCACAACAACGTTCCGGCGAAGGCCACGATCGCAAACGGAACACCCCACATCACGAAATCAAGTAGCCGGGACTCGTCCCAACTCGGGGCATAGTTGGCCGAGCAATTGTCGTATCGGTAGCGCTAAATAATGATCGGGACGATAACGAGAACCGGAAGGACCGCGAACATAGTCACGGTCGTCACCTCATAAAGGTGTTCTAGCTGGGCCGCCGCATTTGGCCCCTTCGGATCGAGCAGGGCGCCTTGATCGCGAGTGCACCCCCCCTGCGATCAAGGCGCAAAACAGTGGAGCGTGCCATGACAGATTGTTTTTTCCATTTCCCATGAAGGGACAATAAGTTGTACGGATTTGCCCTGGCAATGGCTCTGTTGCACAAATCCCGTGTGGGATTCATCTCGTGATTTCAGCGTGGTAGCTGGCATGCATGAGCAGACCGACACCACCGACCTACAAGACTAGGAACTGGCCAGCCTATAACGAAGCGCTCAAGCGCCGCGGCTCGCTGACGATCTGGTTCGACCCCGAGATGAACTGGGATGCCGTGCCGACAGGCAGGCGTGGCCGTCAGCAGACCTACAGTGACACTGCTATTCAGACCTGCCTGACGATGAAGGTTCTTTTCGGCATGGCGCTCCGGCAGACGACCGGTTTCGTCGAGAGCCTGTTGCGCTTGGTCGGCCTCGACTGGTCGGTGCCCGACTTCAGCACGCTGTCGCGCCGCCAGAAGACCCTCGCCGTGAACATCCCGTATCGCGGGTCCAAGGGGCCGCTGCACCTGCCGATCGACAGCACCGGCATAAAGGTCGAGGGCGAAGGCGAGTGGCACGCTCGCAAGCATGGTGGCCCCAAAAGGCGGGTCTGGCGCAAGCTCCACCTTGGGATCGACGAGGAAACGTTGGAGGTCCGGGCTGTCGAGATCACCGGGAGCCACATCGGTGATGCACCGGTCTTGCCCGATCTGCTCACCCAGATCCCGATTGGCGAAGAGATCGGCTCAGTGACCGCCGACGGCGCCTACGACACCCGCAAGTGCCACGATGCCATCGCGGATCGCGGCGCCCATGCTGTCATCCCGCCCCGCAAGAACGCGAAGCCGTGGAAGACCGTCACCGCCGGTGCCGTGGCTCGAAACGAGGCCTTGCGCGCTGCGAAATACCTCGGCCGAGCCCTCTGGCGACGATGGGCCGGAAACCACCGGCGGAGCCGCGCCGAGACAAAGATGCATTGTGTGAAGCTGCTGGGACAGCGCCTCATGGCACGGGACTTCGACCGCCAGATCGCGGAACTCCAGGTACGTATCGACGTGCTCAACGGCTATACGGCGCTCGGCATACCCGTCACGGAACTCGTGGGATAATTCTGTCCGGGGAAAGGGGAACCTCGGCCATCACCCGATTTGTGCAACAGAGCCATGGGCGGACAGGAAACGTTGCGCATGCGTTGGCGACTTGAACCCGCCCATGAGCTTCTCTCTCTTCCGCGTCGGTCGGTGCGAGCCCTCGATCCGGTCGGGGCTGATGTATTACCTGACCGCGCGCGAGCTTGACGAGACGCCTTCGGGCTTCGCCTCCTAGTTCTCGTATGGGGTGATGCTGCTGAGCCTGGTTCTGACGCTGGACGCGATCGCCGCGAACGAGGCGACGGTGCTTTACACCTTCTACGCGCCGATGCCCGCGGATGGGGCCTTCTGTCTCGGGATCGCGCTGATATTCATCGCGAACTGGGGCGTGGGCTATCAGATCCTCGCGATGCGTTGGCGCGGGCACGCGGCCCCTCCGGGCCGGATCACGCCGCTAGTTTCGCGGATGAGCGCGGTCACGATGAGCATGTGGTTCCTGGCCTCGCTCGGCGCGGTCGCGGCGGTGGTGATCTGGCATATTCCCGCCTTTCTGGGCTGGATCGACGGGATGCCGCCCATGATCACCCGCAAACTGTTCTGGTGGAGCGGTCACCCTATCGTCTATTTCTGGCTGATGCCGGCCTATATCTCGTGGTATGCGCTGATCCCGCGTCAGATCGGCGGGGTGCTGATTTCGGATCCGCTGGCGCGTGTGTCCTTCATCCTGCTGATGCTGTTCTCGCTGCCGGTGGGGACCCGTCACCAACTGATGGATGCGGGGATCCCTGATGTGATGCGCGCCATCGTGATCTTTCTGACCTTCACGGTGATCCTGCCCTCGCTGCTGACCGCCTTCACGGTCGGGGCCTCGTTGGAATATGCTGGGCGGGCGCGGGCTGCTGGGGTGATCCGAGCATCGCGGCGCAGTTGCTGGCGATGTTGCTGTTCATCATCCGCGGGTCGAGCGGGCTGGTGAACGGCAGCAGGGCGCTCAACGCGGTGATCCACAACACGACATGGGTTCGGGCCATTTCCACGCCACGCTGGCCTCGGCCTCGGCGCTGACCTTCTCCGGTATCAGCTTCTGGCTGCTGCCCAACCTGACTGGCAAGCCGCTGGCTTCGCGCAGGGTCGCGCTTTGGGGGACAGGGCTGTGGTCCATGGGGATGTTGATCTTTTCCAACGCGATGATGATCGCCGGCCTGCAAGGCGTGCCGCGCCGCGCCTGGGTGTCGGGGATGATGGCGGGTAGGACAGTTTCTATGCCAATGCGCGCTGGTCGCTGTTCGCGGTCGGCATCGCCGGGGTCATTCTGGCCGTCGCCGCCGTGCTGATCTTCGGTGTGCTCTACGCGACGCTGCTGCGGCAGCGGGCGGTCAATACACCAATCCCCGCGGCGCCCTTCTCGCGCGCGTTTCGTTCGCACGGGTCGGGTTCGATGGTCAGGCTGTTCGACAATCTTCTGCTTTGGACGATCGTTTCCATCGCGCTGGTCGCGGCGTTTTACGGGCCGGTGCTATGGGCCGAGCGCGTGATGAACGTGCTGTTGTCCGGGCTTCGGGTCTGGTAGCCAACCGGGTCAAGGGCGCCCGTTAGAGACAGCCCCACACAAGAACAAAATTCGCCTCCAGGAACATGGGCACGTGCAAGTCGCCCGGTCATGCGCAACGTTTCCGGTCAGCGCACGATCAAATCGCCACCCTGTTCCGTCCCAAACCCACCGTCTTTCAGCCCGTTCCTACAGCCACGCCAGAGCCGATGCCTTCCAGATTTGGATCGAGCATCAATGCGAGCTGGCGGTTTGAAATCAATCCGATACGCCGGTCTTGCGCTCCGCCGAACATACCCTGACAATGCTCATTGAAGAGTACCCATGGCAAAGCCGTTTCATTCGACCCTTCTATCGCCTGCAGCCTCGATCGGCCCGCAGGCCGTTAACATGCCCCCCCTCTCCCCGCCGATCCACCGGAGATGTGACATGAGCCGATCGCGCCATCACAACAAGCACCACTACCGCAGCCTCTTCCTCTCGGATTTTCACCTTGGCTCGCGCGGGTGCAGCCCCGGCCCGATACTCGACTTTCTGCAAAGCGTCCGGGCCGACGCGATCTACCTCGTCGGCGATATCCTCGACCTCTGGCATGGTGGCCCCGTGCAGTGGGGGGATATCCATGCCGAGATCATCGAGACCCTCGAGGCCCATGCCGAGGCCGGAACGCGTATCGTCTACCTGCCCGGCAATCACGATGCGGCACTACGCTCGCCGGGTATGAACTTCCTCAGCTTTGAGCTGGCCGAGACGGCACTCCATGTCGGCGCGGACGGGCAGCGCTACCTTATCGTGCATGGCGATCAATGCGATGCGCGCATTCTGCGCTGGCACGCGATGACCCGTTTCGGAAGCCGGATGGACGCGCTGTTCCGCGGCATCGATGCCTGGTTGCGCCGCCGCCGTGACGTCTCCGAGACAGAGCGCACGTTGATCCAGCTCGCGATCGAGGGGATTAACCACCTGATTGCACGTGGCTCGGACGAGCATCGGCTGATCGCGCTGGCCTCCGAGGCCGGGGTCGACGGGATCATCTGCGGCCACTCGCACAAGCCCGCGCTGCGCGAGGTCGGCGGAATGACCTACGCGAATTGCGGCGACTGGGTGGACAGCCTGACCGCCTTGGCCGAGGATAGTTCAGGCGCATTGCAACTTCTTCAATGGGGCGCGGAGGGCTTTGTCAAGTTGACGAGGCTTGGTCTGACGCCTAGCGGGTCTGGATGATCAACATCGAAGCCGCGCCGCTCAAAGGTACCGCTTCCCGCGGTCAATCATCGCTTATGCAGTCTGGGCGTATCACAGGTTTGCCCTCAGCTTGCGCGATGTCGAGGATCTGTTGGCTGAGCGGGGCGTGCAGGTCAGCTACGAGACAATCCGAGCTTGGGTTGCCCGTTTCGGACTGCAGTTTGCTCCCTCAATCCGACGGGATCGGCCTGCCGCGGCGGACAAATGACATCTCGATGAGGTCGTGATCTCAATCCGCAGCCGGAAGCATTGGTTCTGGCGCGCTGTCGACGCTAGGGGCGATACAGTGGAGATCCTCGTGCAGAGCCGCCGGAATGCCAAAGCGGCCAAACGGTTCCTGCGCAAGCTGATGAGTCGCTGGGGATCGCCCCGCATGTTGGTCACCGACAAGCTGCCAAGCTACGGCGTAGCCCGACGCGCGCTTTGCCCGAGCGCCGATCACCGTGCCCACAAGGGGTTAAACAATCGGGCCGAGGCATCGCACCGACACACCCGACGGCGAGAGAAGATCATGGGTCGGTTCAAATCTTCCGGCCAAGCGCAGCGCTTCCTGTCCGTCCAGGATCAGACCGCCGCCCTCTTCCGTCCGAAACGCCAATGTCTCACCGCTGCATCCTACCGCCACGCCTGGGCTGATGCCTTCAGCTTTTGGTCCGATTTCGCGGCGGAGATCACGGCCTGATCTCAAGCGAAAGCGCTCCGTCCAAGCCCTTGCAGGCAACTTGACAATGCCCACCCAGCGCTGGCCCTCCCCTCGGACCACCGTCACACGAGAAAGCCCCCGCCGCGTAGCACGAGGAGTTCCGAGGACCAATTAGCTATTGGAGCTGATCAGGCGTTGCCGTTGACCACAACTATCAGGTTGTCATCGGTATCGATAAAGGCGGTTTCGACGTCGTCGGCGGTGTAGTCGGTGCCGTCGGACCCGACCGCATTCTTTAGACCAGCTGAGCCATTCTCAGCACTTTCGCCCTGCTGGTAGGAGAGCGCGGCGATCTCCACCTCACCATCGGTTCCGGCCTGATAATCGGAAAACTGATCGGTGGAAGCGGCACCGTTCGCCTTCGAGCCGGCGATGAGTTGACCGCAGGTCATGATCGACGCGCCTTGGTCCACGCCTGCGGTCGCACCAGCATCTGCCGAAGCGCTCATATCCGCGCTCGCGCCGGCATCGGTGTCCGCACCCCAGCTGCCCCCGAAGCGCCGCTGTTCATTTCAGTCGAGGCGCCAGCCGCATCTGTGCTATTGTGGGCAAGGGCCGCGACGAGAGCAGCGGAGGCGAGCAGACCGTCGAGGGCGAACGATTTGAGGCTACAGAGCATAGTGATCTCTTTCCATTTTTGATGTGCCAGTCTGACGATATCGAGACGGGCAGCGCGATCGGGAAACTCCCCGAGCGTGCTTCGGGCCATCTTGGGCTGGGCAAGCTGAACTTTCTTTACGACGACAATGGCATCACCATCGACGGGCTGACTGACCTCCGTGTCCTTCTCGGAAGACGTTCCGGCGCGGCTTGCGGCCTGCGGCTGGCATGTGTTCCGTTGCGACGGGCATGACGCCAAGGCGCTCGATGAGGCTACAGCAGCGAAAATAACCGAGATCGCGAGTTCCAGCTTGACTGCGATGAAGACGGTAATCGGCTTCGGCTCGCCGAACCGGGCGGGCACGGCGAAGGCGCATGGCGCCACGCTGGGTGACGAAAAAGGAGCATTGGCCAAGCAGGCACTCGGCTGGAACGCCGCGCCTTTTGAAATCCCCGAAGACCTCGCCGCGTCTTGGGTCGCTATCGGGGTCCGTGGCACGCAGGCCCGCGCGGAATGGGAAGACGCGCTCGCCGCCTCTGGCAAGGCCGCCAAGTTCACCGCCCGCGTCGCGGGCAAGCTGCCCGAAGGCTACGCCGCCGCCATCGAGGCTGCGCGTGCCGATCTTGCCGACTCCAACCTGACGCGGGTCGCCTCCGTCGACAGTACCTTCGCCGCCGCGGCTCCGGACCATTACATCGGCTACGGCGTGCGTGAGTCCGGCATGGCGGGGGCGATGAACGGTCTTGCGCTGCATGGCGGCTTCAAACCCTATGGCGGCACCTTCCTCGTGTTATCGGTTTACTCGCGCAACGCGATCCGCCTGTCGGTCCTGATAGGGCTTGGCGTCACCTGTGTGATGACCCACGCCTCGATAGGCCTCGGCGAGGACAGCCCCACGCACCAACCGGTCGAACATCTGGCATCCCTGCGCGCGATCCCCAACCTCAACGTGTTCCGCGCCCCAGATGCGGTGGAGACGCTGGAGCTCTGGGACCTCGCGATCCGGTCGACGGACGCGCCGTCGCTGCTGGCGCTGTCGCGACAAGGGGTGCCGCAGCTGCGCGGCGCGGGGGATGAAAACCTGACCGCGCGCGGTGCATATGTGATCCGCTCCTTCGGGGAAGGCCGCGATGTGACGCTTCTCGCGACCGGGACCGAGGTTGCGCTGGCCGTGGAGGCCGCCGAGGCGCTGCACGCCGAAGGCCACAGCGTCGCGGTCGTCTCGATGCCCTGCTGGGAGCTGTTCGACGCGCAGCCCGAGGAGTACCGCGCCGAAGTTCTTGGCGCCGCCCCTCGGGTCGCCGTCGAGGCCGCGTCGGCCTTCGGCTGGACCCGCTACGTCGCGCGCGAGGCGGATGTGATCGGCATGCCGGGCTTCGGCGCGTCGGCTCCGGCGGAGCAACTTTACGCGGAGTTCGGCATCACCGCAGACGCGGTCGCCGCACGCTCCAAGGCGTTGATCGCAGGCTAAAGCTGGCGCGGGCTCGAAAGACGGGCCCGCGCCTTCCCCTCGGTCGATGACGACACAGAGGCAGCCAAGCGCTGGCGGTATTGGTGAATACCGCCAGTTCAAGCGAGTCCCGGTTTCTGCTTGGTATCGAGAGGCAATCCATATTTCGGCGAAGCCAATTTCAATATTGCCTATCAATTTACTATTTTGATAGACATACATGTGCCAAGCAAAATATGGAGATGATAGGCATGACTCCTCTCAGCAGCATCGCCATGAGCGCCTATACAGATCTGGTGCGCCTGACCTGCCACTGAACTTTCATCCAGCCGCGACCGGAGCCCGGTTGGTGTTGATCCGCACCCCAGAGTGATCCGCCCTTAGGCAGAGTTTCCCGGCTTTGCTCAGGGTGACGGGCTGGTGACGCCCCCTGATTTCGTCAGCGTGATCGGAGCCTTGTTCCCGATCGCGCCGTGTGGCCGTTCCTCGTTGTAGTATCTACGCCAAGCCTCCAACTTTTCGGTCGCATCCGCAAGGGTGAGGAACCAATGCTGGTTCAAGCACTCGGTCCGGAACCGGCCGTTGAACGCTTCGATGAATGCATTGTCGGTCGGCTTGCCGGGGCGCGAGAAGTCGAGGGTCACGCCACGCTGATAGGCCCAGAGGTCCATGTCGCGAGACACGAACTCGGTGCCCTGATCGACTCGGATAGTCTTCGGATAGCCTGTCTGTCGGCACACCCGGTCCAGCGTTGCGACCACATCCTCGCCGCGGTAGCTGAACCGGACATCGAGCACTGGCACGTAGCGTGAGAAGGTGTCGATGACTGTCGGAACCCTCAGCTTCTTGCCTGTCGCAAGCTGATCGTGAACAAAGTCCATTGCCCAGACGTCGTTCGGGCCGACCGCCTCGGCGCGGTCGTCACGCAGCTTGGCCTTCACACGGCGCTTCGGCGTCTTGTTCCTGAGTTGCAATCCCAACTCCCTGTAAATCCGATAGACTTTCTTGATGTTGATGTTCCAGCCCTCACGTTCGAGCAGGACGTGAACGCGCCGGTAGCCATACCGCACGCGCGTTTCACAGATCTCCCGGATCCGCTTGGCGACAGTAGCCTGATCGGCGCGGCGAGACTTGTAGTGGAACTGACCTGCCCCCCGCGGGATCCCTCAACGTAGTGTAGAGTCTGCGCCAACTCTGAAGGAGCAGACGAATGCGAAAAAGCCGTTTCACCGAGGCGCAGATTATTGGGATGATCAAGGAGCAGGAGGCAGGCATGCCGACAGCTGATGTGTGCCGCAGGCATGGCCTCAGCCCGGCGACCTTTTACAAGTTCAAGGCCAAGTATGGTGGCATGGAGCTCTCCGAGGCAGCCAGGCTGAAGGCGCTCGAAGACGAAAACGCCAAGCTCAAACGTCTGTTGGCCGACACCATGCTCGACAACGTGGTTCTGAAGGATCTGCTGGGAAAGAACTGACGACATTGACCAGGCGGCGAGAGGCGGCGCTCAGGGCGATGCGGGATCATGACATCTCGCAGCGTCGGGCCTGCCAGCTTGTCGGTGTCGACCCCAAGACGGTCCGGCGCACACGCCCGCCGGACTGCCCCGAGATCCGCGAGGAGATGAAGGAGATCGCCGGGAAGCGGCGCCGGTTTGGCTATCGCCGGATCGGCATCCTGCTTGAGCGCAAGGGCATGACCATGAACCACAAGAAGCTGTATCGGCTCTATCGCGAGGAAGGGCTATCGGTGAAGCGACGGCGTGGACGCAAGCGGGCTCGCGGGTCACGCACGCCGATGCCTGCGGCGGCGCATCCCAATGCGCGCTGGTCGCTCGACTTCCTGGCGGACAGCTTCGGCGCCTCGCGCAAGTTCCGTATTTTGGCCGTGATCGACGATTGTTGCAGAGAGAACCTGTGCCTGGTCGCCGATACCAGTATATCGGGCAAGCGTGTTGCCCGTGAACTCGATGCGCTGGTGCGGATCTACGGAAAGCCTGCTTGCATTGTCAGCGACAACGGGACGGAGTTCACCAGCCGGGCCATCCTGAGATGGGCCGACCAGAACGCCATTCCCTGGCACTACATCGACCCCGGCAAGCCGCAGCAGAACGCGTTCATCGAGTCCTTCAACGGAAGCCTGCGCGACGAATTATTAAACGAGGAGATCTTCGACACACTGGACGATGCCCGGCGCAAGTTGGCGCTCTGGCGCTACGACTACAACGCCGTCAGACCGCACTCGTCTCTGGGAAACCAGACGCCGCTCGAAGCGCGCCGGACGCTTGAGCAATTTGAGGGCTCCGCGCCCGGCGCGCTTGCCCACAACAACCGATCCGACTACCAATCTCAAACCTGCAGACTCTCGTTATGAACGAGGGCCCCAAGGGGGGCAGGTCACTGGACTTTTACTGTGCGGTCGGAATAGCGCGCCGAGTACACTACTGCGTCGCTTCCACTGTGGCTCCCGAAATAAGCTCCTCGACAAGAAAAGCTGTAAGCTGCTGGCGGGTGTTTCGGCCGGATTTACGGAAGACAGCGTTCAGTTGGGTTTTCACGGTGGACTGCGATTTTCCGCGCAGCTCCGCGATCTCGCGATTCGAGAACCCTTTCATCGCGTATATAGCGACAGCACGCTCGGAGCTCGAAAGCTTCCAAGCATCAAAGAGGTCTTCAATATGGGTCTGGAAGTGGCCCTGAACTACATCGATCTGGCGCCCCATTGCCGCGATTCGCTTGCGGCTGTGGCGCACGAACAACGCGCTGCTAATGACACCGACAATCAACCCAACGCTGGCGAAAACTTGAATATATTCCTGGACCGCCCAAGGCAAAAGCCAACTGCGCAAACCCAGCACCTCGGACCACAGATCGCCGACGAAGAAAGCGGCACTGAGACTTTGTACCACCAACGCCACGTGAAGAAAGAGGGAACGACTCAGCCGCGTGGTCAGACGCCGAGTTGCGGATGGGACTTTCTTCGCTAGACCGGCCTGAGAAGGAGGCAGTACGTCGTGGCTCAGGTCTTTCACGGTTCAAAGACCTCCCAGTCCGCTGCCGCCGCCCCCAGACGAGACCGCGCTGCTCGATCCGTCCGTCCCTCCCGTTGCGCTGAGCGACGCCCCCACAGAGAGCCCCCCCCTCTCGCCCTTGGTAGAGGGACCAGATGCAGCGGAGCCTTCGTGTTGCGCTCCGGAGTGGCCAGTGTCCGCGCGGTCGCCCTCGAAACGCTTGATTATCGCATCGCGTTTGATTTCACCGGTCGAGCTACTTACGATCACCTCCCGCAACTGCGTCCGGTTGCGGGCGAGAATTTGGTAACGCCCGAGAAAAGTTCGACTCACCCGTTGGATCGCGTAGCCCTGCGCTTTGAGAGATTGGATGACCTTCAGATACGTCGCGTTCGCCACCTGCACGGGGCGCGTCAACGCCGAAGCGCTATCGGGAAGCGCTGCGGGCGGGCCGCCTATTGCGATGGCTAGTAGCACCGCGCGAGCTGCCGAAAAACGGGATTTGTCAAAGAGGGTCATAAATGTCTCCTCTAAAGATACATCGCTTCCACCGCCAGCACATGCAAACGCTTCGTTACTACGAAAGTAGTGGCATGATCGATCATATTTCCCCAATTCCGTAAACAGGGTCGAACAAATCTTTCGAGAATGAAACTGATCGGGCCCGTACCGGATGCGATCTCGAGAAAACTTGATAACTCGCCGGGTAAAATCGCTCCCGACGTCTTAGGGACGGAAAGCTCCCGCGCTCTCGGGATCGGAAGAGGGCGCGGGAGCCCTTGGCCCTCAGGGGGCCAAGGAGAGAACACAAGCTCAAGGCTCATCTGTCCCAAAAGGCGAGCGAACGGTTTTCGGTCGTTAGCCTGCGTTATCAATCACAATTATGATGTCGCCGCCCGCAGTCTGCGCCACGCCGATCACATCGCTGGCAACGTAACCCTTTGCGGAAAGTGCGGCGGAGAGCTTCGCATTCTCCGAGATCGACTTTTGGACCTTGCCGATCGTCGATTTCTGGGAGTCGATGGCCGATTCGACTCGCGAGGTCAGCGCTCGGGAACCAGTCTCAAGATCAGTGAGTGTCACCAGCTTGACCTGTGCGGCAGCATCGCTGTCCGCGAGCTTCGCGCTCACGTCGCCCATGGCGTTGGCCTTTGCCTGGGTCTCCAAAGTGGAGACGAGAGAACCTACGGTCATGGCGCTCGATTGGGTCGCGACTTTTGCGGCATCGAGTACAGTGCCCGCCTCAGGGGTTTGCGCTTCTGCCTGCCCTGCGGCATTCGCACCCGTTGCGAGCGCCGCGCTCGAGCCGGCATCCGAGCTGATTTGCGCGCCGGCATTCACGCCGACCGAAGACCCAACTTCCGCGGCGGATGCAGCCAGTGGCACGCCGACGCCGAGAGCTGTGATAGCGAGAATGCCTGCGACGGTCATTTTGCTGCCATAGATCATTTTGAACTCCTTCTTGTTGCAAGATTATGCCACGCACGATGATCGCGTCGCGGCTCTCATGCCCTATAAAAAGGGGGGTCGGCGGCAGAATACCATCATCCAAACGGGTGAAACTGGCTCTTTGGTCCTTCTGGGCCAAAGGGTTACGTGGATTTTCTTTTCAATTGATGGCACTGCGCCGCTAGACGTCAAAGCGCTCGGACCCGGCACTTGTTGCCTGAGCGAACGACGTGGATTTTCTGTAGAGTGCGCGCCGAACAACTGGTCACGGCAGACGCTCGCAAGTGGTCACGTCCGTCAAGGTGGTGTAATTTCCCGGATGGCCTGAGGGCATGATCAGGCGGCTTTCGTGGTTATGCTGAGAATGGGGTCGATCTCCTCCTTGTCGATCTGGGCGAAGGCCTCGACCATCATGTAGCGGCTCGAGGTCTGCCACTCGTCATTCTGCTCGAACAGCACCGCGCCGATCAGGCGCATGATGGACGCCTCGTTCGGGAAGATCCCGACGACGTCGGCGCGGCGCTTCACTTCCTTGTTCAGACGCTCGATCGGGTTGGTGCTGTGCAGCTTGGTGCGGTGCTGGCGGGGGAAGGACATGTAGGCCAGCACGTCGTGCTCGCTGGCGTCCATGAGATCGGCCAGCTTTGGCCAGCGCGGGCGCAACTGCTCGGCCACCTTGCGCCAGGTTTCGCCGGCATGGGCGCGGTCGGGCTGGTCGAAAGCTTGGCGGATCGCTGCGGCAACGACGGTGTGTTGCCCGCGCGAGACGTGCGCCAGAGCGTTGCGCATCCAGTGAACGCGACACCTCTGCCAGGTCGCTTCGAAGACCCTGGCGATGGCCGCCTTGAGGCCGGTATGGGCGTCGCTGATCACCAGCCTGATGCCGCCAAGGCCCCGAGCGCGCAGGGAGCGAAGGAACTCGGTCCAGAAGGTCTCGGCCTCCGAGGGACCGATCCCCAGGCCGATGATTTCCCGGCGCCCCTCGGTGTTGGCGGCCACCGCGATTATCGCCGCGACCGGCACGATCCGGCCACCCTGACGCACTTTCAGGTAGGTCGCGTCGAGCCAGACATAGGGCCATTCGCCGGTCAGCGGCCGGTTCAGGAACTCGCCGACCCTCTCATCTATGTCCTTGCAGAGCTTCGAGACCGTGCTCTTGGAAATGCCGTTCAGCCCCATCGCCTGCACCAGCTCGTCCACCCGCCGGGTGGAGACGCCGCTGATCCACGCCTCCTGGATGACGGCCACCAGCGCTTGTTCCGAGGTTTTGCGGGCCTCCAGGAAGCCCGGGAAGTAACTGCCCTGCCGAAGCTTGGGCACCCGCAGGTTCAGTGTGCCCAAACGGGTATCGAGAGCGCGCTCTCGATACCCGTTTCGCCAGGTCGTGCGTTCGCCGCAGCGTTCATGCCGACCGGCGCCGATCAGGCCGTCAACATCGGCCTCCATGATCAGTTGCAGGACAGCCTCGGCGATGCTGCGCAGGAAGTCTCCTTGATCGTGCTTGGCCAGAAGCGCGGACAGGTCCATGTTGGTCTTGGTCATCGGGGTCTCCGTAGGGTTCGCGGTTGAAGTCGCCAAACTCCACCTCGACCATACACCTCGATGGCCACCCGGGATTACACCTTTGACGGCGCAGAAATTACACCACGTCCTCGGACACTAACTCGCAAGTTGCCTTCAGAAATGCATCAAGGGCCCGAATTCAAATGTGGGACGTCGTAAGGATGATATCCAAATGACCATCGCGTTGACGATCACAAACCCCGCATACCGGCGCGGGTACCTAGGGTCAGGATGCATTGATTTCGCGCGAACAGCATGGTTCACGGCTTTGAAAACGGAGCGGTGACATGAGCGATCTCTTCTGGCTGACCGACGCGCAGATGGCACGCCTGGCCCCTTTCTTCCCCAAGCCTCATGGTAAGCCTCGGGTCGATGACAGGCGGGTTTTGAGCGGGATTATCTTCCTCAATCGCAATGGCTTGCGTTGGCGAGATGCGCCGAAGGAGTATGGTCCGCATAAGACGCTTTACAGCCGGTGGAAGCGGTGGAGCGAGAAAGGCATCTTCGCGCGGATGATGGTGGGTCTGGCCGCTGAGCACGGCGAAGAGAAGACCGTGATGATCGACGCGACATATCTCAAGGCCCATCGAACGGCGACCAGCATGGTCGCCAAAAAGGGGGGCGCGGTCGTCTGATCGGTCGAACCAAAGGGGGCATGAACACGAAGCTGCACGCCATCTGCGACAGTCAGGGGCGACCGATCGACCTGTTCGTCACCGCCGGACAGGTCAGCGATTACATCGGCGCGCGCGCATTGCTCAGCGGCCTACCAAACGTCAAATGGCTGCTCGGGGATCGTGGCTATGACGCTGACTGGTTCAGAGAAGCGTTGCAGGACAAGGGGATACGCGCCTGTATTCCAGGCCGAAAGAAACGCAAGAAGCCGGTCAAATACGACAAACGCCGATACAAGCGCCGCAATCGCATCGAGATCATGTTCGGAAGACTTAAGGACTGGAGGCGTGTGGCCACCCGATATGACCGGTGCCCAAAGGTCTTCCTTTCGGCCATCGCCCTCGCCGCCCTCGTCATCTACTGGTTATGAATCCTGACCCTAACGTCGACGGCCGGTGTATACACGGGGCTATTCAAACAGTGCTAGCCAACAAGCCACACGATCGTCTATTCTGTGCCGCCTTTTGGGCGCATTCCTTGACAACGGTCAGGAAACGCGCTCCATCGACAAGGGGGATCCTACAATTTTGGCTGCATTGGAGCCCGAACTGTACACCTATCAGCCTTTCACCTTTACGGGATTTCTGCTAAATGTGATCGAGTACTTTGGATGCACCGAAATGGCCTTCAGAGAATAGACGCCTTTCCATCTTACCGCGATCGACGTTGCGAGCCACCAATCTCTTTCAGGCGCATCGTTGATTGACCTAGCGAAGACCCCACAGCTTAGCAGGTCGATAGCGGGAAGCAGCCGGGCAGTCGTCCGGCTGCTTCGAACTAATCAAGATGCTCTGCCTGATCTGATCCCCGGAAACTGGACCGTTTGAAGCTGGAGTTTTCCGCTACGCTTCCTTGGCTGGAAGAGGAGTGGAGTCGCATGAAGGCGAGCAAATTTTCGGACGCGCGGAAAGCATGCGTAATTGGGCTGACCCTGCTCTAAGGTCGAGCTCCCGATAATATCTCAGCATTGCTGTGAGAATAGGGAGACAGAAAATGGAATACTTCGTTGGTTTGGATGTGTCGCTTCGGTCTTGCGCGCTTTGCATTGTGGACGGTCGTGGCAAGGTTTGCATGGAGCGAGAGCTCCCGTGTGAGGTCGACGAAATCGCCAACTTCCTGAATGCGTTCGGCGCCGCAATCGTGCGGATCGGCTTTGAGGCTGGCGCGCTGAGCCAGCACCTTTTCTTCGGCCTGCAAAACATGGGTTTCGAGATCGTGTGCATGGAAGCTCGCCAGGTCAGTGCCGCACTTTCAGCGATGCGGAACAAGACAGACAAGACGGACGCCAAGGGCATTGCCCAGATTTTGCGGACGGGTTGGTTCAGCCCGGTGCATATGAAGAGCCGGGAGGCCCACGGGCTACGGGCCCTGCTGAGCACCAGAAAGGCCTTGCTGAAGAAAACAATGGACTTGGCAAACGAAGTGCGTGGATTGCTGAAGATATTCGGTGTTCGCCTTCCCCGGACCGTCAAGCACGGTAGCTTCGACGGTCTCGTGAGGCCCATGATCGAGATGGATGAAGTTCTCGCGCACGCGGTCATTCCGTTGCTCGATGCACGTGCCGTCCTGTTCCAGCATTATCTTGAGCTGGATCGACGGGTGAAGCGTGCGGCGTCGCAAGACGAGGTCTGCATGCGGATGATGACGGTGCCTGGTGTAGGCCCGATCGCTGCTCTAACATTCAAAGCAGCGGTCGATGATCCCAATCGGTTCAAACGGTCTCGCACAGTAGCCGCGCACTTTGGTCTCACGCCGAGGCGATACCAGTCCGGCGAACACGACAACCCAGGTCGCATCTCCAAAGCCGGTGATCAGAATGTCCGAGCGACGCTCTACGCTGCCGCAAATGCGTTGCTTATGCGAACGATGGCCGGATCGCAGATCAAGTCTTGGGGCATGCGCCTCATGCGCACCAAAGGCCGCCGCCGTGCCGTCGTCGCGGTGGCTCGCAAACTGGCCGTCCTTTTACATCGGATGTGGATCGACGGCACAGAGTTCCGTCAGGAAAAAGTGGGAGGCCATTGACCTGCCACTGAACTTTCATCCAGCCGCGACCGGAGCCCGGTTGGTGTTTACGCCGATCGGCGCAGGTTGAGCAATCGCCCGACGCGCGGAGCTATCATCTCGCGCAGCGGGGCGGGCGATTGCGGAGGTCAGGGCCCGCGCGTAGTCAGCCGGTGTCTGGTAGTCCAAGGCCGAGTGCGGGCGTTCGGTATTGTAGTCGGCAGCCCAGGCGGCGATCACGATCCGCGCGTGGGCCAGGTTTCGGAACATGGTCTCGTTGAGCAGCTCGTCCCGCATCCGCCCGTTGAAGCTCTCCACGAAGCCGTTCTGCATCGGCTTGCCCGGGGCGATGTAGTGCCACTCGATCCGGTGCGCGGTAGCGAAGGTTAAGATTGCGTTACTGGTTAGTTCGGTGCCGTAGCACGTCCGGAAGCCGGCTGTTTTAGAAGGTTATGGCCGCTCGCGGAGCCCTCCCATCGCGCAGCGGGCGGCCATAACCGGGCTTGGGTCTCTATAGTGGTTTTGGGAACCACACCACAGAGGAGACCGGCTATGACCAAGGTTCAACATACTGCGGATGCCCGTGTTCTGGTAGGCATCGACATCTCCAAACACCGCCACGAGGTGTTGATTGCCGCCCCTGGCAAGCGGCGCCGGC
Organism: Thioclava nitratireducens; assembly: GCF_001940525.2. Lineage (NCBI taxonomy): Bacteria > Pseudomonadati > Pseudomonadota > Alphaproteobacteria > Rhodobacterales > Paracoccaceae > Thioclava > Thioclava nitratireducens. Next base: position 120,069 of record NZ_CP019438.1, read on the forward strand.
GGCGACTGACCATCACGAACACCGTGGACGATATCGACCGTCTGATTGCCTTGCTTGGAGATTACAACTCTCCGGTGCAGATAGGCTTCGAGGCCACCGGCAACTATCATCGGGCGCTGATGTATCGGCTTGGCGCCGCGGAGTTCGATCTCAAGCTCGTCTCATCGATCGCGATGGCGCTGACCCGTGAAGCCCTGCACAACAGCTGGGACAAGAACGATCCGAAGGACGCCCAGGTCATCCTTCACATGCTGCAGATCGGGGCGACCCAGATCTTCCTGGACCCTCTGCGTGCCGGCACCAACGACATTCAGGAATTGTCGAAGACGCACGAGATCGTCTCGCGAGCCAAGACGGAACTGTGGCACCGGATACAGGGTCACTACCTGCCGCTCTACTTTCCTGAGGCGACACGTTTCCACCGCAGCTCGCGCAGCGACTGGTTCCTGGCCTTTCTCGAGATGTTCCCGTCGCCGCATCTGATCGCCGCGATGGACAAGGAGGCCTTCATTGCCGCGGCCTGGCAGGTGGTCGGGCGCAAGGTCTCCAAAACTGCCCTCATCTCGGACATTTACGAGACCGCACGCTGCTCGGTCGGCCTGCCGGTCGCGGAAGACTCCGATGCCTTGCGCATGTTCCGGATGGTGCTCGCTGAGGGGCGCAGCCTGATCCGCCAGCGCAATACGATCGAGGTCCGTGCCACCGAGCTGCTCGGCGATCACCCTGACTACCGGCTGCTCACCTCTGTTCCGGGCATCGGACCGATCAACGCGCTGACGATCCTGGCCGAGGCCGGGGATCTGCGCCGCTTTCCCCACCATCGTCAGTTCCTGAAGTTCTGCGGCATGGATCTCGCCACGGTCCAGTCCGGCATGTTCCGCGGCCAGAGCCGGATCTCGAAATATGGTAATGCCCGGCTGCGACGCACGCTCTGGATGGCCGGCCAGACCGCCGTGCTCCAGCGCACCAACAGCTTCCGGGACAAGTTCGAGCGCTATATCGCACAGGACCGCCACAACCCGCATCTCAGGCGCAAAGCCTACACAGCTGTCGCAGCCAAGATGGCCCGAACCATTCACGCCGTGATCAAATCCGGCGACCCCTATCGCCCCTTCTTCGAAGGGGTGAGCCCAGGCGGAAGGACCCCTCTCTGTCGTGCCGTGGAGGCAGTCCGCTGACCTCGTAGATAATGTTCGGGCCTTTCGCTTGGGAATTCGGATCTCGTCTTGAGGACGGTGAGGGCGGCGCTCAGGCTGACCCTGTGTTTGCTATGGGAGAGACCACTTCTTGACGGCGACGCCCGCCTGGGCAACCATCGACAGGGTGTCCGACCGTTCGGATGCCCCGTGACCCAATGCCTAAAACGGCAAATTCTTCCCGACGTAGGACGTTGTCAGAGACGATCATCCCCGGCTTTCCGCGGCGCTCGATCAGGGCAGTCAGTTCACGAGCCACACGGCGCCCCGAGATCGAGGTGTCCGGGATCGCCGCGAGGCACTCCCGGGTGACATCGTCGACCACGTTGAGCACCCGGAAACGCTGACCGTTGGCGAACTGGTCGTGAACGAAATCCAACGACCATCGCGCATTGGGCCGCGCCTCGACCAGGATCGGGGCTCGCGTCCCGACAGCCTTGCGCCGTGCCTTTCGTTTGCGCACCGTCAGGCCTTCTTCGCGGTAGAGCCGGTAGATCCGGTTGATCCCCGAGGCTTCTCCCTCGCGCCGCAGCAGCACGAAGAGCCGCCGATAGCCGAACCGCCGACGCTCGTTGGCCAGCTCCCGCAACCGCCCGCGCAGCACCGTGTCCGGCGCACGCTGCGTCTGGTAGCGGACCATCTTGCGATCCGCCCCGGCAATCCGGCACGCCCGCCGTTCCGAGAGCCCGAACTGGGCCTTCAGATGCGCGACCGCCTCGCGCTTCAAGGCAGGCGTTACCACTTTTTTGAAACCAGTTCCTTCATCGCCGCCAGGTCCAGCATCTGCTCGGCCAGCAGCTTCTTCAGCTTGGCGTTCTCGTCTTCGAGCGTCTTCAGCCGCTTTGCCTCCGGCACCGTCATGCCGCCGAACTTCGCCTTCCAGTTATAGAAGGTCCCTTCCGACATGCCGTGCTTGCGGCACAAGTCCGCGCACTTCGCGCCTGCCTCGTGTTCGGCCAGGATGCCGATGATCTGCTCGTCCGTGAATCTCGTTCGCTTCATTGTCCGTCCTCAAGTTGGGTCGGACTCTAATCGATGGTGGAGGAAAAATCCCGTGGCAGGTCAGCCAAAGCAGGTCGTTCATGTCACCACACCATCTCCCGACCCATAAACTTCACAGAGCTGCGGTCGCCGATGGCGTCTGACGTTGAGGATCAAGATTGCTTGCCGAAAGAAGCGTCCGAAACGCAGGGCTCACAATCCCATACCTGCCCCCGACAAGGTCTCGCGGGCGGCGTTGAGGTCCTCAAGCGCTGCCTTTGTCCTGTCAGGTTCGGCTGCCGAAAGCGCAACGAGGAGGCCCTCGAGCAGAGCGAGGGTGCCCGCGTGCAGACCAAAACCGTCCGTGCGGCCGCGAGGCACGCGCAGGACGAGGCGCGCGCGCGGGTCGGGCATGCGCGGCCCGTTGGAGGTGATCAGAAAGGTGGACAGGTTCAGGCGCGTTGCTCGATCAAAGAGCGCCCGCACCTCGGGATAGGGCCGATCATAGGCCAGTGCGATAACGGTATCCTCCGACTCGATTCCGACAAGGTCATCGGCAAACTGCAGGCCCGTGCGTGACAAGGCCCGCGCGTCGAAGCCGAGGCGTTGAAGCTGCACCGCGAAATAGCCGGCGATGAAGCCCGACGGCCCGATGCCGAAGACATGGATGCGGCGTGCCGCGACGATCGAGGTGACAATCTCCGAAACCACTGCGTCTTCAAGCGCCTCGATGACATCAAGCGCGGCGCGCAGGGCCTGGGTCGATGTCTCTAAACCCGGGGCAGCGCCGGACTGCGACAGTTCGCGCGTCATTCGGTCCGCGAGTGTCAGATCGCGGCGCAGGTCTTCGGCCAAGGCGCGGCGCAACTCTGCCAGCCCCGCGTAGCCGAGCTTGCGTGCCGTGCGGATCACGGTGGCGTCGCTGGTTCCTGCGGCCGAGGCGATCTCTGCGGCAGAGGCGTGAAGCGCGGTCTCGCGATTCCGGGCAAGCCAGTCGAGGAGGCGCCGCTCAACGGGGGACACGGCCGCGTTGTAGCTGGAAATACGATCGGAAAACGTGCTCGTGTTCATGTTTTCTACATAGCACGTTGCATTTGCGACATACAAGCTGTAGTAGTTACGACATTCGAGTCGCATCGTCGTCGCAATCGCGCCAAAACCGGAGGATGCCCATGCCACCTGATTTCTGGACCGTGCTATTCCCTGCTGTCACGGCGGCCTTCCTCGCCTCGATCGTCGAGGTAGTCGAGGCCTTCACCATCGTGCTGGCTGTCGGCACCACGCGCGGCTGGCGGCCCGCCATCGCCGGGACTGCCGCGGCACTCGCAGTCCTTGCCCTGATCGTTCTCATCCTCGGTCCGGCGCTGCGCTTCATCCAGATCCAAGCCTTGCAACTCGTCGTCGGCATTCTGCTTCTCCTGTTCGGCATGGGCTGGCTCAGGAAGGCCGTGCTTCGCTCGGCTGGCGTGATCGCCCTGCATGACGAGACGCTGGCCTATGACGCGGAAACCGCAGAGCTGCGCGCGCAAACCGGCGCGCCACGGACATTGCAGTGGATTGCTGGCATCGCCGCTTTCAAGGCGGTGCTGCTGGAGGGGCTTGAGGTCGCCTTCATCGTGGTCGCCATAGGCGCCGGCAAGGGCCTGTTGCGGGAGGCGTCGCTTGGCGCGACGGCGGCCTGCGCTCTCGTGTTGATCGTGGGCGCGGCAATGCACAAGCCGCTATCGCAGGTGCCTGAGAATACGCTGAAATTCGGTGTCGGCGTGATGCTGTCGGCATTCGGTGTCTTTTGGACCGGCGAAGGGCTTGGTGCGGAGTGGCCCGGCGCCGACCTCGCGCTGCTTCCACTGGCGGCGCTGTTTCTGTTGGCTGGCATCGGCCTTGCGCGTGTCGCGCGCACCACGCCCGCGGGGAGCAACGCATGACAATCATTGGCGATGTCTTCAAAGAACTCTTCAAGATGTTCGTGGCCGACTTGCGGCTAACATTGGCGGTGGTCGGCGGTGTAACGTTGGTGGCGACATTCATGGGCTCGGGAGGGCTCGGGCCGGTTGGCGCGGGCCTAACGCTTGCCATCGGCTGCGTTCTGGTGCTCGGTGAAGCGGTCCTGCGTGAGGCGCGCAAACGCAAGTAGCGCACCGGGATCGGTTAACTGTCTGACCGGTGGATAGCCCGATGCGAAATATCGGGATCGGTCGAACTGAGCCGGATCCTTCGACGACGAGCCAATGGCAAAATCGAATCCACGTGCAGACATGCTATCGCCGCTCGGATCGGCTTTGAGCCTGCGCGTCGGCATCACTGGCACCGAGGGCCGCGCAGGATCGCCATTGCTTCTACGCCTCACGACTTTTGAAAAAGCGCCGGACGTAGAAGCCGACCCCGATCAGGATCGCAACGAGCACCACGCCATTCAGGGCGTGCATCGTGTTGCGCAGGGCCGGGCTTTTGTCCCACGCTTGGCCGAGCTTGAGGCCGACATAGGCGAGGACGAGGCACCAGGGCCAAGATCCGATGAACGTGTAGATCTGGAACTTCCAGAACGGCATCCGAGCGATACCGGCCGGGAGGGAGATGAAGGTCCGCACGAGCGGCAAAAGCCTCGAGACGAAAGCCGCGGCACTGCCATAGCGGGAGAACCAGCGATCGGCCCGGTCCAGATCCGATTGGCTGAGCAAAATGTATCGCCCCCAACGTTCGACGGCGCGGCGACCGCCGTAAGCACCAACGAAATAGGCGAGGGTCGACCCGATATTGCAGCCGATTGCGCCAACGGTGGCGACCAAAAGCAGCGAGAACTGACCTTTCGAGGCGAGATAGCCCGAGAAGGGCATGATCACTTCCGATGGGAGCGGGATACAGGCGGATTCGATCGCCATCAGCGCAGCGATCCCAGCATAGCCCATGGAACTGATCGCATGGGTTATAAAGCCCGCGATGGCTCCCATCAGTCCTGAAATCATGTCTCATTCCTCCCGCATCTGGCCCTGTGCTTCCCCTGAGGTTTCCGGCAAAGACCCTGCCTTGCGGTCGTGGGGAAAACTGAAGGTGTGGCGGCGGCGAAGGCGGGAAAGAAAGCTCGCGAAACCGTGTCCCAGCCGCGAGAGACATCGGTCGGGCGGGCTCACCGTGAAACGCGTGAATGCGTGCATCACTCCCGCGTTTGTCCCTTCGCTGGTAGAACGTCATTAGCGCGGCACATTTCACCCATCACAACGTCGGAAAGCGCATCTCCACCCGCAGGCCGCGTTCGAGGTTTTGCAGGCGCAGCTCGCCCCCGTGTATCTGCGCGATGGCGTCGACGAGGCTCAGGCCCAAACCGCTGCCTTGGGTGTTGCGGCTCTGGTCGAGGCGGACGAAACGTTCGCGCACCCGCGCCAAGTCGCGGTCCGGGATGCCGGGGCCGTTATCTGTCACGCTCAACACGACTTGTTGGCTTTCCGCATGCACGCCTATCGAAACCCGCGCCGGGGAGGGGCTGTAGCGAAGCGCGTTGTCCACGAGGTTCACGAGCGCCTGAAACAGAAGCTCGCGATCGCCCTCGATGGAAATGCTCTCCGGCAGTTCGAGCGCCAATTCCTGCCCTGCATCCTCTGCACCCGCGCCAAGCATCTCCGCGACATCTTGGCAGAGCTGCGTGAGATTGACGGGCAAACGCGTGATCTCGACCATTCCGGCCTGCATGCGGGACAGGCGCAGGATTGCATCGAAGGTTTCCGAGACCTGATCGAGATCGCTCAGCGCTTTCCCGATCTCGCCGCGCTGCGCCAACGGTAGGGACGCATCCAATGCCACCGGCTCGAGCCGCAGTCGCAGTCGGGCGAGCGGCGCGCGCAGGTCATGGGCGACATCGGTCGAGACCTGACGGATCGACGCGATCCCCGCCTCCAACTGGTCGAGCGCCTCATCCACGCTTTGCGCCAGACGCGCCACGTCGTCATCGCCTTCGTCGCGAATGCGCAACCCGTGGCGGCCTTCGCCAACCGCGTGAAGGACCTGCTCCATCCGGTCGATGCGGGCCTCGTTTCGCCGCGCGATGAAGACCGCAAAACTGATCGACAGCAGAAGTGCGAGGCCGAGACCCCAGCCGAAGCTCGTGGCGAGGATTTCGCCCTGTTCGCGCAGCCATGCATCGTCGCGCCCCGTCATCAGCCAGCCTGACGGAAGCTGCATCCCGAAGGTGACGTAACCTTCGGGACATTCGCACCGGGTGGGTCGAGCAGCGTCAGGCCGGTCCCCGGTTCGAGGTGTCGCGTGCCTTCGAACGAGGCGGCGACGCGGACATTGCCAAGTGCGTCAGAGCCATCGGCCGGCACGAAGGTCACGATATTCGCGCCGTCGCGACTCGTCGTCATCCGCGCTGTGATCTGCTCGCTCAGGTCCTGCATGTTGGCGCCGCGGGCAGAGAGGGCGAGCGCCTCGGTATCGGCGCGGACCTCGCCCTCGAGGCGGAGGCTCATTTCCTTGGATTGCAGCGTGTAGGAGACCCCGCCCGCGACCAGTGCGGCAAACGCGAAGACCGTGGAGATCGCGATCGCAAAGCGCATCGACCAAGTGAACGCGCGCATCACGTCGCCTCGAACACGTAGCCGATCCCGTGCAGCGTGGTCAGGTAGGGGGTGGCGAAAGGCTTGTCGATCTTACCGCGCAGCCGGCTGATATGGGTCTCGACGACGCTGCTTTTCGGATCGAAATGGATGTCCCAGATCGCCTCCAGCAGGATCGTCTTCGTTTGCACCCGGCCGGGACGTTCCATGAAGTGCTTCAGGAGCATGAATTCTCGCGGCTGCAATTCGATGCACTGCCCGTCACGCCATGCCTCGCGGGCGAGAAGGTCGAGCCGCAGGTCGCCCTGCACCAGTTCGGTCACCTCGACCTTGAGGGCGGGGCGACGCGCGATCGTGTCGATCCGTGCAAGCAGCTCCACGAAGGCGAAGGGTTTGACCATGTAATCGTCGGCCCCCGCACGCAGCCCGGCGACGCGATCCTCGACGCTGCCCATCGCGGTCAGCAGAATGACGGGCGTGGCGATCTGCGCGGCGCGCAACGCCTTGAGCAGGGCCAACCCGTCGAGTCCCGGCATCATCCGGTCGAAGATGAACAGATCGTAGCTCTGCGCGGTGGCTTGGGTCAGCGCTTCGCGCCCGTCGCGGAGCAGGTCGACGGCATGACCTTCTCCGGTCAGCCCCTTGCGCAGGTAGTCTCCGGTTTCGGCATCGTCTTCGGCAATCAGGATCTTCATCGCACCATCTTTCGATAACGGATCGGGATTGTCACGGTCGGGAAATCACGGCCTGTGCAATTTCTTACGGATTTGTAAGACTTTCACAAAGCAGTTACTCGCGCGCCACGACATAGACAAAGAACATGGGGACGTAACGATGACACTATTTGATCCTGCACAGACGCGGCCGAGCCTGTCCCGGCTGAAGACGATCTGGCCGATCGTGCTGGGTCTTGTCCTCTTCCTGATGGGGCTCTGGGCGCTGCATCACCTGCTGGCCAGCATCGACGTGCGCCAAGTCATCGTCCAGATCAAGGCGACGCCCTGGCCAACGCTGGGCGCCGCGCTCGGCGCGACCGCTTTGGGTTATCTCGCGCTTGTCGGCTACGATTTCTGGGCGCTGCACTATCTCGGAAAACGCCTGCCGCTGCGCACCGTCGCCTTGGGAGGGTTTCTTGGCTACGCCTTCGGCAACACGGTCGGCATCAGCGTGATCTCGGGCGGGGCCGTGCGTTACCGGATCTACTCGGCCGCCGGGCTGAACGCCTTCGAAGTCGCCGGGCTGTCTTCCTATATCGCGGTCGCGATGGGCATGGGGCTGACGCTTGTGGGCGTGCTGGCGCTGGCGGTTCACCCCGCGGCGCTTGCCGGCGTGATCTCGGCGTCGGAGGCCGCGATCCGGCTCGGTGCGATCGGGATTTCGGCGCTGATCCTCGGCGGAGCGTTCTGGCTTTCCGTCACAGGGCGCGCGCTGCGTATTCGCGGCTTCGAAATCGCGATGCCCGCGCCGCGGATCCTTCTCGGTCAGCTTGTCGTGGCGCTGTTCGACTCGACCATGGCCTCGCTTGCGCTCTGGGTGCTGATGCCCGAAGGCACGCCGCCCTTCGCGAGTTTCCTGGCGATCTATGCGGCGGCAACTATGGTGGGCGTGCTCAGCCATGTGCCCGGCGGCGTCGGCATCTTCGAGACGGTGGTGATTGCGGCCCTTCCCGCGGGCGTTCCGGTGGGCGCAGCGGCGGCCGGGCTGCTGGCCTTCCGCATGATCTATTTCCTGCTGCCCTTCGCGCTGGCCTTCGCGATCGTATCGATCAACGAGGCCCGCCTTGCCGGTGGCTGGGCTGCGCGCATCTTCGGGGAAATTTCAGAGCCCATGCGCCCGGTCATGGGAGGGGTCGAAGGCGTCGCGCCGCGTATCGCAGGTATCGCAGTCCTTGGGCTTGGTTTCTGGCTGATTATCGTGGCGCTGATGCCCTCGCTGAGCCAGCGCATTGACGATCCCGGGCTGGTCGGCGCGATCCTGGCCGAAGGGGGAACGCTTGCCTGCGCGCTTGCGGGCGTATTGCTGATCGTCCTGTCGCAGGCGCTTGTGCGTCGGGTGCAGCTTGCGCACAGCCTAACGATCGGGACCCTGATCGTGGGTGTCTTTGCCGTTCTTGCCGACGATCTCGACACGGAATCGGCGGTGGTGCTGGGCCTTGCCGCCCTCGCGCTCTGGCCGTTTCGGCGTGCCTTCCACCGGCAAGCGGCGCTCAGCGAGGGCGGCTTCGGACCGATCTGGGTGGCGCTTCTGGCCGGAATGCTGGCCTCTGCAGCGATGTTCTTCTTTCTTGCCCACGAGGCGACGCCCTATACCAATGCGCTCTGGCTCGACTTCACGGCAAAATCCGCCACGCCACGTGCACTGCGCGCGGGTTTGCTGGTCAGCGCACTTATGCTGGGGCTGCTGCTCTGGCTCGCATTGCGTCCGTCGCGCAGCTTCGCACTGACGCCCGACCCCGACCAGGATCGCGCCGTGTCAGAGATCCTTGAAACTCAGGACACACCCCAAGGCTGGTTCGCTCTGACCGGAGACAAGCAGGTGGTCTTCTCGTCCGAACGTGACGCGTTCTTGATGTATGCGCGCCGCCACGGCCTTTGCGCGGTTCTGGGCGACCCGGTCGGCCCGCCCGAACCCGCGCGCCAGCTCGCTTGGGACTTCCACGAACGTGCGCGCCGCGAGGGGATCACACCGGTATTCTACGAGGTCTCGACCAAATACCTGCCGCTCTGGATCGAGATGGGCTATGCGCTGCACAAGATCGGCGAAGAGGCGGTGATCGAGCTTCAGAACTTCTCTCTCGCGGGATCGAAATACAAGACGATGCGCGCCGAGCAAAACCGGGCGCTGCGTGAAGGGTGCTCACTCGAGATCGTCTCGCCACCGCATGATCCCGCGCTGATTGATGAGCTCCGCGCAATCTCAGATAGCTGGCTTGCAGGGCAAAAGGGCAAGGAGAAGGGGTTCTCGGTCGGTCGCTTCGAGCCCAGATATCTGAACCATTGCGAGCTTGCCCTGATCCGGCGCGACGGCCAGATCCTCGGCTTTGCCAATCTGCTTGGCAGCCCCGGAGCGCAGCATTTCGGGATCGATCTGATGCGCTATCGCCCGGAGGCCGCAGACGGCGTGATGCAGTTCCTGTTCCTCGCGCTGATCGAGGCGTTGCGCGATCGAGGTGCGACCGAGCTTAGCCTTGGGCTTGCGCCGCTTGCGGGGCTGTCGGACCGGGTCTCCGCGCGGCTGACGAGCCGTTTGGGCAATCTCATCTACCGACACGGCGGCAGTTTCTACAATTTCGAGGGGCTGCGGCGCTTCAAGCAGAAGTTCCGCCCCGACTGGCGGCCGCGCTACGTAGCATTGCCGCCGGGAACCTCACCCTATCTCGCGTTGACCGAAATCGCCCTTCTAATTTCGGGCGGCGCGCGCAATCTCTTCACGAAAGACTGACATGCTGAGCGCCATTCATCACGTTCTGCCCTCCCTCGCTGCGTTGGGCATCTTCGGCTACTGGATCATCGCGGCGGCGGCGGCACTCGAAGCTTTTCTCCTCACGGGAATCTTCATTCCCGGCACGCTCATCGTCGATGCGGGCGGCGTGATGGTGCAACAAGGGATGCTTGATCCGTTCGACCTTATCTGGTTCGTCGCGATCGGCTCAATTCTGGGCGGCGAGGCCAGCTGGTGGCTCGGTCGGCACGCGCGCCATGGCATGTTGGGGCGCTGGAAAGTCGAGGAGATGAAGCCCTACAAACGTGCAGAAGAGCTTTTTAAGCGACGGGGCGGCGTAGCACTGGTTATTGGGCGATTTCTTGGCCCGGTGGCAGCATTCGTGCCCTTTGCCGCCGCACTTGCGGGCATGGAACGAAAGAAATTCGGGCTCTGGAACATCCTGAGCGGGTTTCCTTACGCGATTGCGCATGTCAGCTTCGGCTACGCTTTGGGCGCGGGACTCACGACATTCAGCCCGCTGATGACGCGCAATACGCTTTTCTTCCTTGCATTGCTTGTAATCGCCGCGGTGCTTTATTGGACCCTGCGTCGGCTCGATCGCGCCATTCCGCATCTTCTTGAAATGATGGGTGGGCTACTCGACGAGATCGCGCGCCATCCCCGCGTCGACAGCTGGGGTGGCCGTCACCCGCGCGTGGCGAAATGGATTGCGCGCCGGTTGGATCGCAGTCATCTGGCAGGGCTGCCGCTGACGCTCGGTGTGCTGGCCTTCGTTTACCTGTTCGCGCTGCTGATCGGTCTTTCGCTCGATTTTCTGCAAGCGGCACCCATCGTGCAGATCGATGCACAATTGGCCGAATTGATGCGCCTGTTCTGGACGCCGGGCCTGATCCAGATATTCATCTGGATCACGGCGCTCGGCGATACGCGCCTGGTGGTGGCGGTGCTTGCGCTTGCACTGACCTGGCTCGCCGTGCTGCGCCGTTTCGATCTTTTTTGGGGGGTCCTGGTCGCGCTCGGGCTCGATCTGGTCTCGGTGGTGATCCTGAAAGCGGGCTTCAGCCGACCGCGTTCGATTCTGGGCTATTTTCAAGAAAGCTCGGGCAGTTTTCCTTCGGGCCACGCGACGCTTTCGGTCGCCTTCTACGGGATGCTGGTCTTCGTGCTCTGGCGCCTCACGCGCCTTGGCGCGGTGAGCGCTGGCGTTCTGGCTGTGCTCTTTGCGGGGTTGATCGGGCTGAGTCGACTCTATCTGGTCGAACATTACCTTAGCGACGTGATGGCGGGCTGGATCCTTGGGGCGCTTTGCCTTCTGGTTGGGATCTCCATCGCCGAGTGGCTGCGGACGCGTATCCGGGAACACGTATCGCCGCGGCCGCGCTGGCAGATCGGTCTTTTGCTCGCGCTCTCGCTCGGCCTTGGCGGGTTTGCCGTAAAGCGTGTTCACGATTATTCCAAAGCGCTGAACCCGCCGCCGATGGCGCAGCCGCTCATCCAGGTTGCGCAAGGCGCCAATCTGCCGAAATTAAGTGCGGGTTCGCTTGAGGCTCAAACCCTCGATGCAGAGCATAGCTTTCCGGTGGCGATGGGCATCTGGGCGCACGGCTCCACGCAGATCGCAAGCGCGCTCGAGACGCAGGGTTGGACCCGGGCGGGAGCACCCAGCCTGACCGCGCTTATGCGGGCAGCTTTTGCAACGGTTCGTGACAAAACCACGCCAGATGCCGCACTTGCCCCACTCTTCTGGCGAAACGAGCCGAACGTGCTTGGTTTCAGCAAACCCGGACCTGAAATTGAAGCGCAGATCCCAAGACTTCGACTTTGGAAGACCTCCTATATCGATAGCTCGGGTGCGCGGCTTTGGCTTGCCGTGTTCACACGAGATGACGGTCTTCTGCAAACCGACGGAGAACCGGCCTACAATTTAGCACCCGCTTTGATGAACGCACTGACCACATCGGGCACCGCGCAGATTGCGGGTGGAATCTCCTCGCAAGAATTCCAACGGATTCCATTGCTCGCACTGCGCTAAGAGAATGTTCTTACAAATTCGTAAGACGGGAGAAAAACGCTACGTCCTTGTGCAGGCGATTGCTGGCGGCATCGGTGCGGATGCATCGCAAGCAATGAGGACCTTATGCGAAACCTGCTTCTTTCCGCCGCGCTCATCGCGGTGCCGGTCGCGTCATTTTCAATGGTCGAAATGGCCATGAATACGGGAGGGCCGGGCGCTTCCGCGGCGCAAGCTGCAAGCCTCGGCGATATGAGCCCTTACGAGACGATCGTGAGCGATACACAGACGCTTGCCAAGAAAGGCGAGTTCACCGCTGCGGAGAAACGCATCACCGATCTGGAGACCCTTTGGGACAAGAACGCGGCCAAGCTGCGCAAGGCCGATCCTTCCGCTTGGGGCGTGATCGACGGTGCGGCGGACAAGGCTTTCGCCGCGCTGCGCACGAAGTCGCCGGATTCGAAAACCGTGATGCAGAGCCTTAACGGCTTGCAGACCGCGCTTGCCGATCCGGTGCCCTCGGAAGTCGGGGCTGTGCAGAAAGTCGCGGGCATCGCGGTGACCGACAAGACCGGCCATGCGCTGCCCTGCGAGGCGATGATCGGGCAGTTGCGCGACACGCTCGGCGGCAAAACCGCGCCGCAAGCGGTTTCCGACCTTCAGGCGAAAGCGCTCGAGCGCTGCAACGCCGACGACGATACCCGCGCCGATGCGTTCTCGGCGCAGGCGCTGGCAATGCTGAACGACTGAGGCGAACATGAGCTATCAACAGACTTTCATCTACCCCGACGAAGAGTTGACCAACCCGGTCAGCCGCGTTCCCGAGGTCACGCCGGGCTTTTGGCTCATCAAACTGATGGCGGTGACGATGGGCGAGACGGCGGCCGACTTTCTGGCCGTCAATCTCGGTCTCGGTCTGACCGCGACGACGATCCTGATGACCGCGATCCTCGCCTTGGTGATCCGCTGGCAATTCGCGCAGCGCCGCTACGTGCCTGCAGTCTACTGGTCGGCGGTGGTGCTGATCTCGATCGTGGGGACGCTGATCACCGACAACATGACCGACAATCTCGGGATTCCGCTGATCGACTCGACGATCGGGTTCACCATCCTGCTGGGCGCGACCTTCGCGGCGTGGTTCGCCTCCGAGCGCACGCTCTCGATTCATGAGGTCTACACCGCCCGGCGCGAAGGGTTCTACTGGCTCGCGATCCTGTTCACCTTCGCGCTCGGCACGGCGGTCGGCGATCTGATCTCCGAGCAGTTCGGGATAGGTTATCTCGCGACCGGCATCCTCTTCGGGCTGATCATCGCGTCGCTCACCTTGGGGTATGTCACCTTCAATCTGGGCGGGCTCTGGGCGTTCTGGCTCTGCTATATCTTCACCCGCCCGCTGGGTGCGTCCTTCGGCGATCTTCTCTCGCAACCGACCGATTATGGCGGGCTGGGCTTCGGCACCATTCCCACCAGCCTCGGCTTCCTCGCCGTCATCGCAATCACCGTCGCCGCGATGACCGTGAAACGCAGGCGCATCTGATTCCCTTTCCAGATCGTACGCCGCGTGGCCCTCCGTCCCGTCCGTCCGGGGCGGAGGGTTTTTCGTCTGGGCCAAGCCGGTAATCCAGCTTCTCACCGATTTGTAAGAAACTGTCGAAGTCGATCCGGATCGCGACGGGCAATTTCCTCTCAACATCAAAAGGAGGTGCCCAGAGATGCAAACAGACACACTGGCCGTGAGCACGCGGGGACTTACCCTGCGCTACGGCGATTTCACCGCGCTCCAGCCGCTCGATCTCGATATCGGACGTGGCGAGATCTTCGGATTTCTCGGCCATAACGGCGCGGGCAAGACCACGACGATCCGGCTACTGACGACGCTCATGGAACCCAGCGGCGGCACGGCGAGCGTTGCCGGGTGTGACCTCGCGCATAACCGCATCGCGCTGCGCCGCGCCATCGGCTACCTGCCCGAGAACGTCCGCCTCTACGACACGCTCACCACGCGCGAGAACCTGCGCTTCTTCGCGGCGCTCTCGCGGATCGAGGATGCCCGCGACCGCGTCGAGGAGGTGATGGAGTTCCTCGGCATCACCGATCTCGCCGACCGCCGGATCGCGACCTTCTCCAAGGGGATGCGCCAGCGGGTCGGACTGGCCCAGGCCATCGTCCACCGTCCGCAGGTCCTGTTTCTCGACGAGCCGACCTCGGGGCTCGACCCGATGGGGGTGCGCCAGCTGCGCGAGGTGCTCGAGCGGCTGAACGCGCAGGGCATGACGATCTTCATGAACACCCACCTGCTGAGCGAGGTGGCGCGGTCGTGTTCCTCCATCGGCGTGCTCTCGCATGGGCAGCTGGTTTTCCACGACACGATCGAGACGGTGAACGCGCGCTACGGCTCGGAAGAGGCCCTCGAGGAGCTTTACCTCTCGGTGGTGCCGGATCGCGAGGTCGCGGCATGACACCTTCCACGATCCTGCGCCGCCACGCGCTTGCCGCGCTTGCACGCGAGCGGACGATCGCGCTGGTGGCCGCGCTGTTCGCCGCGCTGGTGCTGGTCTCCGCCTATCTCGGCTGGTCCGCGACCTCGACGGTCGACGCGATTTATGCCAGCGCCACGCATTGGTTCGAAGCCAATGGCAAGCCGGTGCCGCCAAACCCGGTTACGCAAGGCTCGCCGCTGGCGCTGCTGCGCAACCTCACGATCTATATCAGCCTGATCGGCGCGTTTTCGGCCATCGTGATCGGCTACCGGATGGTCGAGACCGACCGCCGGGCCGGCGTGCTGCCGCTGATCGGCGCGCGCCCGCTGGAGCGGCTCGATTACGCGCGAGGCAAGGTCTCGGCACTCGCTCTGGCCGTCGGCGGACTGGCCGCGCTTGCGGGCGTCGTGGGCGCCGCGACCCTCGTCATCCTGCCTTCGGTGCATCTCGCCGCAGGGGATTGGGCGCGGCTGGCTGCGTTCTTCTCTCTGGGCTGGCTCTACATGATGACCTTCGGGCTGATCGCGATCGGTGCTTCGGCGCGGGCGCGCAGCGAAACCGTGGGTCTGATGGTGCCGACGGTGGTCTGGCTGGTGCTGACCTTCGTCTGGCCTGCGCTGACCGGAAACATCCTGCCCACCGCTGCGATCAACCCGATCTCGGCGCTCGCACCCGCCCCGCAATCCGCGATCTTCGACCTCTCCGCAAACCTGCTCGGGCCGTTCTCGCTGGCCGAAGCCTACAAGTATCTCGGAGCGGAGCTGATGGGTTACCTGCCCGACGGTCTGCCGCCGCGCGGTCCCGTGCCGCCGCTGGTCGTGATGATGCTCTTCGCTGCGGGCTCCGGCCTCTATGCGCTGCGTGGCTGCCTCAAGCTCGACATGACGAAGGGAGGCCCCGATGCCTGATCTCTCCGCAATCTCCACCGTTGCGCTCAAGGACGCGCGGATCGCGCTGCGCGACCGTTTCCTGCTCGCCGCGACGCTGGCGCTCGTCGCCGCCGCGCTGATCTCGCTGATCACCGGAACGGTCGCGATGCGCACCGATGTCGCCACCTACATGGCCGCGAAACAGCAGCTGCTGGCGCTCGGCAAAAGCCTCGGTTCGATCGCGGCGCCCGAGTTCTATCCGCTGAAGCTGATGCGCGGCACGATCGAGCAGATCGAGATCATGGGCGCCGTGATCGCGCTGATCGCGGGCTACCGCGCCGCCGTCGAAGAGCGCGGACGCCAGACGTTGGCGCTGATCCTGACGCGGCCGCTCTCGAACTGGCAGTTCCTCGCCGCGAAGCTGCTGGGCGGGGCCGGGCTGATGGGGGCGGCGCTGGCTTGCGTCTTCGCGCTCTGCGCAGTGGTGCTCGCGCTCGGTTCGGGCATTGGGATCGGGGCGAATGACCTCTTGCGCCTTGCGATAACCTGGGGGGCTTCGACGCTCTATCTCAGCGCGATCTTTGCGGTGGGCTTCGGGCTGAGCCTCTGGCTGAAAAGCCCGGCGAGCGGGCTGCTCTACGCCTTCGCGCTGTGGCTGCTGGTGGTCCTCGTCGCGCCGCAGATCGGCGACACGATGGACCCCGATAACCAGGTCGCAGGCGGCGTCTTCGCGCAGCTTTCGATCCCGAAAGCCGAGCAGACCAAGATCAAGCAGGGCTTCGCCACCTACGAAACCATCCGCAACGGGATCGAGGTCTCGTCCGTGACCAAGCATTACGAGCGCTTCACCTTCGCGGTGCTCGGAATCAAGGACATCTACACCGGCAAAGCGCTCGGGCCGATCTGGGCCGACAAGAAGGGCGATGCCTGGTTCCTCATTCTCTTCACCCTCGGTCTCGGCGGGCTCGTCCTGCTGCGTCCGATCCGTGCCGACCGTCTGACCAAGGAGACCTGACGATGAACAAGACCCTTTCCACCCTCACCGTGCTGCTGATGCTCGCCGCTGGCGGCGCCCAGGCCGCGCAGACCGATACCGACAAGGATGGCGTGCCCGACATGGCCGAACCGCTGCTGCACACCGATCCGCAGAACCCCGATACCGATGGCGACGGGCAGAACGATTTGGCCGACAAGGACCCGGTGGTCGCGCAAAGCCCGATCCAGCCCGGGGGCACTGCCGCGCCGTTCCATATCGGAGAGCTGCTGGTCGAGAACAATGTCGATCCCGCGACCCATACGGACGCGCCCGATCACCTCGAGATCCAGCTGGTCAATGACAGTGCCAAGCCGCTGAGGGGCTTCACCCTCTTCTACACCATCACCGACGCCGATAGCGGCGCGAAGGAGGCCTATATCCTGCACCCCGACGTGACCGTTCCCGCCAATGGCTCGGCCCGCATCCATGTCGATGACAGCGGCAAGCCGGGGCATCTGCGGGCGAACCCGAACTCGATCTACACCACAGCGCAATCCGCGAAACAGGTCGAGGTGAGCCTGCAGCTTCCGGGCACTGCGGCGGTGACGCAGGGTGTCAAGAAAGACGCCGGCGGCGCCGAGCAGGCGGATTGATCGCCAACCATCGCAGAGCGGCCCCGCATCCGGGGCCGCAACGGAGACAGAGGCGATGAAACTTCGCGAAATCGCGCGGCTCGTGGGCACCGTATTGGTCGGGACGCTCGCGGCGCTGGTGCTCTATTTCGGGTATTTGCAGGTGACCGGAAATTTCCACACCGTGGTGGCTGGAGAGTTCTATCGTTCGAACCAACCGACCGCCGCGAGGTTGAAGGCCTACAAGAAAAAGGACGGCATACGATCGGTCCTGAACCTGCGCGGAGCGCATCCGGGACAGGCGTGGTACGATCAGGAGAAGGCTGCGGCGAAACGGCTTGGATTGGAATTGATCGACTTCAAGATGTCCGACCATCAAACCCTCAGCCCGATCCGCCTCGCGGCGCTCGAAGGGGCGATGGCGCGGGCGCCCAAGCCCGTTCTGGTTCACTGCAAGGCGGGGGCGGATCGCACCGGGCTCGCTGCCGCGCTTTACCTTTATCATCAGAAGAAGCGTTCGCCTTCCGAGGCGGGTTGGCAGCTCTCGTTTCTCTACGGCCATATAGGCGTGCCGTGGCTCTCGAGAGCCTGGCCGATGGACCAGACATGGATGGCGGCCAACAGTTGAAGGATTTCGAACCTCTTTGCCGCAGGTTTTGCTATGGCGAAAGCTGTGCCCGAGTTCAAGTCGTAGTCAAGAATCTCCGAAACCCGGAGAAAGTTGCAAAAAACACGCGTTGCAGGCGAGTATGTCGTGTTTGTGCTCGTGAGCGGACATTCAAAGCGAGCGCAGCGAAGGTCAGCTCTGGGCCGATTCTGTGGAAAAACACCCGTTCGCGATTGCAGAAATTGGAAGCTTTCGTGATGTGCGACTGCCTTTCCTATAAGGCTTTTCGCGGTTGCTGCGGTGCGGGAAGGATCTTTGCCAGCTTCCTGAGGTTCTGGGCGGTTGCGGCGAGGAGAAATTCGTCATTTGCGCCGCACGGGCCACGTAGTCGGAGGCGTCCGAGGCCAAGGATGCGTTTGAGGTGCGCGAAGAGCATCTCGACCTTCTTCCGGAGCTTCATCGAGACCTCGTATTGCCTGGTCTTTGCGATGTCCCTGGCGACCTGGCGGGCGTCTTCGTGTTCCTCGCGGGTGATGGACCGGAAGTCCATGTTCGGGCAGCAGTGCTGCTTCGAAGGGCAGGCCTGACAGATGTGCTTCAAGCCGCGGTATTTGGCGACGCCCTTGCCGGTCGGTCCTCTGTTCGGGTCGGAATAGTTCCGGCGGAACTGCTTCAGCGTCTGGCCCTCTGGGCAGATGTATTGATTGTTTTCGGCGTCCCACTCGAAGTCGGCCCGAGTCCAGGTGCCATCGTTACGGCCCGACTTGTCCAAGACGGGGATGTGCGGCGCGATCTTGCGCTCGACCAGCCAACCCAGCATCGGCCCGGTGCCATAGGCGGTATCCGCGATCAGGCGTTCGGGATGCAAATCGAACTTGGCCTTAACCCGGTCCAGCATGGTGCGTGTCGAGCCGACCTCCGCCTGCCGGATCGACCGCGTCGCCTCGACATCCACAATGACGCCGTGATCCGTGTCGATCAGGTAGTTGTCTGAATAGCTAAAGAATGCCGGACCCTTGCGCGCTGCCGTCCACTGGCTGGCCGGGTCGGAATGCGAGGTGAACTTGGGCTGGACCTCGCTGGCGGCACCGAAGGCGGCCTCGTCCAGCGTCTCAAGATACTCGCGAACGGCGCGGGGCGCATCCGTCGGATCGATTTGCGAGGCGTCCCACTCTTCCTTCGGCGTCGAGTTCTGCTTGTTCGCATCCGCCTCGATCAGGCTGGCATCGACCGCCATGCGCTGCCCGCTCACCAGGCCTTCCTCGATGCAGCGTGCGACCGTCATCTCGAACAGGTGGCGTAGCAGCTCGCTGTCACGAAACCGGCCATGGCGGTTCTTCGAAAAGGTGGAGTGATCCGGCACCCGGTCAGCAAGGTCGAGCCGGCAGAACCAGCGATACGCCAAGTTCAGATGCACCTCTTCGCAGAGGCGCCGCTCGGACCGGATGCCGGAGCAATAGCCGACCAGGAGCATGCGGATCAGCAGTTCGGGGTCGACAGACGGACGGCCCGTGTGGCTGTAGAAAACCGCAAGATGAGCACGGATGCCGCTCAGATCGACGAACCGGTCGATGGATCGAAGTAGGTGATCTTGCGGAACATGATCCTCCAGCGAAAACTCGTAGAACAGCGCTGGCTGAGCTTCCTGCTTCGGTCCCATCATCGCCAATCCTCCCACCTGATGTCGGAATTGAATCAGCGCCACGTCCAGCAATCAAGCGCGAGTTTTTCAACGGAATACGCCCCTACCGACATCTCCTACCCCTTTTAGGGGTCTTTGAACGTCTTCACGACCTCTTCGAGCGTTTTTTTCGCAGTCGCGAGCTGCGAAGCCTTGATCTTGAGCTTCTCGCGCTCCGTGAGCAAGCTTCCGATGCGTTTCTGCGCTTTCGCGAGCTGTTCGGTAAGTTGCTCCGCCTTCTTGATTGACGCCTCGAGGTCATCCTCCAACGCAGCGATGCGCTTGTCGCGATATTCCATGGAGGCGTTCGCCGCATTGAGCGAGCTTTCGGTGGTCTTTTGCATGTCCCGATGTGCTCGGGCGAGGAGCATATGAACATGTGAAGTCAACTCCTCCATACCGGGCTGGAGTTCCTCGACCATCCCGGAAGGCAAAGCGGCGAGCAGCCGTCTTTTCTCTGCTTCCTTTTCGCGTTCGAGAACCCGCTGAATGACCTTTTTGACAGCTTCCGCGCTCGGGGCTTTGGCGATGCCCGCCGCCTTGAGCCAGTCACAAACGTTTTTCCCGTTCACGTCCTGACCATTGAAACGCAGATCGGCGATCGCATCGGCGATGTCGTCATCGGTGTAGTTCGGTTTGCGCCCTGCAGTGCTTTTTTCAGTCATGTAACCTCGGTCTTCATGTAATCATTCGTTGATTCATTTGATGAATGACATTCAACGAATAGCTGCGTGCGGCAGGCCTCATTGCCCGGCCTGACAGGGACATCGTCTCGGCCTGGAAATTCCAAAGCCGATTTTTCTGAAAAAGTTGGGCGGGCTTCGGCCCGACGTCTCGCTCTGCCGCTGATCCGCTGCCACGCGCCAAAGACGCTTCCTTTACGCAGCTATCGAAATGCTAAGTGGGTTAGCACGCTATTCCGGAATTGTGGACGAAGCGCTCCTACTACGCTTCGTCGTATGCCGTTGCTCGCGCGACCTTCTTCTCAAGGTCGGCCATCGTGGACTGCCATTCGCGCACCGACGCCGTGACGCGGAAATCCGTGAGATAAGCGCGCTGCGAGTAGCGGTTCGAGTGACCGAGGAGCGCCTGCGCTGCCCATGCCGCATCCGGCTCTTCCGTGCGGATCAGGTTCGTGACCAAGGTCCGGATCAGGTGGCCCGAAATCCCAAATTCCTCTTTCAAAAGGGCGCTCGGGTGGTAGGTGCCATACCCTTCCTCCCTAAGACTGAGCAGGTTCATCCCATCCAATTCCGCCATGCGGTCCTTGAGCTGCCACGACGGACGATCGGCCAGCACATGCGCATCGAGAAGTCGGGCCGTGAATGGCCAGAGAGTACCCAGTTCCTTTTTGCGTCGTGTCTTTGCCTGTCGAAACGCCACTTCCCAACTGCCATCGGGCAACCGTTGGATCTCGCGACCAATCCGAAACCGTGACAGGTCGCCCTGTCGGTCCGACCCGTTGACCAGAAGCGCGAAGACCACGGACTTGCGCCTGAACCGTTCGGCTTGGGCACTGTCCCCTCGGCAAGACGTCGCGGCTTCAGAAAGTCGCGCGGCCCCATGCAGGATATCGGCGAGGTCAAACGTCTTGAGAAAACGTTTGACCTTCGCGTGTTTGCCCTCCGGCTGATCCTCCGCTTCAGCTCGCAACTGCCCGCGGATATCCGCGAACGCTTCGGCGGCGGCCCGGTCGAAGAGCCGGCCGCGATATGCGAAACCTTCGATGCGTTCGAAATAGTCCGCGGCCGAGCGTGGCGTAATACCTCTATCGACGAGCAGATAGCGCAGGAATACCTCGGCGAGATCGGGGCAGAAGGCGTCACCGAGCGCGATGCCGCGCCCGTTAGCCCAGATCCGGGCCGTCTCGCAGGTGCCGACGGCAGCGACGACCGACGCGCGCGACTTTTGCCGAAGCGGTTTGTAGACAGTCTCACCGCGTCGAACGACCCGGTCGAGAAGAGGGAGGGCCTCGCGCCAACGCGCGGGCCATTGCTCGGGTAGCGCCGCGATCCGGGTAGAGACCCGAGGCTTTTTCGGTTTGCTGCCGTAGGTCGAGTTCAACCAGCGATCCCAGTTCTTCGTCACGTCCCGGGCCGGGGCAAGCGACACGGTGGGATCAAACCGTGTGAGGGCCGAGATCAGGGTCCGGTAGCTCGTCCGGCTGCTCGCCGCGGCCTCGAAGTCCTCGCGACTTGCTGTTTCTGGCGTCCTGCCCACCGCCGCGAGGGCGCCGTAGAAGCGCTCGAGCGCGGCGGGTGCGCCGCGCCCCTTGAGCGTGCCTTCAACAACTGCCTCCGCAACCGCGTGGGCGACAGGCCGGGGCACATTCTGCATTCGCGCAAGCAGCCGTGCGACCCGCTCGGCGCGCGAGAAAGGTTGATGAGCCATGAGGCCTCCTCAGGAAAGGTTGAGTGTCGGGTCGAGGCGCTGGATGACCTCGGCGAAGAGACGCGACGCTTCGCGTCCGGCTCCACGCGCGTAAAACGCCTGCACCGTATCGAGCTTGTCGCCGAGCAGGTCTGCGACGACGCCATAGGCGCCGGGGTTCTGTGCAATATAGAGCGTCGCGCCGACATGCCGCATCAGGTGCGGACTGAGGCCGATCACTCCGATCCGCGACATCCCACGATTCCAAAACTTGTTGAATGTGCCCCGCGAGATTGCCTCACCGCTCTTGATGCCCGGGAACAGGTAGGGATTGAGCTCGGAATCTGTCCCGTGACGCGTGCACCACTTTTCGCGCCCTTCCTCGATCCAGAGCGCGAGCGTCTTCCACTGAACCGCCGGCACCTCGTGGAAAATGTCGCGATTGTTTTTCACACGCGTTCGGGCAATGTCGATCATCGCCAAGGCCCCCTTGCGACGCGGGAGGCAAAGCTCGGCTCCTTGCCCGCTTATTGTCAGCTCGTGGATGTTGCGCGTCCGCAGGGGGCGCGAGAGCTGAAGAGCCATCGCTGCCGAGGCCATCGCCAAATGAAGCGCCTCGGTCTGGGCATGCACCCCCAATTTGTCCCACCCATCAAGCCCGCGCCGCGCTTCGCGTGCCAAAACGCGCGGACCTGTCAGGATGGCTCGAACCACCTCGGGGTTGTGATCCAGGAGCTTGAGAAACGCCGCGCGTTCTGCCGCCATCTCGTTTGCGTAGTCGCTGTTCACGGCGTCGGAAAATCGCAAATCAGCGATCGCATCGAGCACGTCGTCACCGAGGTCATTGCGCTTCGCGAGCGTATCGAGGGTAGCAAGCCAAGAGTTCGTCGAAGACGTCTCCTTGACCGTCTTGAGGGTTTTGCTTTGCTTCGTCCTCTCCGCGTATTTTGCGGTCGCCATTTTGACATTCTTGGAGGTCAGAAGGTCTTCGAGCTGAGCGACGCCAGGGGGCGGTGTGCGGTCCTCCCATGTGTGCCGGATCAGCCAGGACAGAGCCTGGCGGTGGTTTTTGCGTCTAAGCTCAGGGTTGCGGATCTTGCGCTTGTTCTTGCTCCGTCGCGGCAGCGGGTCTTCGCCGAGTTTGCCCCCGAAACGATCGCGCTGCGGCCGCTCCCCATTGATAGCCCGCTCGATCGCCGTTTCGCAGGATGCGACCAGAGACGCTGGTAGCGCCGTCCAGTCGAGCGGAGCGTCCCGTAGTCCCGGAAGGGACCCCACCGGCGATGTCGGGAGCAGGGCGGCGATTTCTTCATGCCGGTCCCTTTGGGTGATCATCTTGTCGAGGAGCCTGAACGAGCGACGGAAGGAAGCGGTCTTGTCCGCTGGAATACGCGAGAGCGCTTTGGCGGCCGCTTCGTTATCGAGCTCTGCGGGAAAAACCTCCCCGACGCGCGCCCGCAGATTTGCGAGCGATACGTCTGCCATTCCGGGCAGCAGTTTTTTCCCATCGGGCCCCGGACGGTTCTGCACTCGCTTGGCGTAATCGATCAACTGGTCCCATGCGAGGCGCGCATCGGGAGCGACAGGCGCCTCTGCGGTCGCCTCCTGCGCTTTCCGGATCGCGGCGCTGATTTTTCCCGACCAGGTATGAAAAGCGCGCTCCGCCGCCTTCGGCGTCGCGGCCCGAAACTCCCCGGCCCAGACGATATGGCGGGCAATCTCGGTCCATGCGACGTCATCTGCGGGAACCTGCTTGAGGGTTCGGCCGGTCAGCTTCTCGACGCGGCGAAACGCGGCGCCGTAAGCCTGTGCGGAGGACTCGGAATAGAGATTGGGCAGGGCGAGGTAGATATCGTTGAGAGTCATTATTTCATCCTTGCTGGTAAGATTTCATCTGCTGAGTGGCGCGTTCATTCGGACCAAGATGAACGAGACGCTCACGCAGATTTGGCCCATTAAGTTCGGGGGGTGTTTGGTTCAAAGGGGTAGAAAACCCGTTCAAATTGCGGTTTTGCCGTTCAGGCGCAGTGGCGGCGATCACAGCCATGAGCACAGCCAGCGATCGATCTCAGCGGCCACAAAACGGACGCGTGTGCCGATCCTGCGGCAGGGCAGGGTGCCCTCTCGCGCCTTGGTGATGAGCGTCGATGGCCGGTAGGGCACGCGCATTGCCGCCTGCTCGGAGGTTAGCAAGCGCTGTCGATAGGCGGCTTCCATTCCCGCTGGCGGCTGCCCGCCCTCAAACGCCCAGATTGTCTCCCAAGAATAGCCCCTGCGCCGGCCCTCGCGGACCGGGAGCAGGAGGCCGTCTTTCTCGGCGCGCCAGAGTGTCGCATCGCTCCCTGCCTGCCAGCGGCGAAGCAGGTCGGCGGCACTCAGGAGGGTTGAGGCGTGATCGACGTCAGAGGTCTTGGAGCGTTTCGGCATCGGCATTTCCTTTCGTTGGAAAGGAGAGAGGGAAATCGCCGTTCAAATCCAAATTTTCGCGTTCAGAATTTTCAGGGGGTGGCAGAGTAGGGGGTGCGGGTGCCGGGCTGGGGGCTTTTCGTGCTGCTGGGAAATTCCAGCTGCGATCCTGCCCTATGGTTCCCCCTGTCCCGGGCACGGACCTGTCCGGACCTTGTGCCACAAGGCGAGGCGGAAGCGTTCCGTCCTTCTTGCGCTTGTAGTAGGTGGTTCGGCTCAGGCCGTATTCTTTCCAGATCTCAAGGCGCGAGGCGTTGTTCTCGGCAAGATATTCCGCTCGCGTTTGCGCCCCATTCCGCTCGCGCCGTTTCCGTTCGGCCTCTGCCTTTCGACGCTTTCGTTCTTGAGCAGGCACGATCTGGCGCAGGCCGAGGGCGCGTGCGTCCTCTCCTGAAATTCCGAGCCGTTCCGCGAGTGTCGCGCCGGAATAGTGATAGCGGCCATCTTTGAGCGGGGTCGTGCTAGGCGCCCGGGCGGCTTGTTTTTCCGCGCTGCGAATGATCGCCGCGACTTCCTGCGGGGGGAGATCAGGTGTCGCGACCTGAGCCATCTCGTCGATTTTCCGCGCGAGTTCAGTCTCTCGTGGATCATGCGTCAGAGAAGTCGCGAAGATATGCAGCCAGGTGTTCCGCAGGCCCTCCGGGAGCCGCCCGCCGTGCGACATCCGGATAGCTTCGAGGTCATCGCGGATCTGACGAAAACGTGCCGCCGGGGGAAGGCCGAAAGGCATCGCGCGTGCGGGAGCGGTCGGGCGCCGCTTCGCGCGTTTTTCTGCGCGAAGCACTTGCAGTTGAGCGCGGGTGGGCAGGCCCGCAGCTTGGAAGATCTCGTCGGAGAGGGCATCGAAGTGGTGCCGTGCGGCACTTCCGCCGGAGACGCGCACCCGCCGTCCGGACTTCTCATTGATACTGCCCGGGAGCCGAAAGATGCGCGCCGCTTCCTGGCTCGAGCGATCGACACCGAACCTTGCGAACACATCCCCGAGTGCGCGCATCGTCGATTGCCAGCGAGGCAAAACTTGGGGCGGCATTTCATTGATAAGCCAGATCAGGGCAGAGCCGCGTCCACTCTGCAGCACCACGGAGGGCGCGGGAAGGTCGGAGGCACAGACGTGGCGCAGGATCGCCGCTTCGACCTCGTCCCGGCTCTGCCCGCGCCATTCATCCGTCATGTGCCAGTCGAGATCTACGTAGACCGCGTTCAGAGCCTTGAGCTGGTCGAGGTTTCGCCGTCGTGAAAATCGGTTCATAGACAGATATGCTCGACCATCGAGCAATCCAGATAAGCCTAAACTCAGGTCACTGGCGGCCAGGCATCGGTTGTGCGCCCTGGAACCTTCGAACCAAAGGATCGCAGGCCGACCGTGAGAATGGCGCGGGTGGAGGAGCTCAACATAAGCTTCCGCAGAGAGATCTTCGATCGAGGGCGGGGTGTGGAGTGTGGCGAGGCTTTGCATCGACCGGACATGGATCGGTTGATGCGGCGCGGAAGCGATTTGCTGGCATCAACAATCGGGGGGAGAATTCCTACCAACCAATTCGACGACGAGAGCGGATCGTGAAAGGGTTCAAATCGCCCGCGCACTTGCAGCGCTTCGCCTCGATCCACGGCCGGTCGCCGCGAGGTTCATGTGCAGCTGTCTGACGCGGTCATTGTCAAATCCGCACTTCGCTGAAATAGTGAGAGTTGTTGACAGTTTTCAAAAGATGGCCCGATGACCCGGAAATCCGAACCTGCCCGCTATATTTCTTCGGTCGAGAAGATCAATCAAAGGCGCGCGCAGACCTTGGCGTCTATTGCCTCCGAGGCGATCCGCGAGATGATCATCGAGGGACATCTGCGGTCGGGCGACCGGATCAATGAGAGCCATCTTGCGGATCGGTTGGGAATCAGCCGGGGGCCGGTGCGCGAAGCCTGCCGGAGCCTCGAGCAAGCGGGGCTGCTTTACAGCACTACGAACAAGGGGGCGTTCGTCCGCGAGCTTTCCGAGGAAGAGGCGCGCTACCTCTATGAGTTGCGTGGGGCGCTGACCGGCCTCGCCGGCAGGCTCATCGCGCTGCGTGGGACGGATGCTGCGATCGCCGATCTGCGCAAGCGGGTCGAGAAGATGGACCGCGCGGTGAAAGACGACGATGCCGCAGGCTATTTCAAGCTCAACCTCGAGTTCCACGACGCGCTGATTGCCGCCGCTCAAAATCCTGCACTGGAAAGCCGTTATCGCGAAATCGTCGACCAGCTGCACCTCATGCGTCGGCGCGGCCTCGTCGATGCCCATAACATCCAGGTCTCGAACGAAGAGCACCAGCACATCCTCGATGCGCTCGAAGCGCGCGATCCCGATCTGGCGGAGCGCCGGATGCGCGAGCATGTCGAGGGCGGTTTCTCGCGTCTTCAACAAAGCCTTCACACGGCGTAACGGCGGGCCCTATGCGGTCTGCGAATTAACATTTCGAAAACTGTTGACAGTTTACAGGTCATTAACCGATAGTCCTCTGAGAAACGATGAAGGGAGGAATTCATGCGTGTTCTTGGAAAGCTCTGGGCCGGGGCGCTTGTCGTCGCCGCGTCTGCCATGCCCGCACTTGCCGACGAGTATCCGTCGCAACCGATCGAGATCATCACTCACGCGTCTGCCGGTGGGGGAACCGACACGACTGCGCGCGCCTTGGCCGCCGCGGCGGCAAAGCCGCTCGGCACACAGGTCTTCGTGAATATCAAGCAAGGCGGCGGCGGTGCCGTGGCGATGGGCTATGCGAAGACCCAGCCCGAAGACGGCTACCATCTGATGGCGATCACGCCGACCCATCTGATCACGATGGCCCGTGGCCGCGCCCCGGTTTCGATCGATGACGTGAAAGGTGTCGTGCGGACCACGGACGATCCGATCATCGTCACGGTGAATGCCGCCAGCGGCATCAAATCGATCGACGAGCTGATCGAGGCGTCCAAATCCTCGCCGATCAAATGGGGCGGGACGCAGGTCGGCGGTATCGATCATATCGCCGCGATGACCTTCGCCAACAAGACCGGCACCAAGGTCTCCTACGTCCCGTTCGACGGCGGTGGCGCGATGGTCACCAACCTGATGGGCAAGAACATTCAGGCCGCCGGGCTGAACTACGGCGAGGCCGCCGACGGTATCGAAGCGGGCGACTTCGTGCCGCTCGCAATCATGGCGCCGAAGCGGATGTCGAGCCTGCCCGACGTTCCGACGCTGGCCGAAGAAGGCTTCCCGGGTGTGAACTTCTCGACCGTGCGCGGCATCATCGCGCTGAAAGGCGTGCCGGATGACAGGCTCGCCGTGGCGGAGAAAGGCTTCATCGAAGGCATGAAGACCGATCAATACCAGAAATACCTGACGGGTATCGGTCTGGACGGCTCCAGCGTCGCGGGCTCCGAGGAATGGGATGCCCAGATCCGCGAGATGTATTCCAACATCGAAACGACGCTGAAATCGCTCGGCCTCGCGAAGTGACGACGGCTGCGCGGGCGGCCCTGATGCCGCCCGCGCGCGCTCCAGCATTACAGGTGAACCATGTCACTCAGCCGCGATAGCGTGACGGGGATATTGCTCCTCGTGATCTGCGCTCTCCTTTGGTACGCGACGACGACTTTCGACAGTGATCCGATGGGCATGACCACAGGCATGCCCGCGACAGAGATGCCGCGCCTCGTCATCGGCGTCATCGCCATGCTCTCGCTCGCGCTGACGGTGCAGGGCCTGTCGCCGAAGAACAAGACCCGGTTTGGCGCGGTCGCGTGGCAGGTGCCGGTGACGGCGATCATCCTCGGTGCGATTGCGGTGCTGCTGTCCACCATCGGTCTGCCGCTCGGCTTCTTCATCGTCTGCACGGTGATCCCGATCCTCTGGGGCTCGCGCCGCTACGTGGCGATCGTGCTCTTCGCGCTCGCCACGCCGATCGCGATCTACGTCATCTTTCAACTGCTGCTCTCCGTGCGCCTGCCGCTCGGTCCGCTCGCCGCGCTCGGTCTTTAAGGACACCCGATATGGATATTCTTGGTGGTTTGCTCACGATCCTGCAGCCCGCGACGCTGATGCTGATCGTCTTCGGCACGATCGCGGGCGTGCTCGTCGGTGCCCTGCCGGGGCTGTCGAGCTCGATGGCGGTGGCGCTTCTGCTGCCGTTCACGATCTATCTCGATCCGATCCCGGCGATCGCGATGCTGGCCTCGCTTTATTGTGCGGGCACCTTCGGCGGCTCGATCACGGCGATCCTGATCAACGCGCCCGGTGCGCCGCCGGCCGCCGCGACCGCGTTCGACGGCTATCCGCTGGCGCGCAAGGGGCAGGCGGGCCGCGCGCTTGGAATGGCGGCGGTGGCCAGCGTCATCGGCGGGATCTTCTCGCTGATCGTTCTGATCCTAGCCGCGCCGCTTCTGGCGACGGTCGCCTATAAATTCGGTCCGCCGGAATATTTCGCGCTGACCGTGTTCGGCCTTTCGATGCTCGCCTCGATCAGCGGCTCCTCGGCGATCCGCAACCTGATCGGGGGTGCGTTCGGTGTGCTGCTTTCGACCGTGGGTGTCGATCTTCTGACGGGGGTCGAGCGGTTCACGTTCAATGTCCCCGAGCTTTACGAGGGCATCAATTTCATCCCGGTGCTGATCGGCCTGTTTGCGATGGCGGAGCTGCTCAATCAGGCGGGCGCGAAAGCGAAGAAACTGCAACGCATCGCGGTGGGGCGGATCGCTCTGCCCTCGCGCGAGGATTTCCGCGCCTGCTGGAAGACCATCCTACGCTCGAGCGGGTTGGGCACCTTCATCGGCATCCTGCCCGCCGAAGGGAGCACGATGGCCGCGATGATCGGCTATAACGAAGCCAAGCGCTGGTCGCCCAATGGCAAGAATTTCGGCGAGGGCGAGATCGAGGGCGTCGCCGGTCCCGAAGCCGCCAACAACGCCGCGACGGGCGGGGCGATGGTGCCGACGCTGGCACTCGGTATCCCCGGCTCCGCGACCGCTGCCGTGATCCTTGGCGGGTTGCAGATCCAGGGGCTGCGTCCGGGCCCGTACCTGTTCCAGAACCAGCCGGATCTGCTTTACGCGATCTTCTTCTCGATGCTGATCGCGAATGTCGTCTTCCTGATCTTCGGTCTCGCGGGGGCGCGCTATTTCTCGCGGATTTCGATGATCCCGCGCGAGTTCCTCTGGCCCGGCGTCTTCTGCCTCTGCGTGGTCGGTGCCTATGGCGGGGCGCAGTCGATGGTGGATGTCTACATCATGCTGATTTCCGGTCTGGTCGGCTTCTTCCTCAATCGCGCCGGGTTCTCCTCTGCGCCGATCATCATGGGGCTCGTGCTGGGGCACCTCGTCGAAAGCTCGCTCGGGCAATCGATGATCCTGTTCGATCAGGACGCGACCGGCTTCCTGACGCGCCCGATCGCGCTGCTGTTCTTCGCGCTCGCGCTTCTGAGCGTGCTGTCGACGCCGCTGGGGCGGTTCATCTCGGCCAAGCGCCGCGCCAAGGTCGACCGGCTGGCGCACGGGAACGAGTGAGGCGAATTTGCTGACTGCTCCAAGAATACCCGACCGCAGCTTTCTGGCGGTGGCGCCCGCGGCTGCGGTCGGCGGCGCCGCGTGGAACCTGTCCCATCTTCCGCTCGGCTGGTTGATGGGGGCTGCTTTGGTCACCGGGGTCGTCGCGATGATGGGCGTCGCGATCACCGTGCCGGCGGGTCTGCACAAGGCCGCGCTGATCGTGATCGGAACCGGGGTCGGGCTGGCGCTTTCACCCGACGTTGCGGTGCAGATCGTGACATGGGCGCCGGTCATGGGCGTGGCGGCGGTTCTGGGGATCGCGATGGCGGCCCTGATGGCGCCGCTGTTGGAGCGGTTCGGCAAGGTGGATCGCGCGACCGCCTATTTCTCGCTGCTGCCCGGCGGTGTCATCGAGATGGCGAATATCGCGGGTCGCTTCGGGGCGGACCGCACCACCATTGCGGCGCTGCACACGGTGCGCGTGGCCCTTGTCGTGGTCCTGTTGCCGCTGGCGCTGTTTTCGATCTTTGAACATGGCTCGGGCGGTGCGGCCAGCATCGGCGCGGCAAATTCGGGATGGGTGATGATCGCCGCAGCTCTGGCGGTCGGAACCTTCGGCGGCTGGCTGGGCGCGCGCCTTCATTTTCCCGCGGCGTGGCTGCTCGGCGCGGTCATCGCGGTCGGCATCGCGTCGGGCAGCGGCGAGGTCGGTGCCAAGCTGCCGGGCGGATTGCTCGCATTGGCGCAGATTACCGTCGGCATGACGCTCGGCTCCCGGTTCGACCGTAGACGGCTCGCCACTATCCCTCGCGCCCTCGCCGTCGGCGTCCCAGTGCTGATCACCATCATCGTGGTGATGGCGCTTTTCGCGGCGCTCTGCGCGCTCTTCATGCCGGTCGACCTGTCGACCCTGGTGCTGTCCTTCGCGATCGGCGGCATGGCCGAGATGGTTCTGACGGCGAAGGCCCTCCACCAAGACGTGGCGCTCGTCGCGGCCTTTCAGGCTGTGCGCGGCATCGCCGCCAATGCTTTGGCCGGTCCGATCTGGATCTGGCTCACACGAAATCGAACAAAATGAACAGGAGAATGACGATGTCCGTAATGCAGAATGCCTTTGCCGAGATGCCCGAGGGCACGACGATCACCGAAGAGGCGGCCCGCTTCGTCGAGACCGTGACTTTCGAGGATATCCCCGAAGAGGCCCTCACGATCGGCAAGCGCTGCCTGATAGACGCGCTCGGCCTCTATGTCGCGGGCTCGGAAGAGCACTCTGTCCATATTCTCGCGCAAGAGGCCGAATATGTCGGCGGCCGCGAGGAGTCGCGCCTTCTGGGCAGCACTCTGCGTGTGCCCGCCGCGATGGCGGCGCGCGTTCTGGGCACCGCCGGGCACGCGCATGACTGGGACGACAGTCAGGTCAGCATCGACCCCGCCCATATTTACGGTCTGCTGACGCACCCGACGATCCCGCCTCTGTCGTCGGCGCTGGTGACGGCGCAATCGCTCGGCGCAGTCTCGGGGCGCGATTTCATGCTCGCTTTCCTGACCGGGTTCGAAGTGGAGTGCAAAATCTCGGAATGGATGCTGCCGCGCCATTACATGCAGGGCATGCATTCGAGCGGCACGGTCGGCACCATCGGCGCTTATGCCGCCGCCGCGAAGCTGCTGGGCCTCAAGGGCGACGAGCTGCGCTGGGGCTTCGGCATCGCGGCCAGTTTCGCCGCCGGCATCCGCTGCAATTTCGGCACGATGACCAAACCGCTCCATGTCGGGCGCGCCTGCGAAAACGGGGTGACGGCCGCGATGCTCGCCAAGCGCGGCTTCACCGCCGATCCGAACGCGTTCGACGGGCCTTGGGGGTTCATGGCCGTGCAGGGCGGTGGCGCATCGCCCGAGAAACTGTCGCAAGGTTTCGGCAAGACCTGGACGATCGTGAACCCCGGCGTGTCGATCAAACCCTATCCCTGCGGCGTGCTGACCCATCCGACGATCGACCTGATGCTCAAGCTGGTTTCCGAGGCCGACGTCCAGCCCGAGGATATCGACACTGTGACCGTTCACGCCGGTAGCAACATCCTGAAACCGATCCGCTACCCGATCGCCCAGAACCACCTGCAGGCGAAGTTCTCGCTGCCTGCGGCGCTGTCGATGATCGCGCTGGCGCGGCAGGC
This sequence comes from Thioclava nitratireducens, assembly GCF_001940525.2. Taxonomy (NCBI): domain Bacteria; kingdom Pseudomonadati; phylum Pseudomonadota; class Alphaproteobacteria; order Rhodobacterales; family Paracoccaceae; genus Thioclava; species Thioclava nitratireducens. Next base: position 151,999 of record NZ_CP019438.1, read on the forward strand.
GGGCAAGGTCGAATTCTCGGACGATTTCGTGGCGAGCGACGCGATGCAGGACATGCAGCGCCGGATGCGCACCGAGCTGGACCCCGAGATCGAGGCGCAGGGCTTCGACAAGATGCGCTCGCGGATCACGATCCGCCTCAAGGACGGGCGCGAGATCAGCGGCTGGGCCGATGAGCGCTATCGCGGCGGGCCGGAAAACCCGCTCAGCGATTCCGAGGTGGAAGACAAATTCCGCTCTTGCTGCGCCGGGGTTCTGGAGGCAGATCAGCAGGATGCGCTGATCGCGCAGGCTTGGGCCGTCCTCGACATGACGGATGCCGGGCAGCTTGCCGACAGCTTGCAATAACGCATAGCCTCTGCCGATCCGACATGGGTCGGCAGGGGATTCCGGAGGGGCGTATGAAAGTTCACATTCTCGACGACTGGTTCGACACGCTGCGCGGCCTGCCCAGCTTCAAGCGGCTGGACGGGCACGAGGTCACGGTCTGGACCGACCACGAAAGCGATGTGGATCGCTTGGCGGAGCGGCATGCCGATGCGGAGGTGCTGGTGCTGTTTCGCGAGCGCACGCCGATCACCGCCGAGCTTCTGGCAAAGTTGCCGAAGGTGCGCCTGATCGCGCAACGCAGCAGCTATCCGCATGTCGACGTCACGGCCTGCACCCGGCATGGCGTGGTCCTGTGCAGCGATATGGCAGAGGGCAAGCCCTCGGTCGCGGCGGCAGAGCTGACGCTGGCGCTGATGCTTGCCGCCGCGCGCGATCTGCCGCGGCAGATGGAGAGCCTGAAAAGCGGCCACTGGCAGGCGGGCGTGGGCCTCAGCCTCACGGGTCGACAGCTCGGACTGATTGGCTATGGCCGGATCGGGCAGCTGGTCGCAAAATATGGCCGTGCGCTCGACATGAAAGTCTGGTGGTGGGGCTCCGAGCAGGGCCGGGCGAGGGCAGAGGCGGATGGCGAGGTCGTGGCCCCCAGCCGCGAGGCGTTCTTCGCGCAAAGCGATGTTGTCAGCCTGCATGTCCGGTTGAATGCCCAGACCCGCGGCATGATCACGGCGCAGGATCTGTCCGCGATGCAGCCACAGAGCATTTTCGTGAACACATCCCGGGCCGGTCTCGTCGCACCCGGTGCGCTCGAAGCGGCGCTCGAGGGAAACAGCCCCGGTCGCATCGCCATCGACGTGTTCGACCACGAGCCGTTCCACGATACCGGCTCCGTGCTGCTGACCGATCCGCGGGTCATCGCGACGCCGCATATCGGCTTCGTGACCCAAGACGAGCTGGAACATCAATTCGCGGATATCTACGCTCAGGTGAACGCGTTCGACGCAGGCGCGCCGATCAACGTCATAAATCCCGAAGCGGTGAGCTGAAAGCCGTCCCGAGATGGGTCGGAGGGGTGTGGGGCCGCCGCGGCAATTTAGCCGGCGACGAGACAGAGAGCGAATATGTCTGAGTAAAGCAAAAACGCCGGTAATAAATATTATGTAGCATTTATTGCTGTACGTGCAATTACCTCAAAATCAGCAAAGAAGGCGTCCACGATACACGGGGCTATTCAGTCATCAGCCGGCGCGTGACTGAATGATCTCGCGCTTTTCGTTTCTAGGCGGCATCGAGATCAGCCGCGGCCTGGCAAAGGGTCGCGTGGGCCGTAATGAACCCGTCCGCAATGACGCGCAGCACCGGGTCTGTTTCGCCCGCCGCGGCGAGCTGATCGCGGAACGCCTGGCGCTGCCGCCCTTGACTGATCCCGGTCATGCGGATGCCAAAGGTTTTCAGGACGCCGCGAATGTGTCCCTCCAGGGGCATTGCCAACTTAGTTATTGGTCGACGAGTTCGGCCGGAAGGGCGAATGTCAGGCGGTCATCTCGAGGGCGTAGTGGCGCCACAGGTCATGGGCATCGGACCTGACATGGCGATAGGAGTTGGCGGAAAGTTGATAGCGGCGGGGGCGGAAGAGAGTGTTGATCTGGTCGTGGGCGGCGAGGAACCTCTGCGCTTGCCTGTGCGACTTGAACCTGCCCATGAGTTTCTCACGCTTGCGGGTCGGGCGGTGCGATCCTTCGATGCGGTTGTTCAAGCCTTTGTGCGCTCGGTGATCTGCCCCCGGCGCCAGCTCGCGGATCGGCCTGACATAACTGCGAAGCTTGTCGGTGACGATGACCCTCGGCGCGCCGAACCGGCCGACTAACCGTTTGAGAAAACGCCTTGCAGCCTTGGCGTTCCGTCGTGGCTGGACCAGAATATCAAGCACGTCTCCATTCCCGTCGACGGCGCGCCACAACCAGTGTTTCTTGCCGCGGATCGCTATGACAACTTCATCGAGATGCCACTTGTCGCTGGCGCCTGGCCTGTCGCGCTTGATGCAGGTGGCGAAGTGGCAGCCAAATCGGTTGACCCATTTTCGGACCGTTTCCCGGCTGACGATCACGCCGCGCTCCGCCAACAGGTCCTCGACATCCGCAGTGCTGAGCGCGAACCGTTGGTACGCCCAGACCGCGTAGGCAACGATTTCACGGGGAAAGCGGTAGCCTTTCAGGCGCGGCATCTCGGACGGTATCTTCATCCCACACGCCTATCCAACAGAACCATCCCGAACAAGTTGGCGATGCCGCTCGCTTACATCCACCGGCACTGGGACGGGCGCCAGACCTTCCTGCACGATGGGCGGGTGGAGATCGACTCCAACAGCGTGGAGAACCTGATCCGGCCCATCGCTCTGAATAGGAAGAACGCATTGTTCGCCGGACATGACGACGGCGAGCGCGCTTGGGGACGCATCGCATCGCTCATCGAGACCGAAAAGATCAACGGCGTCGAACCCTTCGCCTATCTCAAGGCCACCCTCGAGGCCATCGCCGTCGGCCATCCGCAAGGCCGCATCGACGAACTTCTCCCGTGGACCTTCAAGCCGTCAAGCTGAACCTGGGGTGGGATGCAGCCGGCGCTTACCGAATGCAAGCCTTCGGGCAAGGCCATCTCCCGCTGATGGAAGCCACTTCCGTGAGATAATGGCGAGCCACTTGACGAACGTGATGCGCCAGCAAGGAGGAGATAGCCGTCTCCCAATTCTTGGCGCACTTGCTGGTATGACACGCTCTATCCGCCGCAACGCGACAGATTGGCATTACGACGGAGAACGACGCCGCCGCCTCAGGAGCGCGCGCGAAATTCCTTTTCGTCAGGCCCGTCCTGCACCCTTTCGCGATGGAAGACATAGATTCCGGATGCCAGGATGATCCCGGTGCCGAGGAACGTGAGCGCGTCGGGAATGTCGCCGAACACCAGAAACCCGAGGACTGTCGCACCAACGATCTCGAGATACTGGAACGGGGCCAGCAGGCTCGCCTCGACGCGAGAGAACGCAAAAGTGATCATCAGGAACGTCACTGTCGACAGCGCCCCGGCGGCGAGCACCGCATAGCCCGTCCAACCGGGCAAGAGAGGCAGGTCCGGAGCGAGCCCGCTGAGTTGGCGGAGTATCTCGATAAACAGCAGGAGGCCCGCGGCGCAGAGCGAGGCGCCCAATTGGAAGCTCAGGGGGGATTGCCCGCCACGCGCCTTGCGAAGGACGATCATGTTGAGCGCATAGCACAGGGCGGCCAGCAGCGGCAGCAACGCCACCGGACCGAACACGGCAAAGTTCGGCCGGATCACGATCAGCGCGCCGACGAGCCCGACCCCGACGGCAGCGAAGCGACGCGGGCCCGGAACCTCCCAAGGAACGGCCCGGCAAGCAAGGTGAGAAGCAGCGGCTCGACGAAGAAGATCGCGATCGCCGTGGCGATGGGCATGACCTCGAAAGCGGTGATGAGCGAATAGAGCACGGTCACGATTAGCCCGGCCGAGATGAGGGACGCCCCCGAGAGGATCGGACCCGCGAGGTGACGACGCATGACCCACGCAACCGGCAGGAAGAACGCGGCCTGTGCCAATGAGCGCAGCAAGGTGACCTCGAAAGGCGCAATGACCGTGGTGAGTGATTTCGAGATCGCGTCCCCCACCGGCAGGAGCGCCATTGCGAGCGCCATCGACGCCATTCCGATACGCTTGTGCTCGAAGGTGGCGGTGCTGGGAGTTGCGGATAATGCCATGATGCCTCCTCGGCGCCGTCCGAGGTATCGGTAGGCGCGCGCGACAGGTCCGGGCGTTCAGGACAAAAACGGGATCGGGGCGAGACGCCATCTCGCCCTCCGATCGTTGGTATTGCCGGGGCCTTGCCCGGTCAACCTTTTCCGGCGTGGAGATGCATCTCCGGGGGCTGGCTTACCCTTAGGGATGGCATAACTCGACGTAGCGGAAGCAATCGGAGACGTTCGCACGCAAAGCACCGAAGTTCATAAAGAGTACGCCGAAGCCGACAAAACCGACGTGAGCTTTTGGAAGCGCGACCTTCATCGATTTTCATCTCGCGGTTCCGCGCGAGATGACCGTCTTCGACGCCCCACGAAAACAGAGATCGGATCGAGGGTAGCTTACGGAACGTGCTGTCTGGCGCAATGATCAATAATTGATACAGACGAAAAGATGCAGCACGTAGCTTCCTTCGGTGGGGCGGTTCTCGGCATGCCTAACGTTAGGGCGCAGCTCAATCGGCTGGGTCTCTACGGATCGGCCTCTCGCATCGCGCTACTGACAACTTCGAGATGATGGGCCATGGCCCGATGCGCCGCGCGGGGATCCCTGTCCGCGATCGCCGCAACCACCTTTTCGTGGTGACCACAATGAACAAGGGTGAACTCTTCGACTCCGACGCGTCGGTAGGTTCGATCCCATTCCCTTTGCCAGACTGCGCGGCAACGTGTGCCTGAAAAATGTCGTAGGAGCGCAATCAGAACCGGGTTTCGCGCCACCCGGGCAACGGTCTGGTGGAAGGCATCATCTGCCCGTTCACATTCGGCGCGGTTGCGCGCCGCTTTCCCTTCAGCAACACACCGGCGAAGATGAGCAATGTCCTCTGACTCCCGTCGCATCGCCGCTGCCGCCGCGACCTGCGGTTCGAGCAGTCTGCGCGCGTCCATCAGATCCACAGGCGTAGTCGCTTCCAGCAGAAGGGTATCCTTTACCGGTCGCCCCAGCGGCGCCCGGCCCCGAAATTTCCCCTGTCCGACATGCCGCCAGACCTCACCTTCCGCCTCGAACGCGCCGAGTGCAGCGCGCAACGTTTCGCGGCTACATCCGACAAGGTCCTTTAGCACCCGCTCAGGCGGAAGCCGGTCTCCTGGTGCGGGCGCGCGTTCCTCTATTATGCGCCATAGCCGTCCCCGTGCCGCTATTTTATCAGTTCGCATACCGCCCTTCCCTTGATCGCATTGATGTTCGGACCGAACACCACGGAAAGCAAGTCCGGGCGGCCAGCGTTTTCCGGATCTCGGGCGGACGCCGAATTGCCGGTGAAACGACGGTCCGCGCCCGCCCTGACGGGCGTGCCGGTCAGATGACGAAAAAGACCAGCGTCAACACCGCACCGATCGCTACAATCAGCCCACGAAGATACTCGGTATGCCGGATTCTGCGCGCCTGATGCGCCCCAATATAGCCGCCCAATGTGGTCGAGACGGCCAACACGGCAGCGGAGTCCCAAGCGATCAGGCCAGCGCTCGCGTAAGCTGTGACGGAAACCAGCGAGAGAACGGCGGACAGAAGATTCTTTAGACCGTTCATGCCGTGGAGATTGCGAAAGCCGATGAGACTGAACATCGCGAGAAGCATAATTCCTACCCCGCCGTTGAAGTAGCCGCCATAGCCGGAAACGAGAAAGATCGCGACAGCCGAAAGCACCGGTCCTACCTTCACGCCGCGGGCCTGCACCATCGCCACGAGACGAGGCCCTGCAGCGAAGAGCAATGTCGCGGCGAAGATGAGCCACGGCACGATGCCGACAAAAGCTTCTCCGGAGGTAATCAGCAACAGACCGGCCCCTGTAAGTCCGCGAAGAGCCGCAGTTCCTACCACGCCTGCGAGGCCAAGACTTCCCTCGGCACGAATGTCGTTCCGGAACGCCCAGGTACTTCCAATATATCCCGGCAGCGCTGTCAGCGTCGCAGTGGCATTTGCCATCACGGGCGGGACACCTAGCCAGACCAAAGCTGGAAAGCTGAGAAGCGTGCCGCCACCCGCGATCGCATTAACCATTCCGGCCATGAGACCTGCTAAGACAAGTAAAACGATGGAGAGCATGAAACGATCCTTGAAGTGATGGACCTACTACATACACCTCGTGGGATTTGGTCTGCGAATTGGTCTGCTTCGCTAACCCGTCTCGCTGCTCGGCGTCTGTTCAGAGCGTCGTAAACCTCGCTCACGAACACACCTTCTTGCCTACGACTATCCCCGCTGCGCTGTGCGCGAGAAAGGTTAAGACCTCATTCTTACTTGATAAAATCAAGAGACATAGATCTGCCGGTCGAAATGCTTTCGAACTCGGTCTTGGGCGACGACACCATCTCAACTGTGCCCGAGCCGTACTTCCGCGAGAACGCTCCGGGAACGCCGAAGGACGCCTTGACCATGCAGAAGAATTTCGAGGGTGACGAACCCGGCTGTAATCAGGGTCCCATCTACGATTACAAGGGCGACCTGCACACCGGAGTCTATGAATTAGTGCCGGGCGTTCTTCACGGGAGCCGGCACTGTCCACGTCAGCCGGTCGATACCATTCGCGAAAGCCACTGGGCGAATTCGTAGTTCGGGCGTTCGAGATGCGAGAGGGGCCCGGGCTTGGCAAAGCGGCTTTGCATACCTTTCCAGACTTTTTCGGTGCAGCCCTTGTCTTCCGCGTTCACCTCGTCGAGCAGTGTCTTGAGAGCGGCGAGATGGGCCTCCGCGTCCGGATCTGCGAGGAAATCGGGCGAGAGACCGCCGCCATATAGAATCTTCACGTGATCGGGCCCGTCAGGACGCAGAGAAAGATACCAGAAATAGCCCGGGGTGAGCGTGATCATCAGCGACGGGTAAATCGCCAGCAGCCAGGTGCGGCGGCGGTCGTCACCTTCCAGGACGGTGTTGGACGGATGCGCCAGTGCCAGCGGCACGGAATCGGCTTTGAGGATGTGGTGAAAGTTGAAATTCGCGAAACCTTCAGGGCAGACCATGTCGCTGAGCCTGCTCGCGCCGCCGATCGTCCCCACGTGGCAGACCGGCAGGTGGTAGCTCTCCATGAAGTTCTCGGCGAGAATCTTCCAGTTGGTGTTCCAGCGATGCTCCTCGCGGAACGTCTCGCGATAGCTCGCCATATCAAGGTAGCCGACAAGATCGTCCACCTCGGAATAGATCTCCTGGGGCTCCGCCAGATCAGGATCGAGGGTCAGCATGATCCAGCCCTTCCAATCGACGCAGCGGACCGAGGGCAAGCCCGAACTTTCCTTGCAGAAAGAGTCGTTCATCTCCATTGCCGGAGCGCCGCGGAGAGATCCGTCGAGCGAATAGGTCCAGGCGTGATAGGGGCAAGTGATGACTCGCACGGTGCCGCGACCTTGCAGCAGCGTCGACATCCGGTGGCGACAGACATTCGACACCGCTCGCAGCGCTCCCTTGGCGTCGCGCAGCACGATGATCGGCTCGCCGGCAACCTCGGTCGTCAAGTAGGCGCCCGGTCCGTCGAGCGATTCAGCGCGCCCGACGCAGACCCAGCTCTTCGCGAAGATCCGCTCCTCTTCGACGGCGAGAAACTCCTTTGAGGTGTAGACGGAGCTTGGCATTGCAAAGGCGCGCTCGAACGGGACCGCCACATTGGCGGCGAGTTCGGCGACAGGATCGATCCGAGGGATGGTGACGGGAGTGTTCTCGTTCATCGCGGGCTCCATATCTGGCCCGGAGATGTTCGTTCCGGACCTCTTCTGAATGCCGCCGCTCCTGCTTCGTTGAAAGAAATTTTTCTATTAGTATGGCTTAGGCTCGGACTAACCGACTGACCCAAGGTCAAACCGCGCGACGAGCGGAGTTCACGCGCGCAGCAGCGCCTCCACGTTCCGCAAGAGGTCTGCAGACACACCTTCAATAGGACAGATAAGCGCGCAAAATTCGTATGCAGCTCTCGAGTTCGGAGATCGCAATCGATTCGTCGGGTTGATGACCGTCGCGCATGTCGCCTGGCCCCCAGACGATCGTGGCAAGGCCGAGTGTTGCGAAAAATCCCGCTTCCGTGCCGAATGCGACGGTGCCGGCGTCCGGCTGCGCAAGGCTAGACGCAAAAGCGCGGATTGCCGGGTGCTCTGCGTTGCTGCAAAGACCCGGGTAGCTCCCTGTCTGCGTGATCGTCACATTGCGGGGCACATCGAGGCCCCTCATTATAGAATCGGGCGTCTCGGCCGCGAGGTGGCGGATCTCGAACAGAAGCTCGGCGCGGTCCGGAACGATGTTCAACGCGCTCCCGCCACGCAAGACCCCGGCATGAATTGTTGAGAACGGAGGGTCATAACGTCCGTCCCGCGCGCCCTCCTCCATAAGTGTGGACTGCCGCTCCCGGATCGCCTGCAAGAGGTCGGCAGCCGGGTGCAGCGCGTTCCGAAACCGCGGCGCCATCGCCGAGTGCCCGGCCTCGCCAGTCGCGACAGCACGGTAGCTTGCCTTGCCCTTGTGTCCGGTCACGATCTTCAGCGAAGTCGGCTCTCCAACAAGACAGAGGTCAGGCCGTCCCAGCGTAGGGATTACCGTATCGATCATCTCGGCTATGCCGCGGCAACCGATCTCCTCATCCCAGCTGAGCGCGAGGCTCAGAGGCATGCTCTGGGCTTCGACCTTCAGTGATTGCGCGACGGCCAGAACGCAGGCAAGAAAGCCTTTCATGTCGGTTGTGCCGCGCCCAAAATATCGGCCATCGCGCTCGAAGAGGCCAAAGGCATCTCGCGACCACGCCTGCCCAGCGACCGGCACGACATCGGAGTGTGCAGAGCAGAGCAAGCCGCCGTCTCCTTCCCCGCGCTTTGCAAGTAGACCCGCCTTCAGGCCATCGGCGGACACGAGCCGCCATGTCGCGAAACCGTGCAACTGCAGGAAGTCTTCGACCCAATCGACTAATGCGCCGTTGGGCCCGTCCGTGACCGTTGGAAAACCGACGAGCGCTGCGAGGATGTCTTTGGTGGAGAGTTCCATGGTTTACCTCGTTGCAGCCGCAAAACTGAATTCGCTCGCATCGCTCAAATTTTCACGGACATGCTCAATGAAAGCGGCGACCGTACGTGAGGTTTCCGCTCCCCGGCTCGTCAGAATGCCCATCTTGAGCAACCGAGGCGCGCCCGAGATCGGCACGAAACGCAGCGTGCCGCCGTCGGGAGCTTGGTCTGTGATCGGCCGGATATTGGCGATGGAATAACCGAAGTTATTCGCCACCAGTGAGCGCATCACCGCGATATCACGCGTCCGCTCCACGACGCGCGGGCGCTGTCCCGTGGCACCGAAGAGCGACAGGAAATAGTCGGTGCTCACCGGTAGATCGAGCAGGATCATTGGCAGGTCGACAAGTTCCGAGGGCGCCACTTCGCGCAGCCCAGCCAGAGGATGATCCTGCGCGAAATGTGCAACGGGCGGCAGGTCGATCAATGGCTGGAAATCGAGATCGGGGGGAATGTCGAGATCGTAGGTTATCGCCACATCCAACCTCGCATCCCGCAGCTGCTCAAAAATCTCAGATTGATCGCGTTCGAACTGGTGGAAGACGACCTCGGGATAGGTGTCGATGAAACTGCGGCGCAGTTTCGGTAGCACGATCTGCGCGAAGGTGATCAGACAGCCCACATGCAGGTCGCCTCGCACTGTGCCGGCCAAGGCGCTCGCCAGATCGCCGAGCGCCTCCGCCCGTGCGACGGCCTCCCGCGCCCCCTCTAGGAACCGACGCCCCACTTGCGATACGGTCAGGCCATGGGCATGACGCCGATTGAAGAGCGTCAAGCCGACCTCTGCCTCGAGCTGGCCAATGGCAGCGGAAATCGTGGGCGAAGAGACGTTCAGCTTCTGGGCCGCGAGCGTAATGGAACCACAATCGCAGACAGCGATAAAGTATTCGAGCTGGCGGAGCGTGATCCGCAACGGCATCAGTCGTCGCCCGGAACGCCATAGGACGGTGCTGCGCCTGGGTTCAACGCGCGGGTCACGTAATCGTCGGCCTGCGGACGGTAGCGCGCCCAAAGATCGGACAACGCGGTGATCGGACAGCCCTCGTCGAGCCAGTCGACCCGCAGATCGGCATAGGGCCAGCTTTGCCGGTCAACGATCAACAGCCCCGCGGAATGCACTGGCCCGGCTTCGCCGCCGGCTTTGAGACCCGCCTTCATCGCCGCGATCAGGCGATCCCCGAAAGGACCGTCCGCCGCTTCGAAGGCCGCCACCATCTTCGCCGGGATACCATCCCCCGCCAGCATGTTGCCCCCTGCGGCGCAGTCGCGGCCCTCGGCGGAGGCCCATATCCCGAGGGCCTTCGGACCCGAATGAACCGATGTCGCGCCGCGCGCGTCAATTGCGAGAAGCTGGCGATAATCGGGATGATCGTCGCCGTCGCGTGCCGCGGCCACGGCATCCGCTGCGCCCTCGCCCGCTGCCATCCGGTCCAGCATGATTTTCCCCAGCTCGGGATTGGTCACGTTTTGCGACGAGACCGCGCCGACGTCGGCCCGCGCCCGCGCGCAGCGCGCTGCGACCGCCGGTGAAGACGAGGATATTGCAACGCCGAGCTGGCCGCTTTGCGCACATCTGGCTACGATAGAAAAGGTCATGCGTGCTCCGTTTCGCTGCAGAAATCGGGTCTAGTCGGGAATTACGGCTGTTGCGTCAATTTCCACCAGCCACTCGGGTCGCGCAAGAGCGACCACGACCAGACCGGTGCAAACAGGATGCACACCGCCGATGTATTCGCCCATTGTCCGGTAGACGGCCTCGCGGTGGCGCACGTCGGTAAGGTAGACGACAAGTTTGGTCAGATGCGCCATCTCGCCTCCTGCCTCTTCGATGAGCTGGCGGATGTTCTGCATGACCTTGTGGGTCTGCTCGACCGGGTCGTGGCTATCGATATTCTTCGCGGTGTCGAGGTCTTGCGGACACTGCCCTCGTAGGAAGATCATCTGCCCACGCGCCACGACGGCCTGCGCGAGATCATTGTCGAGGTTCTGTTCGGGGTAAGTGTCCTTCGTGTTGAAGGCGCGAATTCGGGTATGAGCCATGATGTTTCCCTGTTCGGATCAAGCGGGGCGGGAAGCGGCGCGGGCCGCTGCGGGATCGGGACGATAAGCACGGTAGCTGGCCTGGATCTCGATGTGATCTGCGAGGTATTTCGCATCATGCCAGACGCCCCAGATGAAGCTGGAGCCGCGCCCTGAAAGCCATGGTAGGCCGAGGAAATAAACCCCCGATGCGCGCGACACGCCGCGCTGATGCGCGGGCCGTCCCGCCTCGTCAAAGGCATCGACCGCCATCCAGCCGTAGTCGTTAGCGAAGCCGGTCGCCCAGATGATAGTGGAAATGCCAGCTGCGCGAATGTCGAGCGTCTGCAGCGGATCGGTCACGCAGTCCGGCATCGCGGCAAGCGCCCGGGCCGATGGCTCGGGAGGCAGGTCGAGTCCGTTGCGGGTCACATAGGCGTCTGCCTCGTCGAGGAGCGCGAGGTAGTTCTCGTCTCCAAGGCGGACGTTGCGTTCGAGGTCAGGGGCAAAGGACAGCACGCCATTGGCACAAGTCTCGGTGCGTCCGAGAAGGGTGATGCCGTCTTGGGCAAGCCTGCGGAAATCGACCGTCTGGCCCCCGTTCGCCCCGCTGACCGCGATGGTGACGTGCTCGGCACCAGGGGCGCTCGCTTGCCGGTCCCACTTCCCGAGCACGCCCAGCCACCAGACGAAGTCGCGGCCACGATAGCTGCGCGGCGGCCGGTCATGCGGTCCGACCGAAAGGAAGACGCGGCGCCCTGCCCGCACCAGCTCATCCGCGATCTGCGCTCCGGAAGATCCCGCGCCAACAACGAGCACCGCTCCCTTCTGCAGAGCATCCGGATTTCGGTAATCGCTGGAATGTATCTGGTTAAGCCAATCGGCTTCTGGGACAATCGGAGGGATCACTGGTGTCTGGAAGGCACCGGTCGCAACGACGACGGTTTGCGCCTCGATCGCTCCTTCCGACGTGTCCGCGCGATACCCCGGACGCCCGTCCAGCGGCGCGAGCGCCGTCACCTCGACGCCGCTCCGTATCTGACCCGCAAAGCGTTCAGCATAGGCCTCGAAATAAGCGGCCACATCCTCTTTTCCGACGAATGCGTCAGGAGAGTGGCCCTCGAATTCCATATTCGGAAAGCGATCATGCCAGGCCGGTCCGTTCGCGACGAGCGAGTCCCAACGGCGCGTGCGCCAGGACTCGGCGATGCGCGCCCGCTCGAGGACGATATGTGCGATCCGCCGGCGCGTCAGATGCTCACTCATGGCGATCCCGGCCTGCCCCGCACCAATGACGAGCGTATTGATGTTATCAATCTTCATCAGCGCAGTCCCCAGCGGTTTGTTTCGTTGCCCGAAAGTGGCACGAGGGCCCTCGTCCCGTACCTTCTCGGTATAACCGGGGCAGGTTAACTAAAATAAAGATTTTCGGTAGTATTGATTAGGGAGCGCCTAAGCTAGGCTACCATTCACCGCGAAGGGAGCATCGCTCTGTGCGAGCCTTATCCTTTCAGCCCAGTATTCTGTGGTCAGCTCGGAAAATCTGAGCACCGGCCCAGTTCCTTCAATCCGAGTTGCCTCGATGCTTTAGGTCTCCCAATCCGGCCTGTTGCGGAAAGGCGGATGGCGTCCGGGACGTGACTGACTTGACACGAAGATCATTGCGCGATCGCGGCCGAACCTATAACAAGTATTTCTGATGCTTGTTTGTTGGAGGCACCATATGCGCCTGACCAGTTTCACAGATTTCGGACTCCGAGCGCTGATGCGGATGGCCAGCGGGCCGGAGCGTGCCTTCTCGACAGCCGAGATCGCCGATGAATTCGGTATCTCTCGCCACCACCTGAATAAAGTCATTCAGCGCCTGGCCCGGCACGGCTTCGTGACCACGCGGCGCGGGACCGGTGGCGGCGCAATGCTCGGCCGTCCCGCCCACGAGATTGTTCTTGGAGACCTCGTGCGGCTTCTCGAGCAGGACCAGGCCATTGTCGAATGTTTTTTGCCTGACGGCGCGTGCTGCATTACCCCCGTCTGCGGCTTGAAGGGCAGACTCCGCGCCGCAGAGACCGCGTTTTTGGCAGAACTCGATCGTTCGACGCTGGCAGACATCGCCTTGCCGGCCACTGTTTCATCTGCGGTCTGAAAGGAGATAGCGATGCGTAACGTGTCTTTCACCACTGAGGGTTTTACTGTCGACGCAGAACTCGTTGGACGCGCTTTCGGCCTCCCACCAGCCGATGTTCTCGCGAAACTCCGCGACGGCGAGGTCACAAGCAGATGCGAGGCCGGTGTCGACGACGATGCCGGCCGATGGCGGCTGACCTTCTACTTTGGCGGTCGCGCTCTACGCCTCGTTGTCGATAAGAACGGCACGATCCTGTCACGCGGCACCTTTCCCTCACACGCACCCGTTGCGGCTCCGCGCGACCTCGCAACGACACATTCGAAGTCCTGACCAGCAATTTCCCGCGGGAAAGAAGCACGACGATCTGCCCCTCCCTCCCCCGCAAGCTCCGCTTCTTGTTGCCGGCGGCGAGTTGTCTAGCGTGACACCCTGCTGAAGGCGCGCTCCGCCATCAGACGCGCCTTGTTCAGGACGCGCGCGAATAGCGCACCCCCTCGGGCACGTGCTGATCGAAAACCGAAGCGATTATCCGTGTTAACGGGCGACCTTCCGGTGCAATGGCGATACGCTTTCCCGTCAGCCTTGCGAATGGCGCGAAGCGCGTGGCCATTTCCGTCAGGCACGGTAGCAGCTTCTGGGCATCGGTGCCGAACTCCTGGCTCAAATCGTCAAGATCCACTGCGAACCGACACATCAACTCCTCGATCGCCCGAGCGCGCAACTGGTCTTCGGGGCTTAACTGGTAGCCACGAGCGCCCGGAAAAACACCGGTTGCAATCCGCTGCTGATAAGCCGCGGTTGCGGGCGCATTCTGGATATAACCTTCCGAAAAGCGCGAAATCGACGATGCCCCAAGCCCTATGAGAGTGCTGCATGTGTCGGTCGTGTATCCTTGGAAATTGCGACGCAGCCGTCCGGCTTCGAGCGCCGCCGTCAGAGTGTCGCCGGGGTGCGCGAAATGGTCGATGCCGATAGCTGTGAGGCCAGCCGCGACAAACAGTTCTCCGGCGCGCGTGGCGAGGTGGTAGCGCGCCAGATCGTCCGGCAGCGCGTCTTCGTCGATCAGCTTTTGCCGTTTTGAAACCCAAGGCACATGCGCGTAACCAAAGAGCGCAACGCGGTCCGGCGTAAAGGTGAGAACCTTTTCGATCGTATCTTCGATGCGTGCGAGGCTCTGGTGCGGGAGGCCATAGACCAGATCGGTGTTGAGAGAGGCGATGCCGGCTGCACGCAAGTCTTCGACGCACGCGCGTGTGGTTTCGAACGGTTGCAGGCGACCGATGGCTTTTTGGACTTCGGGATCGAAATCCTGAATGCCGATCGACGCGCGGTTCATGCCCTCGGAGGCGAGAGCTTCGATCTTCGCGCGATCGACCATGGTCGGGTCAATCTCCACCGAGAACTCGAACTCCTGAGCTGGTGGAAACACACGGCGTATCGATGCCGAGAGACGATGAATCAATTCCGGCGGCAGGATGGTAGGCGTTCCGCCACCCCAGTGAAGGCGGCCCATTTTCAGGCCGTTCGGTATGATGGCGCGCACCATTTCGAGCTCTGCCTCAAGCGCCTCGATATAGCTTTCCACCGGGCCAAGGGTTCTCGTGCCTTGTGTGTGACAGGCGCAGAACCAGCAAAGACGCTCGCAAAACGGGATGTGCATGTAGACTGACACAGGCTCGCTCGGGTCCAACCGTTCAAGCGCATGGCGTTGAAAGGACGCGCCTGTGTCGGGCGCAAAGGCCGCCGCAGTCGGGTAGGACGTGTAACGCGGCACGCGCGCATCGAAGAGGCCAAGGGCCCGAAGTGTTTCTGTGTGTTCCATGCCCTCTTATCAGACAGACAGAAGCGGGCTTCTTTGCTGTGGCTCAAACTAAATTTGCGACGACGCAGCCGGTGGCCGCACAGGTCCCCTCGTTCGACCGTGAAATTGACAGAAGGGCATCGAGTCATCTTGTGTGCGGTAATTGGTATTTACAATGCGCATTCAAATAGTGCAGGGAGAGATCATGGCGACGAAGGTTGAAGCCGATTGAGTCGTGACGGGCCGAAGGCTCTTGCAAAGGTCTTGCTGAATGACGGATCAAACCCGAACTGCATTGGACGATTTGCCCGGCGATCTTTTGATGTGGGTTCTCATTATCAGCGAATTGCTGGTTTTCGGGGCGGGGTTGATCGTTTTCTTGTCGGTGCGGATCACGGATCCGACGGGCTTTGCCGAGGCGCAGAATGCGCTGGACCGGACTGCCGCTGCGACCAACACGATTATCTTGCTGACGAGCGGCTTTTTCGCTGCCCTGGCGTTGAATCTAAGGCAATCGCGCAGGCGTGGCGGCGCACGCGTTTCTCTTGTGTGTGCCGCTTTGCTCGGCGCGGCATTTCTCTGGATCAAGGGCGCCGAATTCGCGTCCAAGGCGGCGCAAGGCATTGTCTGGGACACGCATCCTTTCTTCAATTTCTACTTCCTGCTGACCGGATTTCACGCCGCGCATGTCGCAGCCGGCGTCATCCTGCTGCTGCTGGTGGCGTGGCGCGATCATGTGGGAAATATCGAGGATGCGACCGCGTTCTGGCACATGGTCGATCTGATCTGGGTGCTGCTCTTTCCAGTGGTCTATCTCCTGCAATGACACGCCGGTCCCTCTATATCGCGCTTGGCACGCTTGTTCTCCTCACCCTTGGCTCGTCCTTGCTTTCATTCTCGGGGGTCTGGGCCAAGTGGCCAGTGGCGGCAGCGGTGGTCGTGATGGCACTTGCCTGGCAAAAGGCGCGGATCATCCTCGGAAAATATCTGGGATTGGTGCAGGCGCCCGCTTGGCAGCGCGGCTTCGATGTGGCGCTGACAGGCGTGTGCCTCCTGTTGCTGGCGCTCTATCTCGCGCCACTGGGGCTATAGGGAACCCGCTGGTCTGTTCGGTAACGACTATCGAGCCTGCATATGCAACGCTCGCTTGATGCGCTCTGCTCCTCGAACAACCTGATGTGAGCCGGTCCGAATGGACAACCCCCGTTGCGCGAATTTCGCGACGAGAGGTGCGGGCATCAGGCCGTCGCTGCCATGGCGATCCGACGATACCCAGCTTCGCCGTGATAGAAGCCGTTACTTAATCCTACCTCCCCGCAAAGGGTGGCTAGGCGCGCAAGTAATTCAAATACCCATTGTAAGCCACGACAATTCGCCCCACCTCTTCCGCCGATGACGGCCTGCGCGTGTTGATGCGCCTCGCAGGGAGCCCGGACCAGACCGTCGCCAGGGACGAGGTGCTAAAGGGTTTCGTGTCTTCTGGCTACGGTCCGAAAACGTAACCCCTGCACCCTCTTGGGCATCAAGGATTCAGCCAAAGGCGGGCGGTCGGGAAGACCAGATTCGCGGACGCTTGCCATCCGGATCGAAATGCTCCGCCCGTAATTTGCGAGATTGCGAAGTTCATGGGCATCCTACACTCACCGCAATAGGTATTTACAATGCTTATTTTGCGGAGATAGCATGAGCCTCAAGTTCAAATTCTCGGGGGTTCCCATGTCACCTGCTGATCTACAGATCATATCCGCGCGCCCCGAAACGACCGCTGCGATTATGGCGCAAACGGGTTTGGACGAGGATAAACTGACCCGGTTGGTGCATCGCTTCTACGACAAGGTGCGTGCTGACGCGGTTCCCGGGCCGATCTTCGCCTCCAGGATTTCGGACTGGGGGCCGCATTTGCAGCGGATGGTGGAGTTCTGGTCCTCGGTCGCACTCATGACCGGTCGTTTTCACGGCGCCCCGATGCAGGCCATGCGTCCTTGCCAGTGGAATGGGATCATTTCGAACGCTGGCTGATGCTGTTCCGCGAGACCGCGACAGAGACCTGTCCCCGGGAGGGGGCCGCCCATGTCATCGAACGCGCCGAGCGGATAGCGCGCTCGCTGCATATGGCGGTCGAGAGCGCCACGCCTCGAACCGTCCCCTCTTTGCTCTGACCAAAGGATACCAACATGACGAGACCGCTACCCCCCACAAGATTCTGCCAGCCTCACCCGCTACATCGAGGCAGAGTATCACGCCAAGCATCGCTCTCAATTGCCTGAACTGGCGACGCTCTCGGAAAAGGTGGAAACCGTTCATGCCGGGCAGGCAGATGTCCCTGCCGGGCTGTCCGTGCTACTGCACCGGATGATCGGCGAGCTCGAAGTCCACATGAAGAAGGAGGAGCTGGTTCTGTTTCCCGCCATCCGCAACGCGGCACCGAGGCTGGACGGGCCGATCGCTACGATGCGCGCGGATCACGACGACCATGAGGCGGAGGTCGAACAGATCCGGCAATTGACAAACGATCTGACATTGCCGGACGGTGCATGCCAAAGCTGGACGCGGCTCTATGCCGGGGTCGGTGAATTTCTTGAAGACCTAGCAGCCCATATCCGGCTGGAAAACGACGTGTTATTCCCGCAATTCGAAACCCAAGGCGCAGGCCATGTCTGAGATGCATCGTCCCAACCCGACCAAGAATCTCGTGGAGCGGCGTCATGCCTTGGCGCCGAAGACTGAGGACGCCTTCCGCGCATTTTCGAAAACGGTGTTCACTGAAGGGGCGCTCGATGCGCGCAGCAAGCAGCTTATCGCCGTGGCCGTCGCGCACGTAACGCAGTGCCCATGGTGCATCGAGAGCCATGTCAAAGCCGCCCGGCGTGCGGGCGCCTCGGACGAACAGGTCATGGAAGCGATTTGGGTCGCCGCGGAAATGCGCGCCGGCGCCTCTTGGACCCATGCTCTGAAAGCAGTTGAGATGATCGGCGACACGGACAAGCCGGACAGCTGATGCCGTCAGCAAGCCCCCCCACCTCCGAAGCTCCTGGCGAGCTTATCCGCGTCAAGCGGATCTATCGCGCGGCACGCGTGTCAGATGGCAAGCGGATATTGGTCGATCGTCTCTGGCCGCGCGGCATGGCGAAGGACCGCGCCAGACTGTTTCACTGGTGCAAGGAGACCGCGCCGAGCGACGAATTGCGGCGCTGGTTCCACGAGCACCCTGATAGGTGGCAGGAGTTCACCACGCGTTATGAGGCGGAACTTGCCGCTCATGACGATTTGGTCCGCGAGCTCGCCGGATATGCACGCGAGAACGTCGTTACGCTACTTTATGCTTCAAAGGACGAGGCACATAATAACGCCGTCGTGTTACGCGATTACCTGCGCCAATGGTTATAGAACGGGAGGAGCAAGCATGACGGACCAGCCAATAAACCCGCTGCACACACCGCTTTGCGACCTGCTGGGGTGCGCCCAGCCAGTTCTGCTGGCCGGGATGGGCGGCGTTTCCCGCTGGGAACTGGCCGCCGCCGTGGCCAATGCGGGCGGTTACGGGATTTTGGGCATGGTGCGCGAAGACCCAGCCCTGATCGCCGCAGAGGTTACTGCGCTGCGGGACGCGACTGACCGACCTTTTGCCGTCAACTTGATCCCCGCGGCGACCGAACCAGCGCTGCTCGATGCGCAGATCGCCTGCTGTCTCGATCTTGGCGTGCCGGCCTTCAGCTTTTTCTGGGACGTGATGCCTGACGTGGTGGCCCGCGTGAAACGTGCCGGTTGCCTTGTTCTGCATCAGGTCGGCACGGTCGAGGCCGCGCGGATCGCCGAAGAGGCCGGAGCGGATGTGATCATCGCGCAGGGCGTCGAGGCGGGCGGTCACGTGCATGGACGACACCCGGCTTTCGGGCTGGCCGAGCAAATCCTTGCGCAGACCGACCTGCCGGTCGTCGTCTCCGGAGGGATCGCAACGGGCGAGGGCCTCGCCGCCGCGTTGACCATCGGCGCCGATGGCGTGCAATGCGGCACGGCCTTTCTGGCGACCGAGGAATCCTTCGCTCATCCCTATCACAAATCCCGAATCACGGAGGCCACCGGCGACCACACGGTTCTGACCGATGTTTTCGTTCTGAATTGGCCCAAGGGCGCTGCGGTGCGGGTGATCGCCAATAGCGTGACCGAGAGCCTGGACGGACATTACCTCGGCCACGACCCTGACAGTCTTCCGCGCGAGGCCATCGCCCGCGACGGCGAGCAGCCGCGCCTGCGCTTCAGCACGGATTCGCCGCTGCGAACCACGACCGGCGACTTGGAGGCGATGGCACTCTATGCGGGTCAGGGTGTGGGTGCGCTCAACGATGTCCCCACGGCCGCCGCACGTCTGGACGGCATGGTCGCGCAGGCCCGTCATCTCTTGGAACACCCGTTTTGACGTGCTTTTAAGTCGAAGCCGTGAACGACGAATTTAAGAGCTCAGCTGCCAAGGTTGCTTTTGCTCACCACCTCGCTTTGCGCGCCGGTCAGAGAACTGGCGCGACTGCTTCCCGCGTGGATGGTCGTCTAACGATCAGTTATGGACCCTCGGTCGCGGCATGAAGCCTCTGACAGACATACTCGGTTCGATCGACCAAAGGGCGGACGAAACCTTGCCGGAAGGAGTTTTTTCGATCCCGCGAAAGCACTACGCAGCGAGCCCGAACGCGAGGTGACCGATCGGGAATGTTCCAGCAGGATACCGAACGCGAGCGACAGGCCGCTGGGAAAGGACAAGAGCGGAAATTGATCGCAGATCAAGGCGCCACAAGGCCAACCATCAAACTCTGGACCATCGGATCAACAAGCGCTTTGTTGCGATCCTCGCGGATCACGATCCACGCCGGCAATTCGAACACTGGCGCACCGGGCACCGGGAACAGGGCGCCGCTATCGATCTGGTGTTCGACCAGACGCCGGGGAAAATAGCCGCTGCCGCCATTGAGCTTGAGATATTGAAGGCCGAGCCAGGCGATGTTGGCCGAGAGTGCAGGACCGGGAAACTCCGGAAAGCCAGCGCGGAACTGATTGTCGAATTCCGGGCCCCACTCGACATGGATATAGCCGTCAGGCTGCATGCTAGCGGTCGGTTCGGTAGAGACGAGCACCAGCTGTTCAGTAAGCAATGGCAGGAGCTCGAGCATCGGACGGCGCTGCGGGGTGAACATGACTCCGATATCCATCCGCCCGTCGACCAGCGCCTGCATCAGTTCAGGCTCGAAGCCGATTTCGGAATGAAACGAAACCCGGGGATGGGACCGCTGGATATTGGCGAACCACTGCATCATCAGCCCTTCCCACAGGCCGAAGCGCGCCCCGATGACGACACGCGCGCGGAATTGTCCAGGCAGGCCGACGTCGTGCCGCGCGCGTTCGAGGGCTCGCACCATCTGCGCTGCATGCTTCAAGAACCGGCCACCGCCCGCAGTCAGTGCCGCGCCGGCCTTGTTGCGAGTGAAAAGCCTGGTGCCTAACTGATCTTCGAGTGCCCGGATACGGGCGCTCACGGTTGACTGGGTGACGTGAAGCCTTTCGGCGGCCGCTACGAAGCTGCCGGTATCAGCCACGGCAAGGAAAGTTCGGGCATGTTCAATGTTCATAGAGGCCCCATGCATCGTGTTTTCGAATATCATATCGCATTTATATTCGCTTCCCCAATATGATGAATCGCGCGACACTTGAACCCGCGCATCTCGCGGACAACCGGAAGATCACCGGCATATGAATTAGACGAGCTTACCGGGCCGGAGGGGTTTCCGGCAGTCGACAGCCTCTCGTGGATCGCGTCTGGCCGCAATGCGTGGCGTGAGAGAAGTTGCCGGGGCCTGACGAGTCCGAAATCTGCGCCGAGCCTCGAACTCCGCCGCAGGCTCCGACACGCCCCGGACCGGTGGGCAGCCTTCGAAGCCGCGAATTGGTCAGAATTCGCCGCCCGCCCGACCCGCGTTGTGGATCTATGCGACTGACGTCGCGCTGAAAGAGTGTCTCGAAAGGAGGTTCGTAAGGCCATGAGAAACAGCGATTTGAACGGAGCGAACAGCGTGACGGGGAGCGAACCCGCCGCGCCGAAGGAGGAGAGCAATGACGGGCGAAGGCCGTGCCCGACCCCGGGAGAGTGTCGCCTCATGGCTGGGCTCGGGCTTTCGTTGGCCGGAATCACCCTCTTCACCTTCGGCGACACGGGCATTGCGGGGCCATGGGCGCACAGCGCTGGGATCAGCGCGCTAACCACTGGCCTGCTGCTGTGGGGAGTGGGTGCCATTCGACGCACGCTCGAACTGTGAGGCCGGCTCTCACTCAAGGCACCGCGTATTTCATCCGCTGTGCTGACCGCATCAGCAAACAGCCGTTCGAGAGATCCCAGCGTGATGGAAGACAACGACGGGCGCGGCATCGGGATATTCTCGTCTCCGCCCTCATTCGCGGTGGAGTTCGCACCAGATTAGTGCGCCCCGCCGACGTCAGTCCCGAATAGCCGCGTGCGTCCCGGGACGTCGACCGACGATCATGAGAACGAAACAGTGGACTCGAGTGACATGGAAAATGGAATGAGTTTCGAAATGGTGATCGGTTGGCTTTTCGGCCTTCTAATTCTGGTATTGGTGGTTTTGACCATAGCAGCGCTGATCAAATGTCTACAGAAATAACGAAGAAGCCCCTAGCAAAAGCTCCGTGTTTCATAGCGGTGCTCTTTATATCCGTGATGTGGAATAGGTGGCCTGATCGAGAACGAAATATCTTCCACGGGACTTAACCTCGACCATCGATTAGACTCCGACCCAACCTTGATGTCCATCAGATGCTCATCTCTCCACCTACGCCCGCAATGATAGCAGCAGGTTGGTGGGAAGGCAGTTCATCCCATTAGCCCTTGGCAAACTACGCGTTATGATCGAGCGTACAATCGAGACGATCGCGAATCCAGCATTTCGCGCAGCTTGTACTTCTCTGGAATATCTAACGTCGAACACTACAGAGTTCCTGGGCGTTGTTGCACAAAGGGGCGAGGGATTCACCTCGCGAATCCAATGTAGTAGCCGGAAGGTATGAGCAGACCTCCGAAGACGACCTACAAGACCACCAACTGGCAAAACTACAATCAGGCGCTGAGGCAGCGCGGATCACTGACCGTTTGGTTCGATCCCTCGATGCATTGGGAAGCCATTCCGTCGGGGCGTCGCGGCCGTCAGCAGGCCTATAGCGACGCTGCGATCCAGGCCTGCCTCACCCTCAAGACACTCCTCGGGCTGCCGCTCCGCCAAGCGACCGGTTTCGTGGCGAGCCTGCTCGAACTGTCCGGGCTCGGCTGGTCCGTGCCGGACTTCAGCACTCTGTCACGTCGCCAGAAGACCTTGAACGTGACGATCCCGTATCGCGGTTCCAAGGGGCCGCTGCATCTGCTCGTGGACAGCACCGGCATCAAGGTGGAAGGCGAAGGCGAGTGGCACACGCGCAAGCATGGCGGCTCGAAACGAAGGGTCTGGCGCAAGCTCCACCTCGGGATCGATGAGGAAACGCTGGAGATCCGGGCAGTCGAGGTCACCTCCAGCAATGTCGGCGACGCGCCGATGCCGCCGGACCTGCTTGCCCAGCTGCCCCCGGATCAGGAGATTGCCACCGTTACAGCAGACGGTGCCTACGACACGCGCGCCTGCCACGACGCCATCGCTGACCGCGGTGCGGCAGCAATCATTCCGCCCCGCCGCAACGCGAGACCCTGGAAGCCGGACACGGCAGGAGCCCGAGCGCGCAACGAGATACTGCGGACGTCAAAGCATCTTGGCCGGGCGCTGTGGCGGAACTGGAGCGGCTACCACCGACGTAGCAGAGTGGAAACGAAAATGAACTGCGTAAAGCTACTCGGACAGAAGCTGATGTCCCGCGACTTCGACCGCCAGGTTGCCGAAGTTCAGATCCGTGCGGCGGTAATGAACCGCTTCACTGCCCTCGGCATCCCGGTCACCGTGGCACTGGGATAAGTGTGTCCGGAGAAAGGGGAACTGCGGTCATCATCTGATTTGTGCAACAGCGCCGAGTTCCTGACCTGCCACTGAACTTTCATCCAGCCGCGACCGGAGCCCGGTTGGTGTGATCTGATCCCCGGAAACTGGACCGTTTGAAGCTGGAGTTTTCCGCTACGCTTCCTTGGCTGGAAGAGGAGTGGAGTCGCATGAAGGCGAGCAAATTTTCGGACGCGCAGAAAGCGTTCATTTTGAAGCAAGGCGAGGAAGGCACGCCGGTCGCGGAGATCTGTCGGAAGGCAGGGATCAGCCAGGCGACCTACTTCAGTTGGAAGAAGAAATACGCGGGCCTTCTGCCTGACGAGATGCGACGACTGAAGCAGCTCGAGGATGAGAACGCCAGGTTGAAGAAGATCGTCGCGGACCTGACGCTGGATCGGGAGATGTTGCAAGACGTCATCCGCCGAAAGCTCTGAAGCCTGATCGCAAGCGCGAACTGGTTCGCGGGATGTGTAGCGATTGGGCGGTCTCGATCCGAAAGGCCTGTGGGGCTATGGGGTTCGACCGTTCGACGTTCCACTACAAGTCTCGCCGCGCCGATCAGGCTGCTGTCGCCAAGCGGATCCGGGAGATCTGTGAAACGCGCGTGCGGTATGGCTACCGGCGCGTTCACGTCCTGCTCGAACGTGAGGGCTGAAACATCAACATCAAGAAAGTCTATCGGATTTACAGGGAGTTGGGATTGCAACTCAGGAACAAGACGCCGAAGCGCCGTGTGAAGGCCAAGCTGCGTGACGACCGCGCCGAGGCGGTCGGCCCGAACGACGTCTGGGCAATGGACTTTGTTCACGATCAGCTTGCGACAGGCAAGAAGCTGAGGGTTCTGACAGTCATCGACACCTTCTCACGGCTCAAGTGCCAGTGCTCGATGTCCGGTTCAGCTACCGCGGCGAGGATGTGGTCGCAACGCTGGACCGGGTGTGCCGACAGACAGGCTATCCGAAGACTATCCGAGTCGATCAGGGCACCGAGTTCGTGTCTCGCGACATGGACCTCTGGCCTATCAGCGTGGCGTGACCCTCGACTTCTCGCGCCCCGGCAAGCCGACCGACAATGCATTCATCGAAGCGTTCAACGGCCGGTTCCGGACCGAGTGCTTGAACCAGCATTGGTTCCTCACCCTTGCGGATGCGACCGAAAAGTTGGAGGCTTGGCGTAGATACTACAATGAGGAACGGCCACACGGCGCGATCGGGAACAAGGCTCCGATCACGCTGACGAAATCAGGGGGCGTCACCAGCCCGTCACCCTGAGCAAAGCCGGGAAACTCTGCCTAAGGGCGGTAGAGCTCTGGGGGTGCGGATCAAGTTGGGTCGGACTCTAATCGATGGTGGAGGAAAAATCCCGTGGCAGGTCATTCCTCATCAAGGCGAACGACTGCGGCAATCTTTGTCAACGAACAACTCAGCTAAGCTCAATTCACTTGCATGAAAGCCGGGAATCAACGCTACCGTCGCCCGCTACCGCACGACAATTGGACCATTAAAAAACGCCGCGCTCCGCAAGTTTGGACCGCTGTTGATCCCGCTGATACCAAGATGGCTCGCTGCGTTCCGTAGGAGGGCCTACCAGAGCGCTTGCAAGTCTTTTTAGCGATGACAACCGGACAACACGCCCGTCAGATCGACGACATATAGCTGACGTTCGCCCTCGTGGACGGAGTCGATGCAGACCGATCCTCCGTCAGGATGCCAGCGCGGATGCAGGTCGCAGCGGTTCTCCTTGCCTAGCGTTGGGTCGGTCCGCAGCTTTGCTACGTCGACACGCTGCCGCGTCGCAAGGTGGTAGAGGAACAGCTTGCGAATGTTAGTGTTTTTGTCCGGGTAGGTGTCCGAGATCATCCAGGCCTGATCGGGAGAATAGGTCATGTGACCGTTCTCGGTGAGCACCGGCGCCCCCACCACCTCGGCCTCGCCAGTTTCGACATCATAGAGATGGTAGTGGATCTCGCCCGCGTGCGGCCCCCAGACCATGATGTGCCGGTCATCACGCCAGGTAGGGTGCGAGATTTGATATTCCGACATCTCGTAGTCGAAGGTGTCAAGCGCATGGGGGTCGTGCGCGTTCTCCAAGTGCGGAATAGGGTGATCGCTGCATTCCAGCAGTTTCAGCCCGGTTCCGTCCGAGTTGACCACCAGCAGTCGGTGCAGCCAGCAGGTCTCGTCCTCGACCCGTCGGGTCCAGCGATGCAGAAAGAGCACCCGGTCCCCGGCTGGGTTAATTTCGAGATGCGTGGCCCAATGGATCGCGCCTTCCATCGAAGCCACCGGCTGGAACGCCTTCAGGTCGGCAAGGCTGAGCAGCAGCCGCGACTCGCCGCCCGGCAACTCCATCCGGCGAATGCCGTCATCGGTCGGCGCAAGCTCGAGCTCCGGTGCGGGTCCAACGGGCACATAGCCGATCGTGGGATGGGTCGCGGTGAATCGCATGTAATCGACGCAGATGGCATAACTGCTGTCAGGCGCGACCACGTAGACGGGATCAGGCAGGTCGATGACGGTGCCATCGTCGATATCGCAAATACGCGCCTGCAGGCCCGGATAGGCCCCGGCGGCGTCACTACTGCGGCGGTTGAAGATCACCTTGCGGCCCGGTAGGCCCTCCAGCCATTGCAGCTGGGTGCCCATCTGCCAGTTCCAAGCCGTCGTGGTATCGACCGTGTGAAACTTCTCGCCGTCGGCAAGGTCGAAATACCCCACCTCAGCAACGTCCTCCGCGGCCAGATCCCAGGCCATGCGCGGCACCTGAAGCGCTAGCATCCGCTGACCTTCACGGTCCCAGATACTCTTGTTATAGTAGCCGAAGAAATGATGGTCAGAACTCTGACCAACCTTATGCACAGGGCAAGGAATCGTCTTAACAACGCTCACCGGGGAGCTCCTCTCGGTCGTGTTTCTGGAAGCGAGTGAGGGCAAACCCTACTCGAGGAATTTCGAGTTGCGGCGGTGCTGGACGATGCCATGCACGATAGCAAAGGCACACAACCCGATGAGAACCAAGCAGATTGGCCGGGTGACCAGCTGCAGGGCAAAGGCGCCGACATCGCCGCGCACCAACGCTAGTGATCGGGCGAGCTCGCCTTCCGCCAATGTGCCAAGCACAAGGCCAAGTACCAGCGGCGCGCGCGGCACCGCCAACGCTGCCATGCCCCAGCCCAGTGCGCCGATGGCCAGCATTACCCAGATATCGTCGACCGAACCGCGCATCGCATAGGCGCCGATGATCGCAAGCGCCAAGATGATCGGCGCTAGGATCGCCGGCGGCACCTGAACCACGCGTAGCCCGTATCGCGCCAGCAGCAGGCCGACCGGGATGAACATCAGGTTCGCAAGGAACAGGCTGAAGATAAAGGAATAGGTTACCTCGGCGTTTGTCGTGAACAGCTCCGGTCCCGGTCGCAGACCATGGATCATGATGCCACCCAGCAGCACAGCGGTAACCGGGTTGCCCGGGATGCCCAGCGTCAGCAGCGGGATCAGCGTGCCGCCGGTGACGGCGTTGTTGCCGGTCTCGCTAGCGACGATGCCCTCGGATGCACCCTTGCCGAAGGTCTGAGGTTTCTTCGACGCCCGCTTGGCCGCGTCATAGGCTAGGAAGCCTCCAACGCTGCAACCGACACCGGGCACGATCCCGACGATGATCCCAATCACGCTCGACCGCAACAGGTTCAGCTTCTGCGACATTAGCTCCGGCAACACCCGCAGCGGGCTCGACCGGTCGACGCCGCGGGCGTCCCCGTCCGAGGTGCGGGCGCGCCGTATCAGGTCTATGACCTCGGGGATCGAGTAGAGACCGATCAGCGACACCACTAGCGGGATTCCGTCATAGAGCGTGGGCAGGCCCATCGTGAATCGCATGGTGCCGGTCAGCGGGTGTACTCCGACGGTGCTCAGGATAAGGCCGAGCGCGCCAGCGATGAGACCCTTCTCCATCGCACCCGCCGACATCGAGGCGATCACGGTGATGCCGAATATGGCGAGCAGGAAGTATTCGGGCGACCCGAAGCGCAGCGAGAATTCCGCTAATTGCGGGGCCAGCAGCAACAGCGCCAACACGCTGACGACGCCACCGATAGCCGAGGCAAAGGTCGCTAGCGAAATGGCGCGTCCGGGCTCGCCGGCCTTGGCCATCGGATGACCGTCCAGCATCGTGGCGACCGAAGCGGAGGTTCCGGGGATGTTCAGCAGGATCGCGCTGATTGCGCCGGAATAGGTCGAGGCGCAATAAATTCCGCCCAGCATCGCCAGCCCGACCTGCGGCGGGAGCGAGAATGTCACCGGTATCAGCAGCGCCACGCCCATGGTGCTGGTCAGCCCCGGCAGGGCGCCGATGATAACACCGCCTACAACGCCCGCGACAACCGCGAGCAGCATTGCCGGATCCAGCAGGGACCCGGCTCCCATCAACAGATATTCGAGCATTGGTGCGCTATCCCGCGATTGTTAGAAGAAAAGGCTTTCGGGCCGGGCGACGCCAAGCAGGACGAAGAAGGTGACGTGGAGCGTGGCGGTGCCTCCAACGGCAACCGCCAGCGCGGCGAGTATCCGCTGTCGGCCGCCCAACGTCATGATCAAGCCGAAGAGAAACAGGAAGGTCGTCGCGTCGTAGCCGATAATCTTTATGGCCGACGCACAGATCGCGATTGCCGTAAAGGCGATAAAGGCGGCCCACGCCCCGACACTCCTCGCGGGCTGAGCGCCCGCCCGGCTGCGCCAGACGCGAAAGCCGTAGATCGCCGACATCACGCCCATGAAGACGACGAGGCTGCGCGGAAAGTAGGAGGAGCCGACAGGATAGCAAAACGCCGTCACACCGATTACCAGGGCTAAGCCAAGGGCTAGAGCGGCAAAGAGCGCATCACGTGTTGTTGTCGTCACCATAGCTCTCTCCATACTTACCGTTGCGGACCTACTTCAGCAGCTCGACATAACTATCAAGCTCGGCGTCGGCGGTGGACAGGTAGGTGCCGAATTCTTCGGCGTTCATGTATTTCAGTGGGAGGCCTGCCGATTTGGCATGTGCCAGAAACTCGGGGTCTTCCATCACCGCGGCAAAGGCTTTCTCGAGGACGACCTTCTGTTCCGGCGCAAGCCCCTTAGGTGCTGCGATCCCGCGCATCGAGGCGCCGACCGAGTTCACGTTCGTGCCTGCTGCCTCGCTCACGGTCGGCACGTCGGGGAAAAGAGGGCTGCGCTGGTCGGCGAAGACACCGAGCAGCCGCAGCCGGCCACTTTCGACCTGCGAAGTCGCGCCGCTTGCCGACGGCAGCGACGCCGCGAGTTCACCGCCCAGAGTTGCCTTCACCGCCGGCCCGGTGCCGTCGAACGCGACAAAGTTGAAATCGACGTTGAGCGCCTTTTCTGCCACCACCAGCTGCAGCTGGTTATTAGACTGCGGACCGTCTGCGCCGATGTTAAGCTCACCCGGATGCTCCTCGGCATCTGCGAGCAGATCGGCAAGGGTCTGGTAGGGGCTTTCTTCCGCGACCGCGACCACCACCGGGTCGAGTTGGATATTGGCGATCGGGTCGAAGTCGGACAACTCGTAGGGCACGCCTTCGCGCAGCTTTTTCACGAGTTGGATCGACGGCACGTTAATGAAGCCGATCTCATATCCGTCTGGCTTGGCGGTGGCGAGCGCCGAGAAGCCGATCTGCCCCCCTGCCCCGGCTTTATTTTCAACGACCAACCGCTGACCGAGATGCTTCTCGACGTATTTCGCAATGGTCCGCGCGGCGGAATCCGTCCCGCCGCCGGGCGAATAGGCAACGATCATGGTGATGGGCTTTTCCGGATATTCCGCAGCGGCCGGCGCCGTTGCAGCGATCGCGGCCAAGCCGCACGAGACTGCAAGAGTGGACTTCAGATTGGCAATCATTCGTATTCCTTTCCCTGAATCTTCTAGCGTCATCGATTATGGCCTTAGGCCGCATCGACTTATTTTTGTATTTATTTGTATGCAATCTAGAACATTATAAAGCATTCTTGTCAACCCCACTCGAATTGCGGCACAGTACTGGTGAAAATACGACGTCATCGGACATTCAAGGTTGCCTTCATGGCGTTTGGAAAGGATCCGCAAAGTGCTGAAAAATGGTGATGAATCTGATAGAATCGATAGTGCCCCTTCGCTTGCGGAGCATGTCTATCAAGAGATGTCCCGGTGGATCCGCGAGGGCACATACAATCCAGGCGACCGTATACGCGAGGCGGTGGTCTCGAAAGAGTTGGGCGTCAGTCGCACGCCGGTCCGTGAAGCGCTGCGCCGACTACAGTCGGAACGGCGCGTTATTCTTGAGCCGCAACGCGGAGCGGTAGTCGCAGAGCTCGACCGTCATGAAGTCGTGGAACTTTACCAGCTGCGCCAGCGTCTCGAAGGTGTCGCTGCTCGGTTCGCAGCGCAGCACGCTTCGCTGGCCGAGATCGAGGAGATGGCCTACATACTCGACAAGAGCACCGCAGCAACGGATGACCCGAAGCTGCTGAACCAGATAAACTGGGAATTTCACAACGCACTTTATTCGGCGGCGCACAACCGCTTCTTGCTCCGCTCAATCGAAGCCATTTCGGATGCGATGGCGCTCCTGAAGGGCGCGAAATACGTACCACCCGGACGCCCGGCCGAATTGCTGGCCGAACACCAGCGTATTCTCGACGCCATCCGCGCACGCGAACCCGATGTTGCCGACGAGGCCGCGCAAGACCACATCCAGAACTCGCTTCGCGTCCACCTGCAGATGGGCTTCCACATAAATCAGCCATGCCCGTAACCGAGAGCATATTTTGAGGATATCCTCAATTTGCATCGCGGAACGGGAGCATTCGAACTCTCGGAAATTCCGTCCCTGCTCTGCCGTACTTTGCGCATTTCAGGATCATTAGTCGGTTGATTTGGCCTTCGGCTTGACCCTGGCTTCACGGCCTTTCGATGGCGTTTGCCACTGCATTGATTTCGCGGTGTAGCGGTCGCGCAGAGCGCATGATGGGCATTAGGTTGGTGTCGATTACGTCGTCGATCCACGCATCGAGGGGATATACCCGGCGGCCGCGCAGGAAACCATCAACCTCATAATGAGTGCCCTCTTTGTCGCGACGGCAAGGGAAGCCACATTCAACGCATCAACTTTCGGCGCCTGTTTCGGAGAGAGTTTCCCCAGAGGCTTCATGCACAACACGGCCACTATAGCCGGGGAGATCGCGCAACCCGTTTCTGGATTCCAGAGCGGCTCAAGTGTCGGCTTGATCCCGTCTCGGTCGCAGGGGGCATTTGAGGAAAAAGCACGCTGAAATCCATCGGGACTCGCGGCGACGACGTGTCGGGCCGCTCAAGGAGGCCGGATATACGTCCGCAATTGCGAACCGCGAGCCGGAGCCAATCAAGACGCTACGATCAGGCGGAGTCTATATATGCTCACACTTGACAGCACCGTTGCGCTCTGAGGCGGCAACCCTAACAGGTTGGTCAAACCGTCAGTACGATTTTCCCAATATGAGCTCCAGTATCCATCTGAGTATGCGCATAGTGCACTTGGTGAAGCGGGAAGGTTGAGTCGATCACCGGGATCGCTTTCCTTTCACGTAGTAGCGGCAGGACGTGTTGCTCAAGCGCAGAGGCCAGTTCGGCCTTCATGCTGACCGGTCGGGCGCGCAGCGTCGATCCGATGATGGCCAACCTTTTGAACAAGATGGGGCGCAAGTCAAACGTGCCTTTCGATCCAGTGAGAAAGGCGATCTGCGCGATTCGGCCATCGACCGCCACCGCGTCGAAGTTTCTTTGCAGGTAATCCGCCCCGACCATGTCCAAAACGACATCGGCGCCTCGGCCTTCCGTCATCTCCAGTGTGGCCGCGACGAAGTCCTCGGCTTTGTAATTGACCACGCGGTCGGCTCCCAGTCGGGCCGCCGCCTGCGCTTTTTCCGCAGACCCGACGGTTGTGATGACCTTGGCGGAGAAACACTTGGCTAGCTGTATCGCTGTCGGGCTTTGTCGCAAACTTCTGCGGTTGACGCGAGGGGGGCCGGAGCCAGACGTTGCGTTCATCCAACAACACCAGATAGAGGTGGAGCGATGATCTCGTTCAAGGGCGCGCAGTTTCCGAAGGAAGTGATCCTCTTCGCAGTGTTCTTCTATGTCCGCTACACGGTCTCGTATCGTGACCTCGAAGAGATCATGGCCGAGCGAGGCGTACGAGTTGACCATGCGACGCTGAACCGCTGGGTGACCAAGTACTCGCCGCTGATCGCAGTTTCGGCTCGGCGGCGGAAAGTCCCGGCGGATCGATCCTGGCGGATGGATGAGACCTACATCAAGGTAAAGGGTGAGTGGGTCTACCTCTACCGAGCTGTCGACAAGCTGGGCAAAACCCTTGATTTCATGCTGTCGAAGCGGCGCAACAAGACGGCTGCGACCAAGTTCTTCGCGCGCGCCCTTGAGGTGAACGGCCTGCCTCGCAAGATCGTCATTGACCGCAGCGGAGCCAATACCGCAGGGATCACCGCGGTAAACCGCATGCTCCGGAACTTTGGATGCCCGATCCCCATCGAGATGGTCCGGATCAAATATCTGAACAACATGGTCGAACAGGATCACCGTACCATCAAGAAGCGCATTCGTCCGATGCTGGGGTTCAAGTCCTTCGTCTCCGCGTCGGCAACGCTCGAAGGGATTGAAGTCGCGAACATGATCCGCAAGGGGCAGTTCACACCCGGACTATGCCCTTTTGCCCAATTCGCCGCTCTGGCCGCATAAGTCAGTATGTCCAGTGGCTTCGCCGGCACGACGTCAAAGTTTGCGACAAAACCCTGCGAACCTTTCTGACTCTGGCGCATCAAAGAGACAGGTGGCCACGACTGTGGCACCCCAGACATTGAAAGGAAGCAAAATGAAATCCGCTCTCACTCTCGCCGCGATCGCGCTCACTTTGTCCACGGGCAATGCCCTTGCCCATGACGAGGACGCCGCTGCAGATGTCACCCCCGGGCGCGCCCTATATCCAGGTCAGCGATGCGCTGCCCCTGCCGGAATTCATCCCGGGTCTCGGCACGCTGTTCGTTGACCCGGATACGCTCCCAGCCGGCCCGTTCCTGGCCTATGACCATTACGGCAAGCTCTCGGCCACGGTATACATGACGCCGTTGGAAGATCTGTCGAACGGGACCGCCTACGACGGTCTGGGAATCGGCAGTCACACGGTGTCCGGCGTCGACGTCTACTTCAACGCCGGGCATCCCGGCGTGGACAGGGCCCATGCCCATGTCGTGCTGTTCCATGACGAGGACGCCAAATCGAGGCTCGCCGAATGATACGGGGACGCCGAGAGTTTCTTATGGTCGGGGGTGGCGTGATCGCCACCCTCGGCTTTCCGTGCGTCACATTGGCGGGCCCTGTTGAAACCATTGAGATGAGGGGAACCGCACGGGGAGAGCATGTCTGGTTCGCACCGGTTGGCCTTGCGGTGGCCCCGGGCACGACCGTACGTTGGTTTTGTCGCAAACTTTGACGTCGTGCCGGCGAAGCCACTGGACATACTGACTTATGCGGCCAGAGCGGCGAATTGGGCAAAAGGGCATAGTCCGGGTGTGAACTGCCCCTTGCGGATCATGTTCGCGACTTCAATCCCTTCGAGCGTTGCCGACGCGGAGACGAAGGACTTGAACCCCAGCATCGGACGAATGCGCTTCTTGATGGTACGGTGATCCTGTTCGACCATGTTGTTCAGATATTTGATCCGGACCATCTCGATGGGGATCGGGCATCCAAAGTTCCGGAGCATGCGGTTTACCGCGGTGATCCCTGCGGTATTGGCTCCGCTGCGGTCAATGACGATCTTGCGAGGCAGGCCGTTCACCTCAAGGGCGCGCGCGAAGAACTTGGTCGCAGCCGTCTTGTTGCGCCGCTTCGACAGCATGAAATCAAGGGTTTTGCCCAGCTTGTCGACAGCTCGGTAGAGGTAGACCCACTCACCCTTTACCTTGATGTAGGTCTCATCCATCCGCCAGGATCGATCCGCCGGGACTTTCCGCCGCCGAGCCGAAACTGCGATCAGCGGCGAGTACTTGGTCACCCAGCGGTTCAGCGTCGCATGGTCAACTCGTACGCCTCGCTCGGCCATGATCTCTTCGAGGTCACGATACGAGACCGTGTAGCGGACATAGAAGAACACTGCGAAGAGGATCACTTCCTTCGGAAACTGCGCGCCCTTGAACGAGATCATCGCTCCACCTCTATCTGGTGTTGTTGGATGAACGCAACGTCTGGCTCCGGCCCCCCTCGCGTCAACCGCAGAAGTTTGCGACAAAGCCGGTTCGCAGAAATGTTTCGCCCTCAGGTTTTGGCGCGCCTGGTTGTGGCAGGTTCCACGTTATCTTGCTTGGACAGCCCTGTTCGGATGACCGACTGGAAACGTGCTCTTGCCCAGAATCTCGCCACGGGCATCCACGATCAACCGCAGGGCGCGGCTCTGGTGACGGAATGTCAATCGCCAACGGCCCGCGTCCTCACCCTCTCCCGTTTCGCAAAGAGATGCGATTTGCCCGCCTTGCATCCGGTGACGGGTTTCTTCGACGGACAGGTCAAACGCGTCGGCCAGAACCAGCGCATCGACGACGAATTGGTCCCCGCGTCGTTCAACGTCGGTCATGTCCTGTCTTGCCAGTAGTCATTTGCCGACGCGACGGTGGCGAAATGCGTCGCGACCACCTGGCTGACAGCGATAAGGGCATCGGAGTCTTCGGCGTATTCCGGCCGCAACCGGTCGCGCACCTCGGCGTCTGGTTGGGTCAGCTTCACAGCGACGCGTGCAAGCTTTACCGCAAGGTCATAACCCTCTTCGGGCGTTGCCGTTTTAAGTGTCGGTAGCCAATCTGCCATCGGGTTTTCCTTCCATTTCGAGTGGGTGATGAGGGGGGATGATGCGCCACGCGGCACCATCAGGGTCATCGAACTGTCCGTTTCTGAGCGCCCAGAAAAACGCGCAGAGACCTAGCAAACCTAGTCCGAGCGAGAGAGGTATGAGCAACAGGAAGCTCACTGCCGCTCACCTGCGATTGCCTGGTAAGCATGCCAGGTGCCGTGACCAAGAACCGGGAACAGGACGATCAGCCCAATCAGGCCGGTTACGACTGACAGGCCCAATCCCAGGGCGACAAACAGACCCCAAACCAGCATGGGGCGCAGATTTTGCACCGCCATGACAAAACTCAGCCCCATGGCGGTCAGCGCATCGGTCTTGCGCGACACCAGCATGGGAATGGAAAAGACGCTGATCGCGAAGGCGAAGGCCGCGAACAACCCGCCCACCAGGGTACCGGTGATAACTAGCGCCCATCCCCGTGGCGTCGTCAATGCGTTGGTCAACGCCTCCTCCGCGCCGGGGAACGGGCTAAGGCCAAAAAACAGCGCATAGAGCAAGTCCGCAGCCCTGAGCCAGAACAGGACGAGCAGTCCGAGCAGCAATCCCGCATAGGCCAATTGCCCGCCCGACGCCGGCCGGAACACCAGCATGTCGGAAAGCGAAACCTGTTCACCCTGCGCCTGCCTGTGGCTTTTCTCGTAAAGCCCGATCGCCAGGAACGGACCGACAATCAGGAAACCGGAGATCGCGGGCAGCGCGAGATACAAGAGATGGCTAGCGTTGAGCGCCCAGAGGACCGCATAGGATACCAGTGTCAGGAACAGCCCATAGGCAAGGCTGGACCACGGAGCCTTGCGGACATCACGCCAACCTGCTCGCAACCAGTCCGCCGCCGAAGTCGATGGCAGGTTGCGTGCGTGGGGCGAGGCCGGCCGATCCGGGTTTCGCAAGGTTGGTAGTGGTTCCAGCATCCCGTTCTCCTTTTCAGCAGGACCGCCTGGCAGGCATCGCCCCGGCCGTTTCGCGGCAATCCGGCTGCGATCGCAGGGCAACGGTCAGCAGATGCGCATTCGCGGCGAGGAACAGCAGGACGGCGGCCAGCGCCGCGCCGACCGCCAACCGTTTTTGTACGGCCGGCCTCATTGTTCGCCTCCTACAGATTGGCCAAGCCGGGCCACATAGAGCGCCAGGAGGTTGATTTCGGCCTCTGACAGGCGACCCGACCAAGCCGGCATCACCCCATGACGCCCGCGTCGGAGCGTTTGCATCACCGTTCCCGGGTCCTGTCCATAAATCACGGCCTCATCCGTAAGGGACGGTGCGCCGATTTCGAGACCGCCGTCCCCTGTCGAACCGTGGCACGAACTGCAATTCTCTGCGAAGACCGTGCCCACGGAACTTTCGAAATCGACAGCTCCACCGGGCATCTCGGAAACGAAATCGGCCAAGGCTAACCGATCAGACCGCTCCATCCAGTCAAAGGCCGGCATTTCGGCATAGCGGGTGTCGGGATCGTCGGCATTGATGCCATGACGGATCGTCGTGGCGATTTCTCCGGCGTCACCGCTCCAGAGCCACGTGTCGTCCGACAGGACCGGAAAGCCCGGCCCTCCCTGCCCGTTCGTGCCGTGGCAAGCCGCGCAGTTATCGGCGAACAGGCGCGCGGCGACGGGCATTGCGGTCGCCATCAGTGTCGCGTCGGATTGCAGAGCGACGAAATTCTCGCCCTCGAAACGAGACAGCCAGTCCTGCCGCCTATCGGCAAGGCTGTTGAAGCCCTTGATCGCTTCTTCGCTCTGGTCCAGCCCGAGCAAGCCACGTGTGTAATCGCGTCCGGTCGGCCAGGCGGGCAAGAGAACCCAGGCAACGACCGAATAAAGAAACGTCAGCACCAGTGCCCAGATCACGACCTTCGGGAACGCGGTATTGAGCTCGGTGATGCCGCCCCAGTCGTGCCCCGTGGTGTCGTAGCCGGTGACCGGATCGGTCTTGCGAATGCCCGTATGAGGATCGGCGCCCGGCAGTTGCCTCGGATCGGTCGGGTTAGTCATCTCCGCCCTCCTTTGAAGGCAGCACGGACCGGGCGGCGGCGTCATAGGCCTTGCGCCGTGACGGGCTGTAGGCGCGGATGACGACAATCAGGAAGCATCCCATCAGCCAGATCAGGCCAACCGTCTTGGACAGATAGACCAGCATGTCATGGGTCATTGGGATCCCTCCGCCAGTATCCGGTAGGGCGCATCGGTCAAGGAGCCCAGCGACTGGAGATAGGCCAAAAGCGCATCCATCTCTGTCAGGCGAGACGGATTGCCATCGAAGACACGGGCCGCAGGACGTTCGCCGTAACGCTCCAGAAATCCGTCCACCGCGTCGCTGTCGGGGCGGCTTTGCGCCAGGGCATCGGCTTCCGCCGCCGCGATCATGTCCTCGTCATAGGGTACGCCAAGCCGGGCCAGCGTGGCCAGCGCGTCAGACAACAGATCGGTATCAAGGGGACGCGTCAGCCAAGGGTAGGACGGCATGATCGAGGCCGGCACCACGCTGCGAGGGTCGATCAGGTGCGCCACATGCCAGTCGTCCGAATACTTGCCGCCCAGTCGCGCCAGATCCGGGCCGGTGCGCTTCGATCCCCAGAGCATCGGGTGATCGTAGGCACTTTCCGAGGCCAGCGAATAGGGACCGTAGCGGTCCAGCTCATCGGCCAGGCTGCGCACCATCTGGCTGTGGCAGGCATAACAACCCTCGCGGATATAGATCTCGCGGCCCGCCAGTTCCAATGGCGTATGAGGGCGCAGGTCATCGGGAAGCTCAACCGTCTCGTCGATGGTGAACAGTGGCGCGATTTCCACGATCCCGCCAATCGAAGCGGCCACGATGATTGCGGCCACCAGCCCCATGGAGATTTTTTCCAGATTATAGTGCAGTTTCAGCATGGGCTCACTCCGCCGGCTGCGCGACAAGGGGGCGGTCGGTGGCATCCCCCGTCGTTCCGCGCATCGTTGCGCGACAGTTCCAGGCGCAGATCACAGCCCCGGTCAGGAACAGCCCGCCGCCGATGGTGCGCAACAGGTAATAGGGGGCCATCGCCTCCACCGACTGGACAAAACTGTAGGATAGCGCGCCGTTCTCGTTATAGGCCCGCCACATGAGCCCCTGCGTGATGCCGGCATTCCACATCGACACGACGTAGACGAGTGTTCCGGCGACGGCGAGCCAGAAGTGCCATTCGACGGCCCGTGGCGACGCCATCTCCGTCTTGCCACTGAGCTGAGGAACGAGCGTATAGATCGCGCCAAAGACGATCATCGCCACCCAGCCAAGTGTGCCGGAATGGACGTGGCCCACGGTCCAGTCGGTATAGTGCGACAGCGAATTGACCGGGCGAATGGCGAGGAACGATCCTTCGAAGGTCGACAGCCCATAGAACACCGCGGCCACGAACATGAAGCGCAGCGTGGCGTCATCGCGCACCTTGTGCCATGCGCCGTTCAGAGTGGCGATGGCGTTGCCCGCCGAGGCCCAGCTTGGCACCAGCAACATTACCGAGAATGTCATGCCGAGCGTCTGCGCCCAGTAAGGCAGCGCGGTGTAATGCAGGTGGTGCGAGCCCACCCAGATATAGAAGAAGGTGATGCCCCAGAAGCTGACGATCGACAGGCGGTAGGACCAGATCGGTCGCCCGGAACGCACCGGGAGGAAATAATAGAGCATCCCGAGGAACCCCGCGGTCAGGAAGAAGGCAACCGCATTGTGGCCATACCACCATTGCACCATGGCATCCTGCACGCCCGACCAGATCGGAAAGCTCTCTGCAGTCGTCCAGCGCACGGGAAGGGCGATGTTGTTGACGATGTGCAGCATCGCGACGACGAGGATGAAGGCCAGGTAATACCAGTTGGCGACATAGATATGCGGCTCGTTCCGGCGGGCAAGCGTGCGGATATACAAGACGAAATACGTCACCCAGATCACCACCAGCCAAAGATCCGCATACCATTCGGCCTCGGCATATTCCTTGGATTGGGTTGACCCCATCAGATAGCCGGTGACGGCCCAGGCGCAAAACAGGTTGTAGCCGATGAGCACGACCCAGGGGCTCAGATTGTCGGCGAGCCGCGCGCGCGAGGTGCGTTGCAGGACGTGGAAAGACGTGGCGATCAGCGCGTTGCCGCCAAAGCCGAAGATAATCCCGGTGGTGTGCACGGGACGCAGTCGACCGAAGCTGGTAGCCGGCCAAGGCGGCGTTCCCTCTGGCCAGTACAAGAGCGCTGCAACCCAGACTCCGATTCCCATGCCGATCATCGCCCAGATCAGTGTCATGACGAGTCCGAAACGGGTCGGCGCGTCGTAGTAGCGCTGCAACCGATTGGCCGGTGGTTCGGGATCATAAAGCGCGCCGCCGAGCAGAAATGCGAACGCGATCCCGAGCCCGAGCGCCATGAACCCGTGGGTCGACATGACCCCGTGACGCGCCGATGCAGCCATGGCAAGGCCCATCAGGGCCAACAGGACCGACAGGGCCATGCCAACCCGACGTTCGGAAACCGACAACGATGCTGTCATCTTGATCTGCCTTTCTTCGTCATGCGGCCGCCCGTTCGGGAAGGGCGATATCGGCGAGCGTGGATCTGTTCAGATCGGCGATGAACCGACGCTCCGCCTGTCGAAGCCGGGATTTCAGGCGGCAACATCCCTCGATCGAACAGTCTCCGCCATCCGGCCCGAAACACTCGACGAGCGACTGTCCCTGTTCGAGCAGCCGCACGACGTCGCCAAGCCGGATGTCGGCCGGACTGGATCGCAAGACAGCGCCCCCATTCACCCCGCGTCGGGTCTCGACGATGTCTGCCTGCGCGAGCCGTTGCATGATCTTCGCCAGGTGGTTGCGCGACAGTTTGAACTCCTCTGCCAAATCTGCCGTTGAGAACGCCCGGTCGGGCGCGCTCGCCATCCGCATCAGCATTCGAAGTCCGTAGTCGGTGAAGGAGGTAAGGTTCATGGCATCCCGCAGATCTTCAAATTGGTATTTACAACACCTATTTAGCAGAGATAGCATGAGACTCAAGACCAATTTCCCGAGGGCCCCGTGTCGACTGCCGTCTCACAGATCAATTCCGCCCGCCCGCAAATGACTGCCGAGATCATGGCGCGGACCGGGCTGGACGAAGAAAAGCTGACCGAACTGGTGCATTGCTTCTATGGCAAGGTGCGCGCGGATCCGGCGCTTGGCCCGATCTTCGCTGAACGGATTTCGGATTGGGGCCCGCACTTGGAGCGCATGGTGGCCTTCTGGTGTTCGGTCGCCTTGATGACGGGCCGGTATCACGGAGCCCCG
Organism: Thioclava nitratireducens; assembly: GCF_001940525.2. Classification (NCBI taxonomy): domain Bacteria; kingdom Pseudomonadati; phylum Pseudomonadota; class Alphaproteobacteria; order Rhodobacterales; family Paracoccaceae; genus Thioclava; species Thioclava nitratireducens. The sequence goes on from NZ_CP019438.1 coordinate 191,284, forward strand.
GTCCCGGCGCATGTCGGCCTGCCCGTGGATTGGGATCATTTCGACCGCTGGCTGACGCTGTTCCGCGAAACCGCGGCCGAAACCTGCCCGCCCGAAGGCGCGGCGCATGTCATCGAACGCGCCGAGCGGATCGCGCGCTCGCTGCATATGGCGGTCGAGGATGCGAAGCCCCGGACAATTCCATCACTGCTCTGACCCGAGGATACGAACATGACAAAACCAATGCCCCCGCAAGACCCGAGCGACCTGACCAGTTTCATCGAGACCGAGTATCACGCAAAACACCGTGCCCAGCTTCCTGAACTGGCGACCTTGTCGGAAAAGGTCGAAGCGGTCCATGCCGGGCAAACGGAGGTTCCCGCGGGTTTGGCCGACCTATTGCACCGGATGATCGGTGACCTGGAAGTTCACATGAAGAAAGAGGAACTGATCCTGTTCCCCGCCATTCGCAACGCGGCGGCGGGGCTGGATGCGCCGATTGCGGCAATGCGCGCGGATCATGACAACCACGAAGCCGAAGTCGGCCAAATCCGGCACCTGACCAACAACCTGACATTGCCGGACGGCGCCTGCCGAAGCTGGACGCGGCTTTATACCGGGGTCGGTGAATTCCTTGACGACCTCGAAGAGCATATCCGGCTGGAAAACGATGTGCTGTTTCCGCAATTCGAAACGCGGGAGACGGGCCATGTCTGAGCTACACCTCCCGAAACCTACCAGGGACCTTGTCGACCGGCGTCATGCCCTGGCACCCGATGCCGAAGACGCATTCCGCGCGTTCTCGAAAGCGGTGTTCTCCGAAGGGGCGCTCGATACACGCACCAAGCAGCTCATCGCGGTGGCCGTGGCGCATGTGACTCAATGCCCGTGGTGCATCGAAGGCCACGTCAAGGCGGCCAAGCGTGAGGGGCCTCGGGCGAACAGATCATGGAAGCCATCTGGGTTGCATCCGAAATGCGCGCCGGGGCGGCCTGGGCCCACGCGCTGAAGGCGGTGGAGATGATCGGCGACACGGGCCAACCGGACAGCTGATGCCCCCTGCAAGGCCCCCCATCCCCGACACCCCCGGCGAGCGTATCCGCGTCAAGCGGATCTATCGCGCGGCGCGGGTGTCGGACGGCAAGCGGATTCTGGTCGATCGGCTTTGGCCACGCGGCGTGGCGAAGGACCGCGCCCGGCTGTTCGACTGGTGCAAGGACATCGCGCCTAGCGATACGTTGCGACACTGGTTTCATGCCAATCCTGATCAGTGGCAGGACTTCAGTACGCGCTACCGGGCGGAACTCGCCACGCGCGAAGATTTGGTGTGTGAGCTTGCCGGATACGCGCAGGGCGATGTCGTCACGCTGCTCTATGCCTCTAAGGACGAGGAACACAATAACGCCGTCGTGCTGCGGGACTGCCTGCGCCGATGGTTGGAAAGGGAGGGGAAAAATGACAGACCAACATAGTGCGGAACCTCTGCGAACGCCGCTTTGCGATCTGCTTGGATGCGAGGCACCCGTCCTGCTGGCGGGCATGGGCGGCGTGTCCCGATGGGAACTGGCGGCGGCGGTGGCCAATGCGGGCGGCTACGGGATGTTGGGGATGGTGCGCGAACCCATCGACCTGATCACACGGGAGGTCACCGCGATGCGGGCGGCGACGGACCGGCCCTTCGCCGTCAACCTGATCCCGGCGGCGACAGAGCCGCAGTTGCTTGAGGCACAGATCGCCTGTTGCCTCGATCTTGGTGTGACGGCCTTCTGCTTTTTCTGGGATGTGATGCCGGATGTGGTGGCGCGGGTGAAAAACGCGGGATGTCTCGTATTGCATCAGGTCGGAACGGAGGCCGCCGCGCGGATGGCCGAAGCTGCCGGAGCGGATGTGATCATCGCACAGGGGATCGAGGCGGGCGGCCATGTGCACGGACGAAGTCCCGCCTTCGGGCTGGCGGAACGGATACTGGCCGGGACCGACCTGCCGGTCGTCGTCTCGGGCGGGATCGCGACGGGCGAAGGGCTTGCCGCCGCATTGGCGATCGGGGCCAGCGGCGTGCAATGCGGCACCGCCTTTCTGGCGACCGAAGAATCCTTTGCGCATTCCTATCACAAGTCTCGCATCGTCGAGGCCACGGGCGAGGATACGGTGCTGACCGATGTGTTCGTTCTGAACTGGCCCAAGGGCGCTGCGGTGCGGGTGATCGGCAACAGCGTGACGGAGGGTCTCAAGGGCAATTACCTGGGTCAGGACCCGGACAGCCTGCCGCGCGAGACCATCGCCCATGACGACGATCAGCCCCGCCTGCGCTTCAGCACGGATTCACCCTTGCGCACCACAACCGGCGATCTGGAAGCGATGGCGCTCTATGCCGGTCAGGGCGCGGGAAACATCCCCGATGTCGTCCCTGCGGCCGCACGTCTGAACGCCATGGTCGCGCAGGCCCGGCATATCCTGAAGGGCCCAATCCGTAACGGTTTCACGGCGATGTCATGAGCGACGACTTCAAGAGCTTCCGCTGCCAAAGCGGCTTTTCCTCACCGCCCTGCTATGCCGCCGAGGTCGCACCGGAGTATTTCGATCCGCTGGCTGTCGATCCCGAGCAGGCACGTGATGTCGCGCGTTGGCGCAAGGCCGAACGCACCCGTCTGCGCGCCGCCCGTCTGGCACTGTCGGTTGCTGAACGCAAGGAGATCGGCGAGGCGCTGGCCGGGCATCTGCGACAGGTGTTGAAAGACCGCTTCGGCGGGGCACCGGGCAAAGTCTTTTCCGCCTACTGGCCGATCAAGGGCGAACCCGACCTGCGCCCGCTGATGGTCGAGCTTCACAAGGCCGGTATAACCGTCGCCCTGCCACTGGTCGAAACCAGGGCGGCCCCGCTCACCTTTCGCCGCTGGACGCCCGAAACCCGTATGGTGCGCGGCGATTGGAACATACCCGTTCCGCCGCCGGACGCCCCCGTCGTCCGGCCCGATATCGCGCTTGCCCCCCTCGTCGGCTGGACGGCGGATGGCTATCGCCTCGGCTATGGCGGGGGCTATTTCGACCGGACATTGGCGGCGCTTGACCCGAAACCTTTTGTCATCGGCATTGGTTTCAAGTCGGCACAGCTCAAAACCATCTACCCGCAACCCCACGATATCCCCCTCGACCTCATCCTGACCGAGGCCGGATTGCACAGCGGTTGAGGATCAAATAGATGGATTAATAAATGTGCATTTGCCTTGCTGACGCACACATTTTCCGCACCCCTTTGACATTCCCCCTAAAGCGGCGAAGTACATGAACAATATCGATGAAAAGCTGCAACCGATCCTTGCCGAAGTGATGCGGCGCAATGCCGGCGAACCGGAATTTCACCAGGCCGTCCACGAGGTGATGGAAAGCCTCGGGCGCGTGGTCGCAAAGAACCCCGATTATCTTGAGCAAGCGCTCATCGAACGCATCTGTGAGCCAGAGCGTCAGATCATTTTTCGCATTCCCTGGGTGGACGATCAGGGCAACGTCCAGATCAATCGCGGCTTTCGCGTCCAGTTCAACTCGGCCCTCGGCCCCTACAAGGGCGGGATGCGTTTCCACCCCTCGGTCAACCTGGGGATCATCAAGTTCCTGGGCTTCGAACAGATCTTCAAAAATGCATTGACCGGCCTACCGATCGGTGGCGGCAAGGGCGGTACGGATTTCGATCCCAAGGGTAAATCCGATGGCGAGATCATGCGTTTCTGCCAATCGCTCATGACCGAACTGCACCGCCATCTGGGCGAGCAGACCGATGTACCAGCCGGCGATATCGGTGTAGGCGGGCGCGAAATTGGATACATGTTCGGCCAGTATAAGCGCCTGACCAACCGCTATGAGTCGGGCGTATTCACCGGCAAAGCCATTGCCTACGGTGGATCCCGCGCTCGGACCGAGGCAACGGGTTTCGGCAACACCTATTTTACCAAGGCCATGCTTGAAACGCGCCAGACCGATTTCGACGGCAAGCGCGTGGTCGTGTCCGGTGCGGGAAATGTGGCCATCCACACCATCGAGAAAGTGCAGTCATTTGGCGGCACGGTCATCGCCTGTTCGGATTCCAGCGGTTATGTCATAGACGACGCTGGGATTGACCTGTCCTTGCTTCAGGAAGTCAAGTCCGTGCGCCGCAAGCGCATTTCGGAATATGCCCGGCTTCGCGGGGATAGCGCGCATTTCGTGTCGACCGACAAAGGATCAATTTGGGATTTGCCCTGTGATGTGGCGATGCCCTCGGCCACCCAGAACGAATTGACGGGCAAGGATGCAAAGTCACTGGTCAAGAACGGTGTGTTGGCTGTCGGCGAAGGCGCGAACATGCCCTGCACCCCCGAAGCAATCCGAATCCTGCGCGAGGCCGGCATCCTGTTCGGGCCCGGCAAGGCGGCGAACGCGGGCGGCGTTGCAACGTCGGCACTGGAAATGCAACAGAATGCCAGCCGTGACCGTTGGAGCTTTGAGCAGACCGAACAACGGCTGGCACAGATCATGAAGAGCATCCATGATCGTTGTGCTGAAACTGCCGATGAGTATGGCGCGCCCGGCGACTATGTCCTGGGCGCCAACATCGCCGGTTTCGTGCGGGTTGCCGAAGCGATGCGTATGCTTGGGGTGATCTGAGCCAATCCGAAGAACTATCGGAAGACCAGGGCGATCTCTTCTTTGCCAAGCAGCCTCCACTCCCCGGGGTCGAGGCTGTCTGGCAGGCAAAGATTGCCCAGACGTTCACGTCGAAGGGTCTCGACGAAATTGCCCGCAGCGGCGAAGATACGGCGAACCTGATGGTATCTTCCTTCGGTCACGGTAATCAGGGCTTCGTTATCCGATATGATTTCCAGCACCGCCGGCGCCAGCGGTGGTTTTGTCGCAAACTTTGACGTCGTGCCGGCGAAGCCACTGGACATACTGACTTATGCGGCCAGAGCGGCGAATTGGGCAAAAGGGCATAGTCCGGGTGTGAACTGCCCCTTGCGGATCATGTTCGCGACTTCAATCCCTTCGAGCGTTGCCGACGCGGAGACGAAGGACTTGAACCCCAGCATCGGACGAATGCGCTTCTTGATGGTACGGTGATCCTGTTCGACCATGTTGTTCAGATATTTGATCCGGACCATCTCGATGGGGATCGGGCATCCAAAGTTCCGGAGCATGCGGTTTGCCGCGGTGATCCCTGCGGTATTGGCTCCGCTGCGGTCAATGACGATCTTGCGAGGCAGGCCGTTCACCTCAAGGGCGCGCGCGAAGAACTTGGTCGCAGCCGTCTTGTTGCGCCGCTTCGACAGCATGAAATCAAGGGTTTTGCCCAGCTTGTCGACAGCTCGGTAGAGGTAGACCCACTCACCCTTTACCTTGATGTAGGTCTCATCCATCCGCCAGGATCGATCCGCCGGGACTTTCCGCCGCCGAGCCGAAACTGCGATCAGCGGCGAGTACTTGGTCACCCAGCGGTTCAGCGTCGCATGGTCAACTCGTACGCCTCGCTCGGCCATGATCTCTTCGAGGTCACGATACGAGACCGTGTAGCGGACATAGAAGAACACTGCGAAGAGGATCACTTCCTTCGGAAACTGCGCGCCCTTGAACGAGATCATCGCTCCGCCTCTATCTGGTGTTGTTGGATGAACGCAACGTCTGGCTCCGGCCCCCCTCGCGTCAACCGCAGAAGTTTGCGACAAAGCCTCAGCGCTTGATTGTAGCTATGCCAGTTGGTGGTCTTGTACGGGGTTTTCGCCGGTCTGCTCATGGCCGCCAGCTATCATGCTGGATTCGCGCAGTGAATCCCCGCCGCATTTGCATAACAAGGCCCTGACGACCAGTTGAAACTGCCGTACGGTCCCCAGCATCTTTGCAAGATGCCGCCGTTTAGTCCGGATTGTCCCAGCCGGTCAGGGCTGACCACCAAAACGGAGGGGGGCGTAAGGCGCGATATTGAGCGCGAGAGGCCGTCGCGCAACGATATCGGCCACGATTTCGGCGGTGCCGGCAGACTGGGTTAGGCCCAAATGCCCGTGACCGAAGGCATAGGTCACCCGGTCGGCGCGGGGCGAGCGGCCAATTGCGGGCAGGCTGTCGGGCATGGAGGGGCGGAATCCCATCCACTGGGTGCCTCCGGTGCCATCGAAGCCCGGCAGGAATTGCACGGCTTTCTGCACGAGAACCTCGGAGCGCCTGTAATTCGGCGGCAGCTCGAGCCCGCCGAGCTCGACCGAGCCGCCCACGCGCAGCCCGTCGCCGATCTTGGATACGACAAAGCCGTGATTGCTAAAGGTGACATGGGTGCGTAGGTCGAAAGTGCATGTCGGGAATGTAGTGTTGTAGCCGCGCTCGGTTTCCAGTGGGATGCGATCGCCTAGGGTGCGGGCGAGACGATGCGACCAGGCACCGGCGGCCACCACAACCTGATCGGCCCGGAGCAGCCCGGCGGTGGTCTCGAGAACAACCGCATCGCCCTGCTGCACCATCGCCTGCACGTCGTTAGTTTCGATCACGCCACCGGCGGCACGAAAGCAGGCTGCGAGGTGCTCGGTCCAAAGCTTGGGGTCGACGGTGTTCATCCAGTCGGGGGTGAAACCCGCGTGGGTGAAGCGCGACGCAAGGCCGGGCTGGATCTCGGCAATGGCCTCCGGGCTTTCAAGCAAGTCAAAGGCAATGCCATGCTGGCGGCGCAGCTCCCAGGCCGGTAGGCTGGCACGATACTCAGCCTCGCCCTCGTAGACTTGAAGTTGCCCTTCGCGGCGCATCAGGGGCTCGCCCTCGACACGGGCGATCAGCCGTTCGAGCGCGGCACGGGAGAGGGTCATCAGCCGGGCCTGGGCCGAGATCGAGGCCTTATGGCGGCGCGGGCGGCTGGCGGCATAGAAATGCCGCGCCCAGGGCAGCATTTTGTGCGCGTAGGCAGGACGCAGCGACAGCGGCCCGAGCGGATCGAGCAGCCATTTCGGCGCCTTGAGCAGGATGCCCGGAGAGGCCAACGGCTCGACATCGGTAAAGGCGAAGGCCCCGGCGTTGCCGCGCGAGGTCTCCTCAGCCACGCCGCGCCGGTCTAGCAGCGTGACGGCATGCCCGCGGTCCTGCAGCGCCAGCGCCGTGCTGACGCCGATGATGCCGGCCCCGATGACGATGACGGAGGTGCCCCCGCTCTGGTTGTAACTCTCGGACATGTCTGCCCCCTCTTCTGGGCCTGTACCGCGTCAGTCTTACCGCCGGGCGGGGTTGCCTGTGCTGTTGCGATCGCTCGTCTAGAATGGAAGAAAAAATGCCGGACAGACCGGATGGCCCGCCCGGCAGTGGGGGAGTTTCAGGGAGCGATGCCGTTGCGGAACGGGTCGTCGGGATCGAAAATCAGCGTGCTCTCGGCCATTACATGGGCCCTGCCGGTGATCGAGGGGATTACGCCGCCGGTGGGGCCCGCCGCCCAGGAGAGGCGATAGGCCGAGCCGATGATGGAATGCTGGGTGATCTGCTCACCCTCGGCCAGGCGGCCGGAAGCGGCAAGACACGCCAGCCGCGCCGAGCTGCCGGTGCCGCAGGGCGAGCGGTCATAGGCATCATCGGGGCAGAGCACGAAGTTGCGGCTGTGCACTGCCGGATCCTCCGAAGGCCCGTAGAAGATGATGTGGTCGATCAGGCCACCGTTCTCTCCGGCGATACCGGCAGCATGCAGCGCCTCGCGGGTGGCGACGGTGGCATCGGTGAGCGCGCGGATATTGTCGGGCGCCACGGGCAGCGGGCTGGGATCGACGAGGAAAAACCAGTTGCCACCATAGGCAACATCGCCGGTGACGGCGCCGAGGCCTGGCACATCGATGGTGACTTCGGTCATGGTGCGGCGGCTCTCGATATTGGTGACGGTGACCGTATGTGCATCGGTGACCAGCACCGTGACGACGCCGGCAGGCGTCTCGATACGGTGACTGCCGGTGCCAATGCGGCCCATGTGGAAGAGCGTGACGGCCAAGCCGATGGTGCCATGACCGCACATGCCCAGCACAGCCTCGACATCGAAGTAGATCACCCCGGTGATGCAGGTGGGATCGGTGGGCTGAACGAGCAGCGCGCCCACCATTGCCACCTGGCCCCGCGGCTCGAGCACCACAGCGCGATAGGCATCGCGGAATTCGGTAGCAAGGCGGGCGGCCCGCTTAGGCAGCGGCCCGTCGCCGAGATCAGGGAAACCACCAAGAATGACCCGCGTGGGCTCACCGCCGGTGTGGCTGTCGATCACATGCATGTCGGTCTCCTTGGATTCGACGCTTCAGATGGGAGCTCAGGCTGCCCAGGCTGCGTACCAGGCCTTGAACTGGGCGTACTGCGTTTCAACGAATGCCTGCTGTGCCGGGGTCAGCGCATCGGTTTCGTTGAAGTGCAGCGTGTATTCCGCATCGCCGTTCAGAACCATCAGGTACTTGTAGAAGAGTACAAGGTCGACACCTTCGTCGAACTTGGACAGCACGGCCAGCGCCTCTTCGAGCTCCTGCGCCTTAGCACGGGCCGCGACGTCGCCTTTCGCGGCGGCCTTGCACAGCTCGACCAGGTGCAGCACTTCCTTCGGGATGGCGTTGCCGATGCCGGTGATCGCGCCCGTTGCGCCGCATTTCACGAAGCCGTGGAAGACCTGCGTGTCGACACCGACCATCAGGGTAAGGTTTTCGTCGCCGGAGGTGATGGTCTCGGCCGCATAGGACATGTCAGCGGCGCCACCGAACTCCTTGAACCCGATCAGGTTGGAGTAGCTGGCGCGCAAGTCGAAAAAGAGATCGGCGCGCGTGGCAAAACCGTAATAGGGGCTGTTGTAGATCACCGCCGGCAGACCGTTGGCGGCCTCGAGGATGGCGGAGAAATGGGCCTTCTGTGCGGAAACCGAGGTGCCGCGGGACAGCACGCGCGGAATGACCATCAGGCCTGCGGCGCCGACGCGGGCAGCGTGGGCGGTGATCGCCACGGCGGATTTTGTGTTGATGGCCCCGGTGCCGACGATAACGGGCACGCCAGCCTCGACCAGCGCATCGACCCCCTTCATGCGCTGCTCATTGGTCAGCAGCGGCCAGTCTCCCATCGATCCGCAGTAAACAACCGCGGACATTCCGGCCTCGATCAGTTCCTTGCCCTTGCGCGCCAGGGCTTGGTAGTCGGGTGTACGGTCTTCCTTGCAGGGGGTCATCAGGGCCGGGATGCAGCCGGTGAAAATGGAGTCGTTCACGAGGTGTCCTTTCGAATTCACGAGGCAATCATTGACAGGGCGAGCCAGTTCTCTCGGGGACCGCAGATCGAAGCGGAGCCCTCCTTGGGAAGACTCCTAACGCCCTGCCGCCGACTTGTCGACAAACAAAATTCAAAACCATCAGCGCGCGAGAGTTTCAGCGATCAAAGGACACCATTTCAGAGTGAGATTGAGGAGGCGCTGCGCGAATCCGCCGAAATATAGGACCGGATCTGATGGACGATCTGATCGGCATGCTCAGACGCCAGGCGATCCGACTCCTCGACGTCACGGGCGATCATGGCAGAGATAATGCGTTCGTGTTCGATCACGTACTGACGCGGCAGATTGTCATCGTAGGACCGGTAGTAGAGCCGCAGGATACGCCGCCCGTCATCCAGGAGCCGCCGGAACAGGTCCGTGTAGTACTTGTTGCGACCCGCCTCGGCGATTGCGACGTGGAAATCCCGATTGGTGGCGATCATGCCCAGCACATCGCCACTCTCCACCGCCGCGGAGAAACTCGCCTGATGCTCTCGGATCGCCGCCAGATCGGCTTCACCATAGTGCTGTGCAGCCAGGCGCGCAGTCACGCGGTACATCAATGTCAGCGCGTCGAAGAAGGCGCCCAGCTGCACAAAATCGATGTTGGAAACGATCGTCGTGCGATTGGTCAGTGTGGTGATCAGCCCCTCTGCCGCAAGGCGCACAAGCGCTTCGCGGATTGGTGTGCGCGACATGGAAAAGCGCTCCGAAAGCTCCGTTTCATCAATCGGGCTGCCCGGTGCCAGCTTAAGATCGATGATCTCGTTCCTCAGCATTTCGTAGACATGGGCAACCCCACTACCTCGCTTGACTTGCGACACCTTGCGCTCTGAAGGCACCCTGCTCATCCGACACTCCTAACTAACTTCCCGGAGACTTTACGACGTCGTCGCATGCATGAAAACACCTTCGCTATATTTTTATAGTCGACAATACCTGCGTGACTAAATATATAACTCCTAATCAAGACGCTCTTTTATGTGCCCGCTGCCCCCCCCATCGACTGGCAGCACTGGTTCGCCCAAACAAGCTGGATGCATCAACATGACCCTGACCGCCTATACGAACGCCCGCTTGCTCGACCTGGATGCAGAACGCCTGGGGCAAATCACCACTGTTGTGGTGAAAGGCGACCGGATCGACAGCATCGGCCACCCCGCACCCGAGAGCGCGAAAGTGGTCGACCTTGGCGGCCGAACCCTGATGCCTGGATTGATCGACAGCCACTTTCATGTCGTCGCCCATTCCCTGGACCTCTGGGGCAACGTCACGGCCCCCGATTCCCTTGCGGCCCTGCGTGCAGCTAAGATCATGGAGGAGCTGCTAGATCGCGGGTTCACCACCGTACGCGACCTCGGCGGAGCGGATTTGGGTCTAGTGCGGGCAGTTGAGGACGGGCTGGTCGATGGTCCGGACCTTGTCATCTGCGGCAAAGGCCTTTCGATGACCGGCGGTCATACCGATTTGCGCGCTCGCACCGACATCCGCCCTGACGCAATGGGCTGGCGACTGGCAAACATGGGCGTGCTAGTGGATGGCGTGGACAACATCCGCTTCACCTGCCGTAAGATGCTCAAGGAAGGCGCCAAATTCATCAAGGTCATGGCCAATGGAGGCGTCTCCTCGCCCAACGACCCCATCGACTCCATCCAATATTCTCGGGACGAGATCCTCGCAATGGTTGAGGAAGCCGAGAATGCCAACACCTATGTCTCTGCCCACGTCTACCACGACAAGGCGATCCGCCGCTGTGTCGAGTTGGGTGTGAAGTCCCTTGAGCATTGCAATCTGATCACCGCCGAAACGGCCAAGATGGCCGCCGAAGCAGGCTGTTTCGCCGTGCCCACGCTGGTTGCCTACGAGGGGCTAAAACTGGAGGGAGCGGCCTTGGGCTTGGGTGCCTCCGAGCAGGCCAAGATCGACATCGTGCGTGACAAGGGGCTGGAGTCTCTGGCGATCATGCGCGACGCCGGGTTGCCCATGGCCTTCGGCACCGACCTGCTGGGCAAGCTGCGCAAATACGGCGGAATGGAGTTCGACATCCTGGCCAAGGTTCTCTCGCCCGCAGAAATCTTGCGCTCGGTCACCCAGATCGGCGCAATGGCCTGCATGCGCGACGGCGAAATCGGCGTGATCGCTGAGGGCGCTCGTGCTGATTTCATCGTGGTGGATGGCGATCCCTTTGCTGATGTCACCCTTCTGGGCCGCCCCGAGGAAACTCTGCGCATGGTCGTGAAATCCGGCCGCGTAGCCCGTAACTTCATGAAGGCCGCGTGATGCCGATGGATACCGCACATCTCTTCAAGCTGGCCGCTGGCGCCGATGCCGCCCGTCAGGTTTTTGCCTACCTGCTGGATGGGCTCAACGCCGATGTCGGTAAGGGTCTGACCACAGCCTCTGTCTACGACCTGCCCAACATGCGCTCGCGCCGGGTGTTTTCGGAAAACCCGGAGGCCTATGATCTTGGCGGTTTCAAGCCGCTGGAAAAGAACCGATATTTCGATGTCGTTCTGGCCGGAACTAGGGTCAGGATGCATTGATTTCTGTTGCGTCGCGTGATTCACGGCTCCGAAAACGGAGCGGTGACGTGAGCGATCTTTTCTGGCTGACCGACGAGCAGATGGCCAAGCTTTCCCCTTTCTTCCCGAAGGGCATTGCCAAGTTATTTTCACCTGGTGTGTTGCAGTCTGTGTGAAGCCGGTCACGCGGTCATCTCGCGGGCATAGTCGTCCCAGAGGCTGAACGCATCTGCCCTTGCATGACGATAGGAGTTGGCGGTGAGGCGATAGCGGCGGGGTTTGAAGATAGCGTTGATCTGGTCATGGGCGGCGAGAAACCTCTGCGCCTGTCGTTGAGATTTGAAGCGCCCCATTATCTTCTCGCGCTTTCGGGTTGGTCGGTGTGAGCCCTCGATGCGGTTGTTCAGGCCCTTGTGCGCCCGATGGTCGGCGCCGGGAGCCAGGTTCCGGAGCGGCGCAAAATAGCTGCGCAGCTTGTCGGTGATCACAACGCGAGGCCGCCCGAAACGCGCGATGAGCCTTGCCAGAAAGCGCTTTGCCGCCTTGGCATTCCTGCGGGTTTGCACGAGGATGTCGAGCGTGTCGCCATTGGCGTCAACCGCCCGCCAGAGCCAGTGCTTCGTGCCACGAATTGGAATGACGACCTCGTCCAGATGCCACTTGTCCGACGGCGCGGGCCTGTCACGCCGGATACAATTGGCGAAATGCGCGCCAAACCGGTTGACCCACAGCCGGACGGTTTCGCGGCTGACGATCACGCCGCGCTCTGCCAGAAGGTCCTCGACGTCGGCCGAGCTCAGAGCGAAGCGATGATAGGCCCAGACGGCATAAGCGATGATCTCGCGGGGAAAGCGGAAGCCCTTCAGGCGCGCCAGGGATGATGGCATTTTCATTCGAAATCCTGTAGCAGGGGCTTCACGACACAACAACTTGGCAATGCCATGTCCTCGCCGCGCAGCCCTTCCAGGACAATGCGGATCTTCTCTTCGGCGGAATGATGCTTCCGCGTGCGGCGCCGGATGTCCTTCACCATCGACTCCGCCGTCGGCTTCGCTGTTCCGGGTCTCTGTCTCATCTTCACTCCTTGGTGGTTACGATGAGCCAGAAACCCTCCGTTACAAAATCAACTCAGATGTCCCAGGGGCGCTGACGGGGGACAGTGCGTAGATCGCTTCAGTTTTGCTGAAACGACGGCAAGAGCGAACTCCACCAAATAATCGTTGAGCGCCCGCGATGCGGCGCTTGCGCTTCCAACATCGCCGTCACAGACAGCCGAGAGCAGGTTGCGGTGAAACTCCCGCCCTCGGTTGATCTCTCGTCGTGCATCTCGAATGTGGGTGATCCAGAAACGTCGAGAGAGAGCCTGAAGAGGGAGAATGGAAGTCCCGAGATAAGGGTTGTGCGTGGCTTCAATGATGAGTGCGTGGGTCTCACGAACGGTTTCTGTGTACTCATGAAGGGCATACTCACCCCTAAGTTCGTTCGACAAGACGATCATCGCCGCACGTTGGCTTTCTGTTTTCCGCTCGCAGGCAAGCCTCACGGCCAAGAGCTCCAGGTCGCGCCTTACTTCCAGTGCATTCAGCTGATCCTCGACAGTGATTGTCGGGATCTCAAGGCCTTTGCTGGGGTGAATGCGGATCATGTGGCCAAGGGCAAGGCGATGAATCGCTTCCCGAATTGGAGTTCTGCCAAGCCCGGTCAGTTCGACCAATTTGCTCTCGGAGACCATTGTGCCTGCATGGAGGTCACCATGTTCGATCATTCGTTGCAGTACTTCAAATGCCTGTTTGGTTTTGCTCACGTCTGGTCCTTGATCCGAGATCCCTTGTTGTCGTGATAAAGATATTCTTCTTGACATACAACCAATATATCGGCCGTATATGCACGGCAAATCTGTATCACGAAGGATGCTCCATGAAGTACTCTCCCCAGAAAGAAGCCTGCCCCCTGCCCTTCTCGCCATTCAAAAGTTGCACAGTGCCGCGACCGATTGGCTGGCTGTCGAGCGTCAGCGCGGCCGGTATTGAGAACATCGCTCCCTATAGCCAGTGGCAGAACCTCACATTTGGTCCGCCGATGGTCATGTTCGCCGCCAACCGCTATCCGGACGGTCGCCGCAAGGACACTGTTCTAAACGCTGAAGAAACCGGCTGGTTTGTTTGGAACATGGCCACTTACGATCTGCGCGATGCCGTCAACATCAGTGCCATGGCACTGGCACCAGAAGAGAACGAGTTTGATCGACTGGACGTCACCCGCGAGTATGCCGACAACGCGCCCGTGCCGATGGTACGGGAAAGTCCTTGCAAGTTCGAATGCCGTTATCTCAGTACGCACACGCAGAAAGGCGGATCGACGACCGGTACTGTCGATGTGGTTTTCGCGCAGGTCGAAAAAATCCACATTGATGATCGTTATATCCGGAGCGATGGCCGACTTGACATCTCGGCCATCCAACCGATCGCTCGCATGGGGTATTTTGATTACACGGTTGTTCGGGAGACCTTCGAAATGCGCGTTCCGGAGTCAGACTCGGATGCTCAGGCTGGGCTTGAAGGACGTTTCTGACATCAAATCGAAGCGGTCCGACCGTCCACATTCGGGGTGCTCTGCCCCCTGAAAACTGGATCGTTTGAAAGTGGAGTTTTCCGCTATGTTTCTCTGGCTGGGAGAGGAGCGGAATCGCATGAAAGCATCGAAGTTCACGGAGGCGCAAAAGACCTTCATCCTGAAGCAGGGCGAGCAGGGCACACCGGTCGCGGAGATCTGCCGCAAGGCCGGGATCAGTCAGGCGACGTATTTCCATTGGAAGAAGAAGTATGGCGGGCTGTTGCCGGACGAGATGCGTCGGTTGAAGGCGCTCGAGGACGAGAACACCCGGCTGAAGAAGATCGTGGCCGATCTGACGCTTGACCGTGAGATGCTTCAGGACGTCATTCGGCGAAAGCTCTGAAGCCTGGTCGTTTGCGCGAGATCGTGACCGGGATGTGCGTCGACTGGGGCGTGTCGATCCGCAAGGCCTGTGGGGCCATCTGCTTCGACACGTCCACCTACCACTACAAATCCCGGCGGACGGACCAGGCTGCCGTTGAAAGGCGGATCAAGGAGATCGCAGAGACGCGTGTGCGCTATGGCTGTCGGCGTGTTCACGTGCTGCTGCGCCGCCAAGGGTGGGTAATCAACATGAAGAAGACTCGCAGGATTTACAATGAGTTGGGCCTGTAGCTCCGCAACAAGCATCCGAAACGACGGGTGAAGGCAAAGCTGCGCGAAGACCGTCAGGAAGCCGTCGGGCCGAACGATGTCTGGGCGATGGATTTTGTCCACGACCAGCTCGCACTGGGTAAGAAATTGCGTATCCTCACGGTCGTCGACACGCACTCGCGCCTTTGTCCGGCGGCTGATCCGCGCTTTGCCTACCGGGGCGAAGATGTCGTGCAGACGCTCGAACGGGTCTGCGGGCGGATCGGCTATCCCAAGACGATACGAGTCGATAACGGCAGCGAATTTGTCTCCCGCGACCTCGATCTCTGGGCTTATGCCAATGACGTCACGCTGGACTTCTCGCGGCCTGGCAAGCCCACGGACAATGGGTTCATCGAGGCGTTCAACAGCAAGCTGAGAGCGGAGTGTCTGAACGCGCACTGGTTCATGAGCCTTGCAGATGCCCGCGAAAAGCTGGAGGATTGGCGTAGACACTACAACGAGGACAGACCCCACAGCGCGATCGGATACAACGTTCCGATCGATATGCATTATCCCGATGGCGTCACCAGTCCGTCATCGTGACAGAGCCGGAAAAATCCAGCGTCCGGCGGTCCAAGGTTGGGGAGCAGCGCACCAACCTGCAGACTCTCGTCATGAATGAGGGACCAGCAGGGGGCAGGTCACCGCAGACGTCTATCTCGGCAGGGCCGAAGCCATCCTGAAAACGCGAAAGGAGATCAAAGCCAAAACCATCGCGAAGCGCCGCTTGCTGCATCGCCAGAACGCGGCATAAACTGAAACCACAACGAGCCAGGCCCTCCGTTCTCGATCAGCCCCTCGTGTCTCAAATGTAACCTCCCGATTGAGGCCGCCTGCCTGACGAAGGCTGGGTGAGCTAAGACACGTGCATAAAGACGTAGTTATGCACGTGTCTTAGCGGGAGAGGCCATGCTGGGCGAGGTTCTGGGCGTTGAGCGGCGCCGGCGGTGGAGTGATGACGAGAAGCTCGAGATCGTGCTCGAGGTGGGTGTTGGCGGGGCCTCGGTTACGCAGGTTGCCCAACGGCACGAGCTCACGCGGTCGCAGATCTATGGCTGGCGTCGTGACCTGAAGAAGAGGGGGCTTTGGTCGCCAGATCGGGGCGCGGTTTTTCTGCCGGTCGATTTCGGGCCGCATTCCGAACCCGCACAATCCCCTGCACCCTCTCGGCCTGTTCTTGTGGAACTGCGGCTTTCCAACGGTCGTTGCCTTCGTTTCGACAGCAGCATGGATGGCGAGGCGCTGACCCGGCTGATCCGTGCGGTGGAAGCGGCATGATCGGTCCGGGCACCGGCGTTCGCGTCTACTTGGCATGCGGCGCAACGGACATGCGGAAGGGAATTGCCGGCCTTTCGGCCCTGGCTCAGGACGTGTTGCGCCAGAAGCCAACCAGCGGTGCGGTTTTTGCCTTCCGGGGGCGCAAGGGGGATCGTCTGAAGCTGCTCTACTGGGATGGCCAAGGCTTCTGCCTCTACTACAAGGTCCTCGAGCGCGGGCGCTTTCCCTGGCCGAACACCGAAGCTGGGGTAGCGCGGTTGACCTCCGCCCAGCTGGCGATGCTGTGGGAGGGGATAGACTGGCGACGACCGGACTGGGGCGCACCGCCCGCCCGGGTCGGGTAGATTATCCCTCTGAATCTTCTTGTTTTATTGGCCTCACATGCCTGCGCATGGTATCAGTCACCATGTCCGATGATGCCGACATTCTCTCTGACGACCCCGCGGTCCTGAAGGCGATGATCGCTGCGCTTCAGGCAGAGAATGCGCGCATGTCGGCCACGCTCCAGGCCCACGAGCAACTGGTTCAGGCCTTGCGCCTGCGGATCGTCAAGTTGCAGAAGCAGGCCTTCGGCAAGTCCTCGGAAAAGATCGAGCGCGAGATCGCCCAGCTGGAGCTTGCGCTGGAGGATCTGCTGGTCGCAGCCGCCGAACAGCGCGACGGACCGATCGAAGGCGAGGAGCCTGCCGCGGTCGATGCTCCTGCTGCCGAGGCGAAGCCCCGCCGACGTCCGCGCGTGTCGGACGCAACACCTCGCGAACGCCGGGAGCTCGACCCTGGCGCCTGTTGCCCCGATTGTGGGGGTGACCTGCGAGTGGTGGGCGAGGACGTCAGCGAGCTTCTCGACCTGGTCGCGGCGCAGATGAAGGTCATTCAGATTGCGCGGGTGAAGAAGTCTTGCCGCCGCTGTGAGCGGATGGTGCAGCCTGCGGCCCCGAGCCGTCCGATCCCCGGCAGCATGGCCGGGCCGGGGCTGCTGGCTCAAATCCTCGTCTCGAAGTTCGACGACCATCTTCCATTGTATCGTCAGCACGAGATCTACGCGCGCATGGGCGCCGACATCCCTGACAGCACGCTTCTGGATTGGTGCGGGCGCGCCATGAAGGTGCTCGCCCCCGTCATCGAGCGGATCGAGGCCGAGGTGATGGCCGCGCCGGTGCTACATGCAGATGACACCCCGATCCGCGTGCTGGACCGGTCACGTCGGGACCGCGGTCTCGGCAAGGGTGTCAAACAAGGCCGGGTCTGGGCCTATGTCTCTGACCAGCGACCCTGGGCCGGCACGGCGCCACCCGGCGTCGTCTACCGCTTCTCCCCGGATCGGAAGGGGGAGCATCCTCAGCGCCACCTGCACGGCAGCGGCGGCATCCTCCAGGCGGATGCCTATGCCGGCTTCAACCCGCTCTACGCAGCGCGTCCGGATGGCAGCAGCCAGTTCCGAGAAGCAGCATGCTGGGCTCACCTGCGGCGCGACTTCCACGATGTGTGGGAAACCACGAAGTCCGAGATCGCGCGGGAGGCCCTCGACCGGATCGGCAAGATCTACGATGTCGAGCGCGAGATCGCCGGTCAGTCCGCCGAACTGCGACAGGCCGCGCGTCAGCAGCATTCCCGTCCCATGGTGGATGCCTTCCAGGCCTGGGCCGAGGCCCAGCTGCTGCGCATTCCGGGTAAGAGCGATCTCGCCAAGGCCATCCGTTACGGCCTCAGCCGCTGGTCCTCCTTCGAGCTCTTCCTCGAAGACGGCCGCGTCGGCATCGACAACAACCCGGCCGAGCGCGCCATGCGCCCGATCGGCATCGGGCGGAAGAACTGGCTCTTCGCGGGCTCCGATAGCGGTGGCGAAACGTTGGCCAGGGCGATGACCCTCATCGAAACCGCCAAGATGAACGGGCTCGATCCGCAGGCCTGGCTCGCCGACATCCTCGACCGCATCCATGATCACAAAATCAACCGCCTCGACGAACTGCTGCCGTGGCAGTGGAGCACAGCTCGCCCATGATGAGCGTCTTCGTCTCTATCGGCATATATGCACTGGCTGCTCTCGCCGAGATCGCGGGATGCTTCGCGTTCTGGGCCTGGCTGCGGCTTGACCGCTCTGCCCTCTGGCTTATCCCGGGCGCCATCTCCCTCGCCCTGTTCGCATACTTTCTGACGCGGGTTGAGGTCGAGTTTGCCGGTCGCGCATATGCAGCCTACGGCGGCATATACATCGCAGCATCTATCGCCTGGCTCTGGGCCGTAGAGGGGCAAATCCCGACCCGATGGGATATCATCGGCGCAGTTCTTTGTCTGACCGGCATGGCGATCATCTTGGTCGCCCAGATGATTCAGAAGTAACCTGCGGTCTCAATCGGGCGGTTACTCTCAAATCATCTGACGACGGACACTGAAATTCACCGGTGATGGACGCACCATCGAGGTCCGGCAGGTCAAATTCCTCAATAACATACTTGAACAGGACCATCGCTTCATCAAGCGGATCACCGGCCCGATGATGGGCTTCAAGGCTTTCCACTCGGCGACCGCCATTATCGCAGGCATCGAGACCGCCCACATGATCCGCAAAGGTCAAATCGCGACCAACGGCGCAACCGCATTCCAGACCTTCGCGGAGCTCGTAGCATAATTCTGTCCGCAGATCAGGCCATGCCGACACTCGGCAAAGTTTGCGACAGAACCCCTTCGAGATGGCCGCACACAACCCGAAGCTGCTCGAGGCATGAGATCAAGGGGCGCGCTCAGGCATGCTCATCCAGGGGAGCTTTTGCCCTCAACCCGCCTGCCGAGGGCAAAAGTTCCGACAGGCCGACTATTTCAGCGACCTGCCAAGCGGCGTGTGGCGCATGTGCACACAGTTTGACTGAGGGGGGCCCCTTACGGAAGTCCGGAGCCTAGAAATCCAGAGAGTTGCGTTCCCGATACCCCTCTAGAAAACCTTTCAGGCGAGGGTCGGCCGCGCCGTGAAAGACTTCCTGCGGCGACCCGACCGTGACGATCTCGCCGCGCTCCATGAAGACGACGCGATCGGCGACATGCGCAGCAAAGCCCATCTCGTGCGTCACGACGACCATCGTCATGCCTTCGGTCGCAAGCTGCTTCATCACCGCCAGCACCTCACCCACCAATTCGGGATCGAGCGCCGAGGTCGGTTCATCGAACAGCATGATCCGTGGCTGCATGGCGATCGCCCGCGCGATGGCCACGCGCTGCTGCTGGCCGCCCGACAGGCGGCTCGGATGGTTCGCCTCCTTGTCGGCAAGACCCACCTTGGCCAACGCCTCGCGGGCATGCGCCTCGGCCTCGGGGCGCGAGAAGCCGCGGACCCGTTCCAGCCCCTCGGCTACGTTCTGCAACGCGGTCATATGCGGCCACAGGTTGAATTGCTGGAACACCATGCCGATGTCGCGGCGCATCTCGCGCAGCCGCCGCGCCGACATGCGACGTCCGCCGGGGGTCTCGTAGCCGATCAACTGGTCGTCGATCCGCACCTCGCCACTGTCGTAGTCCTCAAGGAAGTTCAGACAGCGCAACAGCGTCGACTTGCCCGAACCCGACGGGCCGATCAGGCAGGTCACCTTGCCCGGCGGGATCTCCAGATCGACATCGCGCAGCGCGTGAAAGGTGCCGTAATATTTGTTCACCTCGCGCATCGAGGCGGCGGCGGGGGTGGAGGAAAGCATGGTCATCGGTCAGCTCCGCTCGAGCAGGTAATGGGTGAAGCGCCGCTCGAGGCGGCGGCCAAGATGCGAGATCACCTCGACGAAGCCCCAGAAGAACAGCGCCAGGATCAGGATCGGTTCGACAAAGGCAAAGGTCTCGCTCATCATGGTCTGGGTCTGGAACATGATCTCGGGCACGGTGATCATCGACAGGATCACGGTTTCCTTGGTCAGGATGATCGCGAAATTCACCAGCGCGGGCAGCGCCGAAACCATCATCACCGGCACCATGATCCGGCGCACCACGACCCCGTCGGTAAAGCCCATGGCGCGGGCGGCCTCGATCTGCCCCTTGGGCACGGCATCGAACCCGGCGCGCAGGATCTCGGTGAAATAGGCGCTGCCATAGACGGCAAGGCCCAGCACGCCCGCCGGAAGCGCGTCGAGGCGCAGCCCGATCAACGGCCCACCGTAATAGAGCACGAAGAGTTGCACGAGGAAGGGCGTGCCGCGGATGAACTCGACATACGCGCGGATCGGCCAGCCCAGGGATTTGGGGCCGAAGCGGCGCGCGAGTTCGATCGCAAAGCCGAGCGCCAGCCCGAAGAGCGTGCCGAGCGCCCAGGTAAACAAGGTCATGCCAAAGCCGATCAGCAGTTCATGACCATAGCGGTGCAGCAGGTCAACCATCAGTAGGCAAGCCTCCGTTCAAGCATCCGGCCCGCCTGGGCGATCACGAGGTTGATCGCGAGGTAGATGAAGGCGGCGGCGAGGTAGATTTCCAGCGGGCGATAGGTGGCCGACGCGATCGACTGGCTCATCCGGGTGATCTCGACGATGCCGACGACGGTGACCAGCGAGCTGGCCTTCACCAGCAAGATCAGCTCGTTGACGATCGCAGGCAGACCGATCTTCAGCGCCTGCGGCAGCAGGATCCGCACCCACAGATCGCGCGGCGCCATGCCGATCGCGGCGGCGGCCTCGGCCTGTCCCTTCGGGATCGCATTCAGCGCACCGCGCAGCGCCTCGGACAGATAGGCGGCGGCGCACAGGCCGACGGTCAGCACGGCCGCCACCAGCGCCGGCACGTTGATGCCGATCACTGGCAGCAGATAAAAGGCGACAAGCAGCTGGATCAGCAGCGGCACGCCGCGAAAGAAACTGACATAGAGCGCAGCGGCCCGGCGCAGCCAGACCCGGCGCGACAGCGCCCCGGCACAGACCACGGCGCCCACCAGCAGCCCCTGTGCACAGCCAAGCACCGAAATCAGCAGCGTAAAGCGCGCCGCGCCGATCATCACCGGCAGATTGTCGAAGATCGTCTGGAACGAGAACATCGCCGCCTCTCGAAAGGGGCGGGCCGGTCGAACCGGCCCGCGGGTTGCGTCAGAGCTGCGGCATCTCTTGCGGCAACTCGCTCGCCGCGCCGAACCATTTTTCCTGCAGCGTCTTCATCCGGCCATCGGCCTCGATCTTCTTGATCGCCTCGTTGATCGCGGCCACCAGCGTGTCGCCCTCGCCCTTGCGCGCGACATAGGCGAAATAGGTGGGCTTGCCGAAGGGCGGATTGACCACGGCAAAATCGTCGGGACGGGTCTTGGCAAGATAGTTCAGCAGCGGCGCCGAGCCCGCCACCGCATCGAGCCGCCCGGTCATCAGGTCGGCATAGGCCTCGTCCGGCGTGCCATAGCCCTTGATCGTGATGCCGCCGATCTTGTCGCTGAAGGCCTGCAGCTGGGCTTCCTGCGCGGTGCCCTTCTGGGTGCCCACGGTCTTGCCCTTGGCATCTTCGGGCGAGGTCATCGCGCCGCCCTTTTTCTGCACGAAGGCGACCGTCGCATCCGAGATCGGCAGCGTGAAGGCATAGCGTTCAGCGCGCTCGGCGGTCATCGTCACCGGGGCCAGCACGAAGTCGAATTTCTTCACCTCGAGGCCCGGCAGGATCGAGGTCCAGGGCAGGTCCTGATATTCGGGCGTCACGCCCAGCTCCTTGGCGATCTCGTCGAACAGATCGCGGTCGAAGCCGACATATTCGCCGTTTTCGAGCATGTCGAACGGCGCATAGTGCATCTCGGTCGCGGCGACGATCTTGCCGGCGGCCTTGATATCGGCAAGCTGATCGGCCAGCGCGCCGGTGGCGGTCAGGGCAAGCGCCGAGAGGCCGAAGAGGGCCGATTTCAGCGTGGTCTGGAAGGTCATATTTCTCTCCTGTCGTCGGGGCTGATTGGGATCGGTGCCGCGCCCCTTGGACACCGATTGTGAAACCGGCGCCGGACCCGGCGCCGGCGGTCTTCAACGCGCCTGCAGCCCGACGGCCAGAAGCGCCCCGCTGCCGCGCAGC
>NZ_CP019439.1 GCF_001940525.2 Thioclava nitratireducens
CGATGCTCAGCCCGTCCGCCCCGCCGATCCCGAAAGCCTCGAAATCATGGCGGCGGTGATAGGCATTGGCAGCCTCAATCATCACCTTCGAGGGCATGCAGCCGCGCGCGGCGCAGGTCGTGCCCCAATCGCCCGCATTCACGATAAGGAAATCCTCGGTCTCGCGGCGCACCTCGCGCAGGGCCGAGATCCCGGCCGAGCCGGAGCCGATTATGACGACGCGTTTATGTTGGGACATGGGCCTCCGATTATTTCCCGGAGCGAACCCGTCAGCGTGGCATTCGTTCCGCTTGTGCCTGCAGGGAGGGCAGTGCATCCGCCCGGACCCGCAAGCCTCTCATTGCCAGAATTTGGGACAGCGCGCGATGCGGCGCAATGGTGCGGAAGATATCGCGCATCATCCTTGCATCGGCCGCCAGTCCCGCGCGCCAGTTCCCGAGCTTGGCCGATTTCATCGGGCTGTCGACGCCGGGCCAATGCACGACGGCGATGCGCGCGCGGTCCGCGATCCAGAGACGGTTCATGAAGACCTCCAGCCCGAAGCGGGGCAGGGCGTTCAGCGCGTCGAGGCGCGTCGCCAGCATCTCGCGGGGGATCACCCGCTCTCCCGAGATGTAGTCGAGCCCGATCGCCCGCCATGTGCGTGGCGCGTTCCGGCGCAGGCTGATCGTGACATCGGCCTGACCACTGGTCACAGGTGCGATCAGCGCGCCGAGATCGCCATGGGTCAGCCCCAGAAGATCGCTGTCGAGCAGCATCAGATGCGACCCCGTAGCCTCGGCGATCCCGGCTGCCACGGCAGCGGTCTTGCCGCCATTCTGTGCCTGACGCAGCACGCGCAGATGCGGATGGGCGTCCCGGTAGCCTTCAGCGATCTCGGGCGTGCCATCGCGCGAACCGTCGTCGATCACGATCACTTCGGCAATCTGCGGATGCCCCAGCACGCGATCCAGCACCGCCCCGATCCGCGGTGCCTCGTTATAGGCGGGAATGATGCAGCTGATCGTGGTCATCCGTGTTGCCTCTTGCGTCGAAAGAGCCAGATCGTGCCGCCGAACAGGATCAGCACCAGCAGAATGATCGACCCCTTGGTGAGCCAACTGTCGATCTTGCCGTAATAGGAACCCAGCCAATAGCCGAGCGCGACGAAGGCGAGCGATTTCGGGATCGTCGCGATCAGGTTGGTCAGCGTGAAGAGCCAGATATTCATCCGCGCGACCCGGCCGCAACCAGAACCGGCGCGCCTGCCGAGTGGGTCCATTTTCCGAAGAGCAGCGTCTTCACACCCTTGTTCTGGAAATGCCGCCCCGCACTGACGAGGCGCGCGCGGTTCAGCCCCAGCTTGTCGCGCCAGCGTTTGGGCATCCGGTTCAGGCCCCATCGGCCCAGCGAATAAAGCCCACATCGCCCACAACGTCGGCGAGGATCACGATGACCGAGACCGACCAGACCGAGAACAGGTTCTGGCTCGCGAGCCATGCGGCGATCACCGTCACGATCGGGCCTTCGAGCACCGCGATCGGCGCGATCACGGCCAGCCCGTGTTTCGCCATCAATGCGGTTAGGGTCTCGAGGCCGATCATCGGATCACTCCGCTGCCGGGACGTCGCGGGTGACCTCGCGATGCGACATGTCATTGCCGCGCCAGTTGAAGTCGCGCCCGAACCAGGTTTTGACCCAGAGCGCCGGCAGCATCGCGTCGCGAATGACGAAGGCGGCGATGTCGCGCGCGCTGGAAGGCCAGCCCGCGATGCGCGCCAGCACGACCTCGGCGCCGTACCAGAGCGCGGCCAGAAGCGGCAGTGCGATCCAGGGAAGGGCGCCGAGTGCCGCCAGAGCGATCGCGCTCAGGAAGGGCAGGAACGGACCTTGCGCGATCTCTGCTGCGAAGATCGCGACAAACCCGTCGCGACGCACCTTGGACCAGCGCAGCTGACGATCCCAGACCGCGCGCGCCGAGCGTTCACCGATCGGCTGGGCGAAAAGATGACGCGTCAGGCGGACTTTCAGCCCTTGGCGGCGCACGAGCTTGGTCGAGGCCACGTCCTCGGCCATGTTGCGCCCGAGCGCTTCGAAGCCGCCACCCGCCATCAGGATATCGCGCCGCCAGAACAGAGATTTGCCCTGCGCAAAGCCAAGTCCGAACATGTCGGCTGCCACCTGCCAGCGCGCCTGATTGGTGTTGAGGAAAGCCGCCTCGACCGATCCCCAGAGGTTGCCGGGCCTCTCGGCGACGGGAGGGGCCGAGACGAGCCCGGTACCCGGGCGCCATTCGGCCAGCAGCCGCTGCAAGTAGTCGCGGCAGCATCAGATTGCTGTCGGCCATCGCGAGCCACTCCGCCTCGGTCGCCGCCAGCCCCTTGTGCAGGTTATTGAGTTTTGGATTTGCCGAGACCGGATCAAGACCGGTCAGCAGGCGCGCGCGCACGTGGGGGTGCTCGGCGATCAGGCGGCGGACCAGCGCGCAGGCCGGGTCACGCTCGGAGGGGCGCAGAAGATCACTTCGTAATCGGGGTAATCGAGCGTGAACGAGGAGGCCAAAGTCTCTGCGTCGAATGGATCGAGCCCGCAGACCGGACGCATGAGCGCCACGAAAGGCAGATCGTTGGGTACCGGTTTGGGGGGCTGTGCTTCGCGCCACGCGGTCATCACGGCGCTCAAGAGATGCGCGGCGAGGGTGAGGCCCAGAAGGGCTGCGAGAAGAGTCACAAGGATAGTCATACGGGCACCTTCGCGACGGCGGGCGTCGCGCTCTGAACCGAAACCGGGGCGCGCTGCGCGCTCCATTGCAGAAGTTGCAGCGCTCCGGTGTGATCTTCCGCCAGCGCGTCAGGCTGTCTACCCAGTCGCCGCAATTCGCATAGGTCAGCCCGCTCGTCGCTCGCAATGCGGGCTTGTGTGAATGGCCGCAGATGATGCCGTCGACCTTGGCGCTTTCGGCGAGCGCGATGAGGCGTTTCTCATAGCCGCCCCGCGTGCGAGCAGATGGTTCACGCCCGAGATCGCGAGCAGGATCAGGCTGCGTTCGGTCTCGCTTCGGCCCAGCCTGCGCCGAAGCCAGGAATCGATGCCGCGAAAGAGCGCGTCCATCCGGCTGCCAAAGCGAGTCATCACGTGCCAGCGCAGGATCCGCGCGTCGCATTGGTCGCCATGCAGTACGAGGTAGCGCTGCCCGTCTGCGCCCGATATGGAATTCGGTTTCGGACAGTTCGAAATTGAGGAAGTTCATTCCGGTGCGCGCATCGGCGCATCATGGTTGCCCGCAGATAGACGATGCGCGTCCCTGAGGCGGCTTGAGCTTCGAGACCTCGATGATCTCGCTGTGCTTGGCATCCCACTGCACCTGCCGCCATGCCACAGATCGAGAATGTCGCCCACGAGGTAGATCGTTTCCGCCTCGACCCTGCGCAGAAATTCGAGGATCGGGCCGGGGCTGCATCCGCGCGCGCCGAGATGGAAATCGGATAGGAACAGGCTGCGAAACTGTTGTGGGGGGCGCAGGCTGGTGGATGGTCTTGCGGAGGGTCATGTCGCGTCTCCCGGTTACGGCGCTTTGGGCTCGAAGCGCCCGCCCGGGGCGCGGTAGGTGTCGGATGCGAGAGCGTGGGCGAAGCGATCAGCCTGTGCCATGGGAACTCTTCAAATCTTTTCTTCTGCTGCGCATCGCCCCTGTGCGTGACGCGCATGTGACGACTGCATGAAACTACTATGTCACCCGACATTCCCCAAGTGGCCTGCCGCTGACTTCAAGATCGCCTGATTTTGCTCGCTGGGCAAGCGTTTTTCGCCCCGAGCGGTGTCTGTCGTCGCGCAAACGGCCGAAGTCGGGTGGATCAAGCCTCGAACCCGCAGCATTCTGGCCCGGCAGAGCCGCTTTTCCGCGCGGCAGACGGACCTGTCCTGCCGCTTTCGTTCAGCTTGGGCATGGATCGTGGTCATGCGCATGACGGAGGCGTTCGAAGACGGCGGATGGCGGCAAGGACGGCCCGCACCATCGGCCGGTGACGGCGACCTCGGCCAACTGGAAGGTAATGGCGCGGGCGTGGCGGACGACGCGGGCGCCGATCTTGATCAGCTTGAGTTGCAGGCTGGTCAACGACCAGTCCGCCATGGCCTCGGGCAGTTCGATGCAGCGCAGGAAGGTTGCCAGGTTGTAGGCCAGCGCGTGCAGTTGCAGCCGCACCTCGTTGTGCCGGAACTTCCGGCATGACAGCCGCGTCCAGCGAAAGCATATTTGCCTTCCTTGATGTGCTGCTCTGCGGTGCCGCGCTGGTTGTAGAACCTCACCACCCAGTCTGGCTCCATCGGCAGGTTGGTGACGATGAAGCCGACTTTGGGGAACAGCTCGCCCGGATGCCATTCGATCTTGGCGATGACGCGGCGCGGCTTGTCCAGGACGCCGCCTGATACTCGAAGTCCTCGAAGAACCGTTTGACCTTGGTCAGCGAAGGCCGTCCCACGGCCGTGTCAGCCCGATGCGCGATCTTCTCGCGCAAGACGGCGTTGGCGGCAGACGGATGGCGTAGAAGAACCTGGCTTCTTCCAGCCGCATATAGATCGCGGGGATCGCGTAGGCAGCGTCGGCCCGGAAGAAGCGTCCACCAAGGTCGCGGCCAGCATATCGGCAATGACGGGATCAAGGACATCCCGCCAGCCATCGGCGCTGTGGACATTGCCGTTACGCAGGGCGCAGCGCTCCAGCATGCCAAACTGGTTGAACAAGAAGATGGGGTGATAGCAGGTGCAGTCGAAATGCCCGTTCCAGGCAGCACCTTCCTGATCGCCGTGGGTGGGGCTGACCGAGCTGTCCATGTCCAGCACGATGTATTTCAACCCGTTGCGGTCATGAAACCGGTCGATCCATTGGCCGTTCAGATCGGCCAGCGCCGCCCGGTTCGCGGCCAGAGCCAGCGTCTCGGGTCTCGAACCGTCCCATCTGCGATGCCGAAGCAGCTTGCGCCTCGACGGCCCTGCCGCCAACGACCTGACGCATCACGGGATCGAGGGCCAAGCGGTCGCATCGTTCACATCCTCGTATCCGGCCAGTCGTCCGAACACCGATTGCCGGAACAATCCGTCAAGCCGATGGAGCGTGTTCTTCCCGGTGCGGCTGTCTCGCAGCGCCTCCGACGCCAGATTGGACAGGCCGAGCACGTCATCAAGCTCGCGCATCACCAGCAGGCCACCGTCTGAACTGATCTGCGCACCACGGAACTCCAGACGCACACGGCGGTCGAAATCAACCCGATCTCCCGCGCCAAGCCCGCACCCTCCAGGTGATCCATGAAACGCGCCCCTCGCAGCCGTCAACGCCATGATTTATATGCGAAATATCACGATTACGACAGCGAAATCAGCGACTTACTTGGAGAATGTGGGTTAAACTGAAGTCAGCTGGCTTTCTGATGTATTTGCTAGCCTGCGCTCGAGTAAAAACCCATTGATAGCATTGATTTGACGTAGCAAATCAGATTCAAAGCGCCGAATCAGAGATTTAGAGGCTTGGATGGGGACATCTGTTTTGACTGTCGGAGAAACAATGGGCGGTGATTGAGCTGCTTGTTCCAGCGAACTAGGGTGGAGCCTGTCAACGGCGGAGAAAAACCTGACCAAAGGAGGGCGCAAGAGTATGCCACTTTTGGATTGGGCGTGACGGGGATACAGAGCATTTGTGGAGCATTTGTGGGCAGTCAGTCGCGCTGGCTACACTGGGCGCCTTTTGGCGATGAATAATGGTCTGGGTCATAAGAGTTTTTGGTAAGCTAGCCAAATGCAGAGTCGAGTCCGGCAGTGGGCACAAACCGTCAAGAGAGATACGGTCTGTCTCTATCTCGCCGCGCGTGATCCTCGAACACCATGGTACGCAAAGGCCCTCGCAGCATCAGTCGTGGCCTATGCGCTTTCGCCGATCGATCTCATTCCGGATTTCATACCCATTATTGGTTTCCTTGACGATATTTTGCTCGTCCCATTGGGCTTATGGATAG
This sequence comes from Thioclava nitratireducens, assembly GCF_001940525.2. NCBI lineage: Bacteria > Pseudomonadati > Pseudomonadota > Alphaproteobacteria > Rhodobacterales > Paracoccaceae > Thioclava > Thioclava nitratireducens. The sequence goes on from NZ_CP019439.1 coordinate 5,988, forward strand.
CAATGCGCATGGTTCCTGACGACGTGATTGAGGATTGCCGTGTACAAGCTACACAGCTCACCGAACGGCCAACCAGCAAGACTGCAGCCTTAGTAATACCAGCTATCTGGATGGGAGCCGCAGCCGCGATCGGCTGGGTCATTTACGAAGCTATCGCTTCGTGATTGAGTCTGGATCCTAGCGTGTTGATCTCAGCGCAAATTCTGGACGTTATTCGCGTTTTGCGTCCATGACCGGTCAGTAATGATTGACGTGCGCCCAAGCTCGAAGAGTTGGCGCATATACTCCGGGTCGAATTGTTGATTTGGTTGCAAGGTAAAATTGTCCGGAATAGTGGTCCCGCGCCACTGAATTCCGGTCCGGCTTGCGGCTTCCGCAAAAAGTGCAATTTCGTCCCGGATGGCCGTTGTTACGGCCGTTTCGACCGCCGCGGAAGCAACGTTGCGTAGGTTCGGTTCAACAGGTTCGAAACCCGGATCGATGTACTCATTAGCGACAATGAAGACCGAGCTAGAGCGCGTCGAGTCTGGCGCCGTCAGCGGCCTGAATACGAACGGTCGTGTCATTCCGCCATCAACATGGAGCTGGTCACCGGAACGCCCGGATGCGTCAACGAACGGGATGATCACCGGCGGAAAAATGGCAGGAATGGCCGATGAGGCCTGAATGATGTCGCGGATAAGCTGTCCCCTATTCGGATGACCAGAGGCCGCAATCTTGGTAACGTCCCAGAGATAGGGCCTTTTGCCGTCCAAATCCGTTGAACCGATCAAAAGCGTCCGACCCCTTCGAGCCTCTGCCGCGATCTCGCCGACAATGGCATCGTTGACATGTTGATCGATCAGGGAACGGTATGGCGCGGCATTGTCGAGGGCATTCCCGCCCAGCAAACCCCCAACATAATTTCTCCGAAGCAAGTCTCGCGTCTGATAGCGCGTGTAGAGCATCTCAACGGTATTGTCATATTCAGGACCGAGAAACGTGAAAAGGGCAAGGATCGCACCGGTACTGACCCCGGTGACAACAGAAAACTCTGGTCGATCACCGCGTTCGGTCCAGCCGACCATCAATCCGGCACCGTAGGCCCCCTTCTGCCCGCCCCCAGAGAACGCGATTGCTGGTCCGGGCTTGGCTGATACAGGGAGGCCTGATCGGTTCTCCGATCCGGGAACGCCGTAGGCGAGCGCCTGTTCGCCCGGAGAAAGTGGCATCCAATCGCTGCGCGGCGCGCAAGCACTTAGAATTGCGACTGCAATGAATAGTGTGGTTATGGCGCGCCGCGTGATGTCGGTCATCTCAGCACCTCGATATTCACCAACGCCCCCGCTCTTGACGAATCTGTATACATTCCGAAGCTTATTCGATAAATGCTGAAGCAAAAACACCGGTAATTGACGCGCTATTCTGGCGCCGGACCAATCCAAGAGGCCCAAACATGTCTGAACTCATCGTCATCGGCTACGACAACGCCGAAAAAGCCGATGCTGCCCGCACCGAACTCTTTGGCATGGCCAAGGAATATCTGGTGGATGTCGCCGATGCCGTTGTGGCAACAGCGGACGAGAACGGCAAGGTCAAGCTGAACCAGATGGTCAATCTCTGGAGCTTCGGTGCTGCAAGCGGAGCCTTCTGGGGTTTGCTGATCGGCCTGATCTTTTCAACCCTTTGCTGGGGGTCGCAGTCGGCGCGGGTGCGGGTGCGCTAAGTGGCGCGCTTAGCGATTACGGTATCAATGACCAGTTCATGAAGGACGTTTCCGAAGTTTTGCAACCTGGTCAGGCCGCATTGTTCATGATGGTGCGCCAGCATGCCTCCGACAAGGTAATCGAGCGTCTGGGCGAACAGGGTGGCCGGATCATCCGCACGAACCTTGACACCAGCAAGGAAGCCGACCTGCGCAAGGCATTCGATGTCGCGCACAAAGAGGCTGCGACCACTCCGGCAGCAGAGAAAATCTGATGGGTGCGGTCCTGCTTGTCCAGCCTCTGATTGCGCTCATCGCGGGGATAGCTATCTTAATAGCACCCCGCCTGCTCAATTACATCGTGGCAGGCTTTCTGATCCTCTTTGGCCTGGCGGGACTTTTCCCGCACCTTTTCGGGGCCGGTATGATGGCCGGTGGGACCATGATGGGCCAATGACACTCAGCTGGGGCGAAGCTCAGCCTATACTGCTATAAACGGGAGATATGGATGAAAGACGATCTGCACGCACGGCTCGATGCCCTGGCGGCCCGAATTGACAAAGCACGATTTGAACTCAAGGCGAAAGAAGACTGGCATGATGGACACCACTTGACAGCCGGTGAGTTCGAAGCGCGCTACACCTACCTGAAGGACGAGTTGGCCCGCGAAGTCGCCGATGCTGAAGCGCACGGTCGCCATGTGTCCAAGCTAGAGTATTCGGTCCGTCAATGGATCGACGGGCTGGATTTGTGACTTCATGAAAGGTCTCAAACTCGTCGTCATCGTTCTTGTCCTCGTCGCTATAGGCGGCGGATTGTGGTGGTATTGGCGCTACTCGACACTCTATCCATCCACGCAGGATGCCTATGTGCAGGCCCATGTCGTCACCGTCACTGCTGAAGTTACGGGAAAGGTCACCGCTGTTCATGTGACCGAGAACCAGCGTGTCACGGCGGGCGATCCTCTCTTTGATCTTGACGATACTGTTTACAAGAATGCCGTTACGCAGGCTCAGGCCCAGGTCGAGGCGGCAAGCGAAGCCATGGGCAGCTACACCAAGCAGATCGAAGCGGCATCTGCCTTGCTCGAGAGCGCCACGATTGCCAATGATGCGGCGCAGTCGCAGCTTGGCCGGGTGCAGAGGTTGTTCAATGATGGCAGTGCCGCACAGGCCTCGCTCGATCAGGCCAGAAGTGCCGCCGCGCAGACAGAGAGCGGTCTCAGGGCAGCGCAAGCGCAGCAGGCTCAGGCCCGCGCGGCATTGGTCGCAAACCGGGATACGCTCGTCTCGGCGCAGGCCGCGCTTCAAACGGCACAACTCAACCTTGATCGCACCAAAGTCACTTCACCCGTCGATGGTTGGGTGTCCAACATCACGCTGAGGGAAGGCACAGTCGTGACCGCATATGCGCCGCTCTTTTCGATGGTCGACAACGGCGAATGGTGGGTCGATGCCAATTTCAAGGAAACGGACCTGCCGCGTATCACCGAGGGCCAGCCCGTCACGATCACGATCGACATGCTGCCGGGCACAACGCTCACCGGAAAAGTCGGCTCGATCGGGCGCGGGTCGGGGTCGACCTTCGCGCTTCTTCCCGCCGAGAACGCCAGCGGAAACTGGGTCAAGGTGACGCAACGATTCCCGGTAAGGATCGAACTCGGTAGCACCGATCCGGGCCTGCGCGTCGGTGCAAGCACATCCGTGCGGGTCGACACCACCGGCAGCACAAATTGACCGAGGTCGCCACTTCACCGGTGTCGGCATCGCCCGCAGCCCCGGTTCGCATCACGATCGTCGTCGCGGTCGTGCTCAGCGCCGTACTGGAAGTGCTCGACAGCACGATCGTCAACGTGGCCCTGCCCCACATCAAATCTGCCTTCGGCGCCACAACCGACCAGACAACCTGGATCCTGACAAGCTACATCGTGTCGGCCGTGGTTGTGATGCCACTAACGGGTTTCATGGCCCGCCGGATCGGGCGGCGGCGGCTGATCCTGACGGCCATAACCGGCTTTGCGGTCTTTTCCGCGCTCTGCGGTCTGTCCTGGAGCCTCGGCACAATGGTTGCCTTCCGCATGGGGCAAGGCATGTTCGGCGCGTTCCTGATCCCCCTATCGCAATCCATTCTGTTCGATGCTTTTCCAAAGGAAAAGCGCGGCCAGGCCATGGCGATGTTCGGGCTCGGCGTTGTCGTCGCCCCCGTGCTCGGGCCTACGATCGGGGCTATTTTGACCGACACCTATAGCTGGCGTATGGTCTTTTTCGTCAACCTACCCATCGCGGCCCTCGCCCTGCTGATGCTGGGCGGAGAGCTTCCCAAAGACGAGCCGGAAAATGTTCGGATCGACTGGGCGGGTCTGTTCCTGATGGCCATCGGCATTGGTGCGCTGCAGTTCTTGTTGGATCAGGGCGAAAGCAAGGACTGGTTGTCGTCCCGCGTCATTCAGGTCGCGGCCATCGCCGCTGCGCTTGGCGGTCTGGCATTCGTCATTCGCGGGCTTGGGCGCTCCGAAACCATCGTGGATCTACGGCTCTTTGCGGATCGCAATTTTGCTGCCGGTAATGCAATCATTGCAGGCTTTTCTGTCGCCATGTTCGGTGGGATTGCGATCCTGCCGCTCTTTGTGCAGGGGCTACTTGGCTATCCGGTGATCGAGGCTGGATACCTGTTCATCCCACGCGGCCTTGCTGCCGGGTTCTCGATGGTGATCACGGGCGCGGTGCTGGTGAACCGGTTCGATCCGCGCATGCTCGCCGCCCTTGGCCTGATCCTGACAGCGTGGAGTAATTTTGCCACCGGCGCCCTGAACCTCGACGCCAGTTTCTGGCAGCTCGCATGGCCGGGTGTCATCGGCGGGTTCGGCATGGGGCTTGTTTTCGTTCCGATGTCGACTCTTGCCTTCGATAAGATCGACAGTGCGCGGCAGAACGAAGCGTCGGGGCTCTACGGTGTTACGCGGCAATTGGGGTCCTCCATCGGGATCGCGATCGTCGGGGCAATGATCGTGCGCGGTTTGGCAATGGATACGGCTTTGCTGACACAGCACGTCACGCCCTATTCGGCGGCTGCACAAGCCTACCTCGCTCCGCTCGGCCTGACCCCGCAAAGCACGGAAGGTGCCGCGATCCTGTCAGGTGAGATCGCTCGCCAGGCCGCGCTCATGTCCTATACCCGCGTGTTTGATATGCTGGGATGGGTCGCGGCGGGGCTTCTGCCGATCCTCTTGGTGATGCGACGTCCGACCCAATCCGGCGCCGCTCCGCTGGCGCATTGAACGGGTTGCGATGGAAAGGGTACGTAAAGCTGCGACCGAGTTGTCGGGGTTTGTCAGGCAGTATCGATTCACTCTGCTGTTCCTGACGGCAATGGTCTTGGCAAATATGGCGGCAGGCACTTTCGAAGGTGAACTGCCAGACGAAATGCTGGAGTTTTGGGGTATCGGCCAGAAATCGGTGTGGAGCGGTGATTTTTCCCGCCTGCTCACTGGCACATTCCTCTCTCACGATGTTGAGATGTTCTTCAGGCAGGTCATCTTTGCGTCTCTCGCACTCGGATACACCGAAAGAGCCCGTGGCAGCTGGGGAGCGGCGGCCACATTCTTCGGGCTTGATATCGGATCGACCCTCGTCCTTTTAACGGCCGTGTGGCTACTTCCGAGCCTGTCCGAGGTCTCCGCCCTCAACGATGTTGGCATGTCCATGGGCGGGTTTGGCCTCGCAGGGCTTGCAATCGCGGGCTCGCGGTATCGTTGGCGCTTGTGCTTCGCTGTTCTGCTCGGGATCTCGCTAAAGATCGCCGTCGACTTCGAACCACTCACAGACATCGGACATGTGATCGCGCTATTTTTGGGTTTCGTCGCGGGCTTGTTAATCCGACGAAAGAAAACCACCGGACGACCCGCGTAAGGTGACATCAGCATTCGGGTTGCAGCAGCAAACTAAAGGCGCGTCCCGAACAGGGCGCCGATCGCATAAGTCGCGGTCATGGCAATCACACCCCAGAAGGCCACACGTAGCGCGGCGCGACCAACCGGTGCACCACCCAGTCTGGCTCCGGTAGCCCCAAGGCCGAAGAGCATTGCCAGGGCAACCAGTGAAACCGCGACAGCGACGCTCGCGAATGGGACAATCGCGGCCACTATCAGTGGCGGCAATCCTCCGACCAGGAACGCTGCGGCAGATGCGGCCGCCGCCTGAAGCGGACGCGCATTCAGTGTATCGCTCAGACCGATTTCTTCGCGCGCATGGGTGGCAAGCGCGTCATGTTCGGTCATTTCGGTTGCGGCCTGGCGCGCGGTTGCATCGGACATTCCACGCGTGCGTAGAATGCCGACCAGTTCCTCGAATTCGCCATCGGCGTTTCCTGCGAGTTCAATTGCCTCGCGCTTCAAGTCTGCATTTTCGCTGTCCGCTTGCGAGCTTACGGACACATACTCCCCTGCGGCCATCGACAGTGCGCCGGCGACGAGACCGGCCAGGCCAGCGACCAGTACTGGCCCAGTCGCTGCTGAAGCCGCAGCGACCCCGACGATGATGCTTGCCGTCGACAATAGCCCATCGTTGGCCCCGAGGACCGCTGCGCGCAACCACCCCGAGCGACCGCTGAAATGTAAATCCTTATGCGCCAGCATTGTTTTTCCCGGCCTCCTTCAAATCTATCTCGACTCTGACGCCCGGCGCATTGTCTTCCCGGCGCAGTTCGCCGTCGTGCATGTGGATGATTGCGGCAACGAGGCTCAGGCCCAAACCGCTGCCGGGTGTCGTGCGGCTCCGCTCCAGACGGTAGAGACTACGGAGTACGTTTTCAAGTTCTCCGGCAGGAATGCCGGGGCCAGTGTCGCTCACCGGTGTGGCGGAGCGCATTTTCAATCAATTTGGCAAACACCTGGCCCAACAGAGACTTGTTGTCAGAGACGAAGAGCGGCGCATTCGGGACGTCACAGCTTAGATTATGAAAGGTTGTTTCGGCAGTCGGCTCATACACCTCCCAAGATGTCCGCGCCAAGGCCGCGACATCCACCATTAAGAAGCGCTTCCTCGAGAAGCCATCTTCGATCTAAGAGATCTGCAAAAGCGAATGAAAGGTCTTCACGATGCCTTCGGTTTCGTCGTTAGCCCGACCCCCAAGGCCGATGAAGTGGTCCCAGCTTTTCGGACAGGTTTGCAGCTTCGCTAAGGTGTATCGGGTTTAGGTTTCATGCTGCTTTCTGCTCTTCCAAGGCCGCCCAATATGCCTCGTCCGGCGTTCGCCGATCAAGCGCGGAATGGGGCCGCTTGTTGTTGTAGAATGCCATCCAGTTTTTAACGACCCTTCGGGCTTGGAAGCCGTCAGCGATCTCTTCGAGATAGATCGCCTCCTGCTTCAGGCTTCGCCAGAGCCGCTCGATGAAGATGTTGTCGAGGTAACGGCCCCGTCCATCCATCGAGATGCGCACGCCTGCCTCGGTCAGCGTCGTGATCCAGGCCGATCCCGTGAACTGGCTGCCTTGGACGCCCTTCTAAGAGTCAAGCTGCGATCTGGGACTGATTGATCTGCTTCTGGCGTCGCATGATGATGCCGAAGACTTCTCGGGCGATATAGCGCTTGAGGCTGCGAATGGCTTCCAGCTTCGAATTGCCGGCAGCGATGCGTTTGGCAACGTAGGCTTGGGTGCGCGGGTCCAGTCGCAACCGTCCAATCGCTATAATGTGGATGGCGCTGTTGGCCGGGCGATCACCGCCTCTGTTCAACCTGTGCCTGACGGTCTTGCCTGATGACGCCGGGACAGGGCTGACGCCGCACAGTGCCGCGAAGCTGGCTTCCGACCTGAGGCGCTCGGGGTTATCGCCCGCCGTCAGCAACAGTTGCGCCGCGCTGTTCAGGCCGATCGCTGTCTGTTCGATCAGCTCTGGGGCAAGGTCCTTGACGATGGCTTCGATCATGTCGTCCAGATCGGCGATCTCGTCATGCAATTCGAGGTATCGCCGCGCCAAGGATTTGAGCGAGATGCGATAGGCTTCTTCGACCTCCCGATACGCCGTAAGATCAGGCCGCCAAGCTGCCAACGTGCGGATTAACTGCATGCGGGTCATTTGCCGCAACGGGTCTCGCAATCTGTCGGGCGCGCAGACGATCGTTGTCTGGATCATCTGCAAGGCGATGCGGCGTGCCTGGACTGCCGTCTTGCGACAAACCCTTAGAACACGGAGACTTTCGACCATCCCATCACGGCTCCTAGGTGTCACGGTATACCGTTCGGCAAAAGCGGCATGAGCAGCGCTTTCCGCATCGAAGTGGTCGTTCTTTCCGCGTCGGCGTCGGTCATGCTTGTCAAGTGCAGTGACCTCCAGAACCCCGACACCAGCCGCCTGCATGTAACGCAACAAACCTGCGCCATAGCTGCCCGAGCATTCGATGCCAACGCGTTGCAGATCGCCGAAAGACCGCATCCAGGCGAGCATCAAGCGATACCCATGTCGTGTCGTGGGAAAGCTCTCGACACCGAGAACGCGGTCCCGGTGATCAACGACCGCAGCCACGTGCAAGTCCTTGTGGGTATCGACACCGCCTACGACGTGAGATGCTTCTGAGTGTTCGGCCATCCTATGATCCTTTCCTGCGGCACGTGAACGAGCATCGCCTCGAGGAATGCAGGGACAGGACAGTCATGAGACCGGATGGTCAGGCCCTTCTTGGGTCACGGCGCACCTTTGAGACAAGCTCGCCGCAGGGCGTTCCCGGATGATCGACAGGTCCAGGGAAAGACACGTGTCAGGTCGATCGGAGTGAGAGTCAGATCACACCGGAAAGCCATGCGGCACCAACCCAGCGAATGGTCGATCGGTGTTTGAGTCAAACCACCCGAGAACTGGCACCAATCGTATGACTGTCCGTGTTCATGATTTCCGGCGCGCCGTGTCGGGCGATGGCTTCATTCAGCGCATCCACGCAGAAGTCCGCATGCATCGTGTTCGACAGCCGCCAACTCAGGACCTTGCGCGAGGCCCAATCCATGACCGCCACGAGATAGAGGAACCCGTTGCGCACAGGCACAAAGGTGATGTCGGCGCACCAGACCTGGTTGGGCCGGTCGATCTGTATCTTTCTCAGCAAATACGGGAAGACCGGATGCTGGGGGTGCGGCTGACTGGTTCTGGGACGTTTGTAGATCGCCTCCAGCCCCATCTTCGCCATCAATCGCCTGACGCGATGACGACCTATGACGACCCCCTCCCGGCGCAGATAGGCCGCGATCTGGCGGCTGCCGAAGAACGGATACTTGGTGAAGACCCGGTCGATCTCTTTCATCATCGCCAGCGTTTCGGCGTCGATCCCGACCGGCGCGTAGTAGAACGCGGATCGGCTGAGCCGCACCAGATTGCACTGCTGGCTGATACTGAGCTGCGGGTGGTCCCGTTTGATCATCGCGCGTTTCTTCTAGGGGCTCACCGCTTCAGCCCTTCGGACAAAAAATCGTTCTCGACCGCCAGCCTCCCGATCTTGGCGTGCAGTTCCTTGACCTCGGCCTCGGTCGGCCCTTCCGGCTTGCCGCCACGGGCAAACACATCGGCCATGCCTTCGACCGCCTGCCGTTTCCACGTGCTGACCTGGTTCGGATGCACCTGGTGCTTCGCCGCGATCTCCTGGATAGTCTTGTCGCCACGCAGCGCTTCCAGCGCGACCCTGGCCTTAAACTGGTCTGTAAACTTCCGGCGCTTCGCCATTCTCGTATCCCTTCAAAGGTTCGGGATACACCTTAGCCGACTGTCCAGTTTGCTGGGACCACTTCACGAAAGCGTCCTTGTTCAAGCTAGATTTCCTCGCCGTTGTCGCGCATGTTTTTCTGTGGTCGTCACGCGACCGCAGGCTCAGCGTCAGCAATTTTCCAGGCTCACCTCTGCAGCGCATCTCTCGGCTTCTGCCATCGAGCTCGAATCTGCAAGCGGCAGGGCCAGATCGAACGCTCCGCCCAGAACGATGACAACACCCATGGCCATGATGCCAGCGCCAGCAAATACGTTCTGAGCGATCAGGGCGCTGGCGGCAAATGATCTGATCCGTTCCTCGCGAAGTCTCCTTATTTCTTTAGACATGAAAATGGGCCAGCATGAACACGGCTGCCCGACGCGTGAATCAATTCTCGGTAATGTCGTCCTTTTTCCAACAAACGCGCCAGTATAGCACCGCAATCAAGAGTAGAAGCAGCGGAAACACCACCATCGCAATCAAGGACAAATGATTCCAAATCCAGGGAACGATCGAGACATCATGACCAAACTTGTATGCAAGCGTAGACCACAAACCGACCCAGAGTGCTGCGCCGATCAGATTGGCGATCAGAAACTTTGCCCAGTGCATGCCTGACGATCCGGCCACAAGGCCGTTCAACTGTCGCAGGAGCACAATGAATCGCGCGGCGATGACCATGAAAGGCCCGTACTTTGCCGTGATCTCCTCCACACGCATGTATTTGTCATGTGTAATGCCGATGCGCGCGCCATAGCGCAGAATAACGGCTCTACCGTATCTGTGCCCGATGAGATAGCCGATATTGTCGCCAAGAACTGCCGCGGCATATGCCGCAATCACAACGTGCCATATGCTGAGCTTGCCGGCCCCGGCGGCGGCCGAGGATGCGACGAGGGCGCTTTCGCCCGGCAAGGGAAGTCCGAGCGTCTCCAGCGTGATCGAGAAGAAAAGTGCAATCACTCCATACTGCTCAACTAAAGCGAGAAGATGATCCTTGATCCAAAGCATCAGACTTTCAGGCCCTTCAACTTGTTCTCGATTGCGCGTGGCAGGCCGCCCTGCCCTTCCTCGGGCATAAGCGCTCCCATCGAGAAATATATCTTCATCAAGTCGTCTGCTTCCACGCCCGGCACCGAACTGACCGCGTCCTCGGCGACGAAGACAAGCCCGCCGGACATGGGTATTGGCGACGTCGGTAGATACACTAGCCGCCGCCTGTTGCCGTCAACGACATAGACTTCCTGGGAAGTCAGAAGCGCCAGAACTTCGGCGCCCTGCTTACCACCGAAACGGCACATGACCACCGACATGCCTTTGAACTCATCACCTTCGTCCGTATTCAGCATGCGAACGATCTGGCTCACCGGTTTGTAGATCGTTTTCACCAACGGCACCCGTGAGAACAAGGTGTCGATCCACGTCGTGAGCTGGCGCTTTGCCCGCGCCTTGACCAGAACGCCGAGCGCCCAGACCCCCAAGAGCGCAATGGCGAGTCCGAGCCAAAAAGCAATGGTCTGGTGCCCCGGGCCAACCAGGCTAGTTCCCCCGGAAGTCAAGAGATCGCCAACGAAACTGCCAGGCCCAAGGGCTCCCCGCAGTTTCGTTATGATCCATTCGATGACCAAAAACGTCAGGATAACCGGAAGCAAAACGAACAGGCCGGTCAGAAACGCGCTGGCTATGCCCTTTTCCCAAACATACCGTAATGGATTCATCTCACTAGTTCCCTCCTCGAGGTTGATGCCCGCGTTTCGCCAGTGACAAGAATGATGCTTACAAGATCAAGCTTAAATTCTGGGGAGCTGCGGCGCCGCCTGCCTCGCCATGTCAGCGCGAGCAATCTCTTACCGCCGATCGTGACCGGCACAGCACTTCGCGATGGTCGAAAAGGTGTAAGGTGGTGCTAAGCAGAAGCGAGAAAGTGCGGACTTCAAAAATGATAGAGAAGTTTCAAGACCATGCCACGAACGAGCGAACTAATCTAGCGTGGATACGCACCGCTATCGCCATTGCTGGCTTTCGGATTCTGGTAGAAAGGCTGCCATCCACTCCAAACAATACCTGGGCCGGCCTTGCACTTGTTCTGCTGAGCGCCACGCTAGTACTTCTGGCATCGCTAAGGTTCTTGGTGATCCGCCAACAGATCGATGCGCAACGCCTGGATCGCCTGTCTTTCGGTCGGATCGAAGTCCTCTTTTCTGCGACGCTGGCACTCCTACTCTTGACTGTTTTCGTTTTCCTGCTCCGACTGGTCAGAAGCGGCTAATCCAGGAAGCGACTTCACGATAACATTCTGGTAGGCATAGGGGATTTCGATCCCCTCGGCGTCGAACCGTTTTTTGATCTGCTCCGTCAGATCGGATTTGACCCCTGCGGCTATTGCCGGATCCGCGCACCAAACCCTCAAATTCATGTCCACGCTTGACGCGCCCAGCAACATAACCGGGCAGGCCACGATCTCTTCCACCTGCTCATGGGCCCCGGCCAACTCCAATGCGATTGCCCGCGCCTTGTCGATGTCCGCATCATAACTGATCGAGAACGGCACGATTGCCATGACACGCGGGTGCACAGCCGTCAGATTTACCATCACTGTGTTCAAAATCACCGAGTTCGAGATGATCACGCGGCGATTGTCAAAGGTCTGAAGAACGGTGTAGCCCAGCGATACATCTTCGACGATCCCGGTCTCCAACCCTGTCGGTGCATTGAGCTGAATACGGTCGCCCAGCCGAAACGGCCGGTAGAAGATCAGGCTGAGTCCGGCAACGAAATTGGCAAGCGTCGATTGCGCGGCAAGACCGATGACGATCGAAGCGACAGAGACACTTGCCAGAAGTGCGGTACTGAGACGGTCCAGCGCCGGGATCATGTGCGCGTATAGCATCAGGATCACGATCCAGACGAAGACGCTCGCGACCTTTGACAGAAACGATGCGGCCATGCGGTCGATCCGTTGGTCCCGGTCGCGCTCCATGATCAATCGGATGGCCCGACGCATAACCCGGGACAAAATGAGGCCGCCCAACCAGAACAGGACAGCCAGCGTCAACGCGCCCGACCAAGTGTCCGGATGAAGTTTTGACAACCAGGATTGCAGCATCTGCCAATTCATGAGGCACCTCCAGTGCATACTATTGACGATGAACACATTTTTGAAAACACTGACGAAATGAAAAGCCCGATTGACAGAAACTCGCTATTGACCGCTTTGCGCGCGGTTCAGAATCGAAAAGCAAGGCGGCAATCACGCAGTGTCGGAGCTTCGCCGGTTGCCATCGAGCCGCCCAAGGATGCGCATGAAACACAGGTGACCTGGTATCGCTATGGTCTGGACGGCTACGCAGTGGAAACCAACCGGCCCGACAAGCATGAAGGCGAATTGCTCTGGATCGACATCTGCGGGTTGAAGGACCATTTGGCAATCGCGGAGCTGGGCGCAGATTTCGGCCTGAGCGAGCTTGCCATCGCCGATCTTTTCCACCTTGACCAACGGTCCCACACCGATTTCGATGGTGACCTTGTTTTAACGGTGCTGCGCATGCCAGTGTCCGGCCCGCCGTTCGTTGCCGACCAGATCACACTCCTCCTGGGACCTGATTTCGTCCTGACCCTGCGTGAGGGCCCACGCGACTGTTTCGAGGGTGTCCGCAAGCGCCTTGCAGGCGGGGCCGGGCGCATCCGAGGATCGAGCGCCTATCTCTTCTATGCGCTGATTGATGCCATCATAGATACCTATTTCCCGATCCTGGAACGTTATGGCGATTTGGTCGAAGGGCTGGAGGAACGCATTTTACAGGAGCCCGGAGACGGTGCTGTACGCGATATCCATCTCCTGAAGCGTGAACTTCTTGATCTGCGGCACGCGCTCTGGCCGATGCGTGAGGCGCTTGCCGCGCTGCAACGCGATGACACGCCACAGGTCGACGAGTCGCTCTTGCCTTATCTACGAGATTGCTCAGATCACGCCTTTCAGTTGCTCGACATGGTCGAAGTCTACCGCGAAACGGCCCAAGGCCTTGTGGACCTGCAGCTGTCGTCAATTTCAAACCGGATGAACGAGGTGATGAAGGTCCTGACGATGATCGCGACGGTTTTCATACCGATGACATTCATTGCCGGACTCTATGGCATGAATTTCGACCGAGCTTCGCCCTATAATCTGCCCGAGCTGGGATGGAAGTTTGGGTATGTCTATGCCCTCGGCCTGATGGCTGCTTCTGCGGGAGCAATGACATTTCTCTTCTGGCGACTAGGCTGGATATTTCGGAGGGTCCGGCGGTCACGCGAGGATGACCGATAAGTCACGTTACAAATTCCTTTAATCGCCGTCATCGCAAACTGCTCGAGGTGCTGGCTCCATCATCACACCCGAGATGGAGGTGCACAAGTCTCGAGGAATATCAATGGTGCGTGCCGGTACAACGTTAGCCATCGCAGCAGCGGTCTCGTGGCCTTTGCACCTACACGGCTTTCGCAGTGCCCACCGGCGGCTATGCCGCCCTCATCGAGCAGTTCAGCCCGGCGGTCGTTCTCGTGGAAGTCAGCACGAAAGTCACGCCCGCCGATGCGGAAGGCGGCATTCCGAACGACGAGTTCTTCAACGAATTCCAACGCCGTTTTGGCGACCAGATGCCTCAAATGCCGGACATGCCAGGTTCGCCTGAACGCCAAGGCCTTGGATCGGGCTTCATCATCTCCGGCGACAGCCTGATCGTCACAAACAACCACGTCATCGACGGTGCGACGACCGTGACCGTCAAGTTTGACGATGGGTCGGAGCATGAGGCCACCGTTGTCGGGGCTGACCCGCTGACCGACTCGCGCTTCTGGATATCGAAGGCACCGGCCTGCCAAAGGTGGCCTTCGGGTCTTCTAACGCCATGCGCGTCGGTGACGAAGTGATCGCCGTGGGCAATCCCTTCGGTCTCGGCGGAACGGTCACGACCGGGATCGTCTCGGCTAAAGACCGCAACATCAACGCCGGCCCCTTCGATGAGTTCATCCAGACCGATGCCGCCATCAACCGCGGCAACTCGGGCGGACCGCTCTTCAATGACCAGGGCGAAGTGATCGGGGTCAACACGGCGATCTTTTCGCCGAATGGCGGCAGTGCGGGGATCGGCTTCGCCGTTCCGTCAGACCTTCTCTCAAAGATTGTCGCAGACCTGCAGGATGACGGTCAGATCGACCGCGGCTGGCTCGGCGTGCAGATAAAGCCTGTGAGCGAGGAAGTCGCTGAGGTTCTCGGTCTCGATGCCGGCCAGGGCATCAGGTCGAAGAAGTGATCGCGGGCACACCGGCCGAGAAAGCCGGGCTGAAAGCGGGCGATATCGTGCTCAGCTTCGATGGAACCGAGATCAAGGAGGCCCGCGATCTGACCCGTGCCGTGGCAAGCACCGCGCCGGACACCGCTTCAACGATCGTAGGCCTGCGCAAGGGCGAGCGGATGACCCTTGACGTCACGCTTGCCAACCGGGCGATCGCACAGGACGCCTGACCTCCGCTTTGCGCCGTCGGGATTCCCCCCTTCGGCAGCGTAAAGGTCCCCACTCACGGAGGGCGGCCTGCCCCGGTGTAATTGTCGCCGGGGCAGGCTAAAAAGATCCATACAGACAAATGATTCGAGGGACAGACGTGACGGTTTCAGAAGATATTTCCACCGAATGGCTGTGGGCCCGCATCAAACCACTGCTGCCTTATCTGCTGACAGCGGCACTGTTCGCAGGTGGTGCCTGGGCACTCTATCATCTTCTGAAACCGGTCAATTTACAGGATGTGGTCGCACAGATACGGGGCGCGCCCTGGCACATCGTTGTCGTCGCTTTGCTATGCACGGCCGGCGGATATACGGCGCTCGTCGGCTATGACTGGTCAGCCTTGCGCTATCTCGGCAAGAATCTCCCCCTGCCCGTCATCTTCACCGGCGGGTTTCTCGGATATGCCCTGGGAAATACGATTGGGGCAGGGCCTGTCACGGGCGGTGCGGTGCGATACCGCATCTATTCCGCGCTTGGGCTATCCGCATATGACATCGCTGGTATCGCGGTCTTCGGGTCACTTGCCTTCGGGTTCGGGGCGACGCTGATCGGGTTCGGCGCGCTTGCCTATCATCCCCATGCTCTGGATTCGCTTACCGCACTCAATGCCACGACGATCCGCTGGGGCTCTGTCGCAATCGTTTCACTCTGCCTGATATTTCTGTTCTTCCTAGCTCTTCGCAAACCCGAGGTCACGGTCCGTGGGGTTTCATTGCGGGCACCTTCGCTCAACATCATGCTGGGGCAGATCGTCTTCACCGGTATCGACATTCTCCTGGCCGGGACAACACTCTACCTGTTGCTGCCAGCCAGCGACTTGGGCTTCGCAACTTTCCTCGCCGTGTTTGCCGCCGCCATCTTTGCAGGCGTGCTCAGCCACGTGCCTGGCGGCGTTGGCGTCTTCGAGACGGTTATCATTGCCGCCCTGCCCGCCTCCGTTCCAGTCGATCAGGCGGCGGCGGGCCTGCTGCTCTATCGGCTCATCTACTATCTCGTCCCGTTCGTTGCCGCGCTGATCCTGCTCGCCTTCACCGAGGCCCGAATGGCAAGCGGGCGCACCCTCGGACCGGTGATGCAAAGCCTCGCACCCGTCTTCAAGTCGGTCAGCGCCGTTACACCGCTTGCGATCTCCGCGATGGTCTTCGGGTCCGGTGCTTTCATGCTCGCATCGACCCTGATCCCACCCACCAGCGATCTTGCTCAGGAATACGAAGACCTTTTGCCCTTGGCATTTGTCGAAGGCGGCGCGCTTATGTCCAGCATCCTGGGCGCGGCTCTAGTGATCATCGCCCACGGTCTGCTCCGCCGCGTCGAAGGGGCTTGGTGGTTGGCGATCGGGGTCCTTGGTGGCGGCATCGCGGCAAGCCTTGCCCACGGTCTCGATTACGAACGGGCGCTGGTGCTTGGCCTGGCAATCCTCATTCTCGTGCCGACGCGCCGCGAGTTTTATCGGACGACCAGATTGACCCGAAACGTCCTGAGCCCGCGCTGGATCATCATGATGTTCGGCCTTGCCATCGCCGTCATAGCCGTCCTGTTTTTTGCACACAAGGCCACACCTTATGCACACGAACTCTGGTGGCAGTTTGCGGCGGATCAATCGGCACCGCGCGCCCTTCGTGCAGCACTGGTTGGCGTCCTCGCTCTCGCTTTGATGACTCTTGTTTTTGCGCTCAGGCCAGGAGCCTTCTCGCATGATCTCGCGACGGCGGAGGATCTGGAACGCGCGCGGGAGATCATCAAGGGGCAGGACGATCCAGAAGCGAACATCGTGCTGACCGGAGACAAGTCGCTGTTGTTTTCCGAAAGCGGGAAGTCGTTTCTCATGTATCGCATACAAGGACGCACCTGGATCGCTCTGCACGAGCCCTTCGGCGATCCCGATGAGTTCGCCCAACTCGTCTGGGAATTCCACGATGCCGCCTACGCTGCGAATGCTCGTCCCGTTTTCTATTCCGTCTCAGCAACATCCGTGCCGCTCTGGCTCGACATGGGGCTCTCGCTGATCAAGATGGGCGAAGAGGCGGTCGTAAGGCTGACCGACTTTGGGATGGAAGGATCGCACCGAAAGAAGCTGCGTACCGCGCATAACCGCGCTCTTCGGGATGGGCTGAGCTTTGACGTCATCCCTGCCCCGATCCCGGCTAAGACGATGGCAACGCTCAAGGCCATCTCCGACGAATGGCTCACCTCGAAATCCGGCGGCGAGAAAGGGTTTTCCGTCGGTGCCTTTGACGCCGAGCGCCTGGCGCAATTCCCTATTGCGACTGTTTCTTTTGAAGGCCGGATTGTCGCGTTTGCCAACCTTTGGCTGACCGAGACGAAAGACAAGGCCACGATCGATCTCATGCGCCAGGTCGATGACGCGCCATCGGGACTGATGGATTTTCTGTTCACCGAACTGATGCTGCATTTCAAGGCCGAGGGCTATCGCGAGTTCAGCCTCGGCAATGCCCCGCTTTCGGGCCTCGAGGCACGCCGCGGCGCCAAGCTCACGACACGGCTAGGCGCCTTCGTCTATCGCCACGGACGGCAGTTCTACAATTTCGAAGGCCTGCGCAATTTCAAGGAGAAATTCGATCCCGACTGGCGGCCTGTCTACATCGCGCTGCCCCCCCGCGCGAATGTCCTCGGCGTGGCGACGGACGTGGTCTCGTTGATCGGCGGTGGTCTTCGCAGCACGATAGGGAAGAAGAAAGCAGATGTTTGACTGGAGCCGGTCGACAACGCCGTCGGACAATTATGTTCTGCAATGTGAATTTGTTTTGAATTACCCGATACGGCGAAAACTGGAGAAACCTCTTGTCGTCGAATGAGTCCGACTGCCCCGACCAGGGAATTGACCGCCGCGAAGTCCTCTTGGGAGGATTTTCGCTGATCGCGGCGCCCTTTCTTCTGACCGGGCGCGCCTTCGCCGCTGAAGGTGTCGCCCCGCTGCCGATCCCACCGCTGGTCGATGCGGATGGGTCTCAGCCGGTGACGCTGACGGCACGGGCGGGCAGCCACGCCTTCGTGCCGGGAACGCAGACGCCGACGCTTGGATACGAGCTGAATTACCTTGGGCCCACCTTGCGCGTGCGGCGCGGGCGAAGCGCGCAGATCGACGTGGTCAACCGTACCGACGACCAGATCACTGCTCACTGGCACGGCGCCCATGTTCCCGGCACCATGGACGGCGGTCCGCAGCTGGCCTTTGACCCCGGGCAATCCTGGGCGGCTCGGTTCGACGTGCATCACCCGGCGGCGACGCTGTGGTACCACAGCCATGTCCATGGCAAGACAGGCCCGCAGGTCTATCACGGCCTGGCCGGTTTCCTGCTTGTCGAAGACCCCGCGGCACCCAATGGCCTGCCCTCGGACTATGGTGTCAACGACCTGCCTCTGGTGTGGTGCAGGACCGCAGTTTCGACCGGGCCGGGCGGCTGGTCTACGACACTTCGGGCATGACACTAATGGGCGGCTTTCTTGGTGACACGATCTGCGTGAACGGTGCCGTGCAGCCGGTGGCCGACGTGCCAAGAGGCCTGGTGCGCCTGCGCCTGCTCAACGGCTCGAACGCGCGGTTCTACGATTTCGCCTTTGCCGATGGGCGCCGGTTTCACCAGGTCGCCAGCGACGGCGGCTTGTTGCCCGCGCCGGTTGCGCGCAGCCACATCGCGCTGGCCCCGGCCGAGCGCGCCGAGATCGTCGTCGATTTCAGCGCGGACACTGCGCCCGTTCGCCTGATCAGTGCCGGCATCGCCCAGGGTTGCATGATGGGCGGCGGCATGATGGGTGGGGGCGGCATGATGGGCGGCAATGCAGGGTCTGGTGGCGCGATCGAGATCATGACGTTCGCGCCCGGCGTCTCGCCCGCAACCGGACCGGCCACCCTTCCCGCCACCCTGCCCGCGCCGCCGATGGATTTCGGCGCACCCGCCCGAACCCGCGACTTCCGGCTGGACATGCATGCAGGCTCGATGATGGGGGCCATGTTCAACAGGTTGATCGGGAGTTCCGGCTCGATCATGGGCATCAACGGCAATTCCTACGATATGGGCCGGATAGATGCCGAGTTGCGCGCCGGCGAAACCGAGCTTTGGCGGATTTCGGCTCCGATGATGATCCACCCCTTCCATGTCCACGGGACCTCTTTCCAGGTCGTCTCTCGCGGCGGGCAACGCGTGGACCCGGCGACCGAAGGGCTGAAGGATGTCGTTGTGGTCGATGGGCGTGGCGCCGAGATCCTCGTGCGGGTCGACCAGAAGGCCGATGCCGCGACGCCTTTTATGCTGCATTGTCACATTCTCGAACACGAAGACGCGGGAATGATGGCACAGTTCACGGTTGCCTGATCCTGGAGGCCTCCAGTGCGTGAAAAAAATTGCTCTACCTCTTGAGCTTCCAGTTGCTGGAATCTCTATGTCCGAAAAATAGCACTGGTTATGTACCCAAACAAAGGAGCTGAAAATGGGATCCGGCATGGGAACTGGAATGGGCTTTGGCATGGGCTACAGCGGCGTCTGGTCGCTTGTGATCCTTGTCCTCGTGGTGTTGGCGATTGCCGCGCTGGTCAAATACCTGCGCAAGTGACGCAGAACGAAGGAGAGGGAAAATGAGCTATACGATGGACCGAAAACTCGACGGCGCGACCATGGACGCAGCCGACGAGCGCGTGCGCGCGGCGCTGACCGAGGCCGGTTTCGGCGTGCTGACCGAGATCGACGTTCAGGCGACGATGAAGAAGAAGCTGGGCGAGGACATGGCCGGCTATCGCATCCTCGGTGCCTGCAACCCGAAGATGGCGCATCAGGCGTTGGGGATGGAACCGCGCGTCGGCGCGATGCTGCCCTGCAACGTGATCCTGCGCGAGGTCGACGGCGGGGTCGAGGTCTCGGCCATCGATCCGGTGGCCTCGATGCAGGCGATCGACAACCCTGACCTGACCCGCGTCGCCGGGCAGGTGCGCGACATGCTGGCGGGCGTGGTCAGGAATGCCTGAAGACGACGGAAGCGTGCCCGAGGTTTGCATTGCTTCGGGGATGACGGAGTGTTCGGTGCCCGGCCCGGACGGTCCGTTGGAGATCCGCCGGATTTCCGACCCCGAGCATCGGCTGTCGTCGGAATGGTCGCGGACCTCACGCCCGGCCCCGCCTGCGGTGCTGCAATCGTTGATACCGGTGCCGGGCGTGGTGCCGCTGGGAGAGCTGGAACTGATCGACGCCATGCAGGCGGGCGACGTGGTGGTCGCAGACGGACGCAAGCCCGAGCAATACGCCAAGTACACCATTCCCGGCGCGATCAACCTGCCATTCACAGAAACCGAGACCGCCCTTCAATCCCTTGGATGCACACGCATGAGCGACGGTTGGGATTGCAGCAACGCGCGCAAGGTTGCGATGTTCTGCAACGGGGTCTGGTGCGGTCAGTCGCCAACCGCAATCCGCAAGATGACCGAGGCCGGATTCCCGCCGGATTGCATTCACTACTATCGCAACGGGATGCAGGGTTGGCTCTTGCAGGGGCTGAGCGTCTGGACGCCGGGCGCGGCGGAGTGTTTTAATATCTGACGGGGACATACCAGACCCGGGGTCTGGAATGTGCGCCCGAGTTGAACCCAAAGCAGAAACGCGCGCCCCGAACGATCGCGCCCGACATGGAGAACACGGTGATGTCGACACATCAGGCAGGACTTGTCAGCCCTAATGCGGTTGGCGCGGTAAGGATCCTCTTCGGTCTGGTCTGGGCGATCGACGCGCAATTCAAGTGGCGCCCGGGTTTCATCAATGATTTCGCCAGCTACCTCACCGGCGCGCTCGACAAGCAACCGGCGCTGGTCCGCGACTGGATCCATTTCTGGATCGACGTGGTCAACGTCAATCCGACGGCCTTTGCCTATCTGGTCGCCGTGGCCGAAACGGCGCTTGCCATCGCGTTAATCCTGGGCCTGTTCTCGAACCTTGCCTATCTGGGCGGCGCCGCGCTGGCCTTCGTGATCTGGTCGACGGCGGAAGGCTTCGGCGGCCCTTATGTCGCCGGATCGACAGACATTGGCGCGGCGGTCATCTATGTCTTCGTCTTCGCCTTGCTGTTCCTGACCCGGGCGGGGCTTTACCTCGGCCTCGACCGGCGGCTCGGCGAACGGCTCGGACCGCTCGCCTTTCTAGCGTCGGGGCGGCCTGCATGATCCGGGGCGGCATGACGTTACCGCGTATTTCCGGCTGGAGGGCTTCCGGATGGATGCACCGACGCAATACGCAGTCCTCTTCGCCCTGACGCTCGGCGTCGTCGGCCTGGTGGCGAGCCTCTACGCGCTGGCGCGCGCCATCGGTCGCGATGGCGACGAGCGTCAGCATCTCCGCCATCAGAACACCAGCTCCTTGTCCGCAGCCAGGGTCGCCTGCGCGAGTTCGTCCATGGTGGAGCGGTTCGCGCCTTCGGTCAGGTCCTCGTCCTTGAGACCGCGTGCATCCATGCAGGTGCCGCAGGCCAGCACGCGGCCTTTGGCGGTGAGCACGCGGCGGAGCATCCGCTCGAGGTTGTAGTAGCCGTCGGGCGTCTTCTGTCCCGCCTTGGCGCAGAGCACCGCGTCGGCCATCAGGAAGACGGTGATCTCGGCCTGCGGGTCGTTCTTGGCCAGCGCATGGGCCATGCGCAGCCCGTTGAAGCTGCGCTCTGTGCCATAGGGCGGGTCGTTCAGCAGGATCAGGTGTTTCATGGCTGGTCCTCAGGTCCGGGCGCGCGTTTCGAGAGCTGACAGGAAGGCCTCGATGCGCCGGGCATTGGCGCCCCGGTCGATCTGGCCCAGCCGCGAACGCGAGCGCATGTCGATGCGGGCGCCGGTGTCGGTTTCGGTGACGCGGATCGCCACCTCGTCCTCGAAGCCGAAGAGGCGGCTCCGGGCGATGGCCTCGATCTGGCTTTCCGCAGGATCGGCCGACAGCACCGCCCATCCGCGGTCCTCCACGAGGGCGAGCGCGGCCGCGAAAGCCTCGGCTGAGGAGAGCTGCGTCTCCAGCGGTCGCACATCCGGATAGGCAGCAAGCTGCGGCTCGGCGTTCGATGCCGGATAGTCGCTGGGCGTGGCCGTGAACCAGAAGACGGGCGGATCTTCGGTGTCGGTCGAGATGTCGTTGATCGGCGGCGTGGTGCGTGCGGCGATCTCGAAAGCGGCGCCAAGACCCGCGACGGGCAACGACAGGATCAGCCCCAGCAGGACCGTGCTGACGCCGCCCGTCCCGCGGCGAAGCCAGACGACCAGCCCGGTCAGCGCAACGACGACACCGGCACCGCCCGCCCACGCGCCCCAGCTGGCAAGGTTATAGGCCTGCGGCCAGGGCCAGTCGCCCGCCCGGAAGCCCCAGACAGAGACTGCAATAAGCGCGATTGAGGCTGACCTGCCCCCCTTGGGTCCCTCGTTCATAACGAGAGTCTGCAGGTTTGAGACTGGTAGTCGGATCGGTTGTTGTGGGCAAGCGCGCCGGGCGCGGAGCCCTCAAATTGCTCAAGCGTCCGGCGCGCTTCGAGCGGCGTCTGGTTTCCCAGAGACGAGTGCGGTCTGACGGCGTTGTAGTCGTAGCGCCAGAGCGCCAACTTGCGCCGGGCATCGTCCAGTGTGTCGAAGATCTCCTCGTTTAATAATTCGTCGCGCAGGCTGCCGTTGAAGGACTCGATGAACGCGTTCTGCTGCGGCTTGCCGGGGTCGATGTAGTGCCAGGGAATGGCGTTCTGGTCGGCCCATCTCAGGATGGCCCGGCTGGTGAACTCCGTCCCGTTGTCGCTGACAATGCAAGCAGGCTTTCCGTAGATCCGCACCAGCGCATCGAGTTCACGGGCAACACGCGTGCCCGATATGCTGGTATCGGCGACCAGGCACAGGTTCTCTCTGCAACAATCGTCGATCACGGCCAAAATACGGAACTTGCGCGAGGCGCCGAAGCTGTCCGCCAGGAAGTCGAGCGACCAGCGCGCATTGGGATGCGCCGCCGCAGGCATCGGCGTGCGTGACCCGCGAGCCCGCTTGCGTCCACGCCGTCGCTTCACCGATAGCCCTTCCTCGCGATAGAGCCGATACAGCTTCTTGTGGTTCATGGTCATGCCCTTGCGCTCAAGCAGGATGCCGATCCGGCGATAGCCAAACCGGCGCCGCTTCCCGGCGATCTCCTTCATCTCCTCGCGGATCTCGGGGCAGTCCGGCGGGCGTGTGCGCCGGACCGTCTTGGGGTCGACACCGACAAGCTGGCAGGCCCGACGCTGCGAGATGTCATGATCCCGCATCGCCCTGAGCGCCGCCTCTCGCCGCCTGGTCAATGTCGTCAGTTCTTTCCCAGCAGATCCTTCAGAACCACGTTGTCGAGCATGGTGTCGGCCAACAGACGTTTGAGCTTGGCGTTTTCGTCTTCGAGCGCCTTCAGCCTGGCCGCCTCGGAGAGCTCCATGCCACCATACTTGGCCTTGAACTTGTAAAAGGTCGCCGGGCTGAGGCCATGCCTGCGGCACACATCAGCTGTCGGCATGCCTGCCTCCTGCTCCTTGATCATCCCGATAATCTGCGCCTCGGTGAAACGGCTTTTTCGCATTCGTCTGCTCCTTCAGAGTTGGCGCAGACTCTACACTACGTTGAGGGATCCCGCGGGGGGCAGGTCAAGGCGACCCCCAACAAGATCGAAAGGAAGCCCAGAGGGCGGGCAAGTGTGTCACGCATCTGCAAGCTCCCGAGGGCTGGCGGGGTTCAGCCGCGGATGGGTTTCCTCGCCGAACCAGAAGAGCACGGCGCCCGAGACGAACATCGAGATCGCGACGAACCAGAAGGCCGCTTCCGCTGCGCCGGTAAGGCTGGCCGCCAGCCCGAGGCCAAGCGCCCCGATCGCATAGCCGAGGTCGCGCCAGAACCGGTAGATGCCGATGGCCGAGCCGCGCCAGGCGGGCGGCGTGATGTCGGCGACCGCCGCCGAAAGGTTCGGGTAGAGAAGCGCCATGCCAAAGCCCGCCACCCCGGCCGAGACCGACCACCAGAGCGCGCCGGTGCCCATGACCACCATCGCCACCCCCGCGCCTCAGATCCACATGCCCAGCACGTTGGGCCAGAACCGCCCGACATGGTCCGACAGCCGCCCGGTGAAGAGCTGCGAGCCGCCCCAGACGAAGCCGTAGGTGCCGACAATCCAGCCGACCTCGGTCAGGGTCGCGCCTTGGGTCACAAGGAACACCGGGAACAGGGCACATCCCAGGCGCGCGCAACGTGAATGTGGCGGACCTGGAGCCAATCCTGTCCGAGCTCGCTCCCGAGGCCGAGATCGTCGCCTATTGCCGTGGCCCATACTGCGTGTACGCCCACCAAGCCGTTGCCGCCCTGCGTCGGAAGGGACTCAACGCCCGCCGGCTCGAAGGTGGCCTGCCCGAATGGCGCGAGGAGGGAAGGCCGGTGCAACTCGGTACAAACTGAAGAAACCGCTTCTGGCCGGTTTCAAAACGCTGCCAAGGTCATTTACGCCTTCGAGCTTCGCGCAGGACCGCTTCGCCGAGCACCAGCACGCACCCGGCAGCGATCGCCAGACCTCCGCCAATGGGTCCGAGTACCCCCCTGTCCATGAGGATGGCCACCAGGACCACGCCGCCGAGGACCGCCAGCGTGAGCCGCAGGTCGGCCACGAACATCTTGAGAAGTTCCTTGAAGACGTCGCCGAGGATGGTCATGCGAGGCTCCTTCCTGAAGTGGTGCGTGCAAGACGCGCAAGGCCGATGCCGGACAGCAGCAACAGCGCCGCCAGTGGCAGGAGCGCAAGATCGGCCCGGGGCCATTCCGCGCCCAGCCCTTCGCCGGTCCAGAAGACACCGAAGGCGGAAAGCATGACGCCCACACCGAACTTCAGCGTGTTCTCCGGCACTTTCGACAACGGTTTGTGAACGGCCGCGCCCACCACCAGAACAAGGGCGCAGGCCGCGAGGGCGCCAAGTGACGCCTCCCACAGCAAACCCTTGCCGGCACCCACGGCAACGACGACAAATGCCACCTCAACCCTTCCAGCAGCACGGCCTTGAAGGCAGCGATGCCTGCGATCCATTGCAGGGTCTGCGGCGATCCGGTCTGCGACCGAAGCTCGGCGGTCTCCGCGTCATAGGCGAGGGTTTCGTCATTCAGGGCTATCACGCCACCCGAACGCAGCACGGCTTTCCTGAGCCAGCCCATGCCGAACAGGAGCAGCAGGATGCCGACGACCAGTTGCAGGGCCTGGATCGGGATGAAGCGCAGCGCCGGCCCGAGGATCAGGACGACGAGGCCAAGGACCGCGAGCGCCGCGGCGGTCCCGACGGCCAGCACGATGGTGAATGCTTCCACCACCTCGACGATCGAGGCGAGGAAGGCCGCCGTGACGGCGGGAAACAGGACAGTCCAGAAATCCGGCGGCATGGGATCCTCCCCATCTTGCGCTTGACTGCGGTCCGGTTGTGACACGCTTGTCGTGAATACTACATCTTGCCTGTAGTGAACATGAGCAAGGCCACATTCTCCGACCGGATCTCCACCCCCGACGCGGCGGTTTCGCCCGCCGAGTCGCGCCTCATCGATTGGTTCGCCCGCAATCGCGAGACCGCCCTGCATGCCTCGGCCGCAGAGATCGCCGCGGCCGCGGGGACCAGCGACGCCACAGTGATTCGAACCGCTCGCAAGCTCGGCTTTGCCGGGCTGGCCGACCTGCGCCACGCCCTGGCCGAGGACCTGCGCCGCGACCTGACGCTGGCGGATCGCATGGCGAGCGAACTGGCGCAGCCTGGCAATGTGCCGGGCCTGAAGACATCGGCACAGGCCTTGCGCGCCTCGCTGGACGCCATCGAGGCGCTGGAGGACGCGGTGGTTTCCGACATCGTCAGGTCTATCGCCGCCGCGCGCCGGATCCACGTTTTCGGAATCGGGCCGTCTGGCTTCATCGCCGGGTATTTGGCGGCGCAACTTGGGCGGCTGGGTTTCGATGCGCGGACCCTGTCGCGCACCGGCCTGCAGTTTGCCGACGATCTCGTGGGGATTGGCACCGGCGACGCAGTCTTGGCCCTGGCCTATGATCGCTCCTATCCCGAGGTGCGGGCTCTATTCGACCGTGCCTCGCGCCTGAACCTTCGCTCTCTCCTGATCTCCTCGAACGGGCCGCGCCTTCCCGACCCGCGCGCCAGCATCCTCGTGCGCGTGCCCCGCGGCCGCACAGGCGGTTTCGGCCTGCACGCGGGGACCCTCGCCTTGCTTGAGGGGCTCCTCCTCGCAATTTCGGCGGCCGAACCCGACAGGACGAAGGCGGCGCTCGGCGATCTGAACGCTGCCCGCGAAGCACTTTTCGGGGTCCGGCATGGGATTGTGAAATCTTCGGGCGCCTACTGTAACGGTGCGCTTGGGCAAGCCCGTTGAAGACTGCCACTTTGGCACGGCAACCGGGCAACTGACGCTGGCACACACTGGTTCGAAGTCTTCGTGCTTCTATGCTGATCAAATGGAGCGTGGGTCTATTGTGACGCACAGCACTGTGTCAGATTGCAGCCCGCCACATCCGAAAGCGGCCCTGACCTGTGACTTCCCGGACCAAGCCTTTGTTCTCCAGCCACGTCAGGTTGCGCTGAACTGCGGCCCGGCTCGTACCGGTCATTGCCTCGGCCATTGGCGCGGAGACAAGTGGCCACTCCGTCAGCATCTGGCGTAGCGCTCGCGGCGTTCTCCCCGAAAGCATTGCAGTCATTGCCTCCGCCCGCGTCGCCCAAGCTTCGATATCGTCCAAGTGACGCATCGCCGTTAGAATTGCGCTGTTCATCCCATCCAACCAGCCGACCAAACGTTCGGGCGGCAAGCCCGAAACACGCAGCCCCCCTGCCCCGCCCATGGCGAGCGGTGCGAAGATGGCGCCGCTTCCATCGCTGGCCGCGATCCTGGACGCGGTGACGGCGGCTTCCATCTGGTCGCCGTGCTGTCCAAGGCCGGCCAGGCTCCAGAGATGAAAGCCCATGCAAGCCCGCGTGATTGGGTGGAGCTCGGCTGCTGCAGCCATAACGTCCAACCATGCGCCCACGCGATCTTCGAAACGCTCAGCGCTGTTTTCAATAGTCTCGGGATCGCGGCGATCCAGGAAGGCGGCCAAATCAGCCTTCGGTCCGGGACCGCCTGTCAGGCGCCGAACAGCCCATCCAGCTCTTGCAAGGGCATTTGGGTCATCCTGTGCGCCCGAGAGCCGCATCGATATCCAGAGCGCCAGACGATCAGAACTCACCCGATCCCCCGCGAACCAGCTGAGGTCCGCTGCCTCGATCAAAGCGAGGCGATGCCGCCAGCCTTCCGGGCCACGCAGCAGCCGGTCATCCAGAGCTCCCAGGCGTCCAGCCACTTTTGCCAGCCGCACAGCATGAAAGCCTTCTGCCTTTGCCCAGTCTTCGATGACAGCAGTGTCGGGCGGTTCCGCCCGTGGCCCGGGAGGCAAATCATCCGGTTCTTCTTCGAGTGGTCCCGGCAGAAACCAGAGATCTTCTTCGCGAGCATCTTCATCCTCCTCGATAGTGATGAGGGGGGCATTGAAATAATCAGTCAGCGCAGATGCTTGGGTCTTCATATGTGCAAAATACAGTTCTTTTGCATATTACCCAAGTGGTTTCGTGGCGGTTGCTTTCGCTCTTTATAGATTAGGCGCGCGCGACTGCCGGTGGATTCTCTCAGATCACGCTCAGCGTAAGGAAACCAAGGGTTTTTGGACGAGCACGACGAGAGAGCACCTACTTGCATTCGTTTAAAAACGGTCGTTTATTGACAATATATTAAATTGCAAACGGCCCGGTTTCATGCCCCTGATAGGCTATGCGCGCGTATCCACAGAGGATCAGACCCCCCTGCCCCAGTCTGAAGCCCTACAAACCGCAGGATGCGTCGAAATCTCCGAAGAGCACGCCTCAGGCAGCAATCGCGCGCGTCCTGTGCTTGCGCGCGTTCTCGAACGCGTCCAGAGCGGCGACACACTGGTTGTCGTGCGAATTGATCGGCTTGCGCGGTCTCTGTCGCACTTGCTGGAGGTGATCGAACGTCTGGAGGCCAAGGGAGCTTTCTTCCGCTCGCTCCAGGACCCGATCGACACCGCCTCCCCTCAAGGAAAATTCACATTGCAGGTTCTGGGCGCTGCGGCCGAGTTCGAGCGCGCGCTGATACGTGAGCGCACAAAGGCTGGGATTACCTCTGCGCGCGCCAAGGGTCGCGTTGGTGGCAATCCTGGGCTTCGCACCAAAGACCCCGCCGCGCTGCGCAAGGTGCGGCTGGCACGACAGGACGGCTACATGGCGCGCCTGAACGAAACCGCGCAGGATTGGGTGCCACATGTGCGCCGCTTGCGCCCCGATATGGCATGGGAAGACGTTCTGCAGATTATTAATGGCCCCCTACCCCACAGCCGCCATTGGACGCAAAGCCGCCTGCTCCGCGCCGTGAAAGCATATGTGCGGGACGGGTTCCTGCCCGCTGAAGTGCTTGGACGCGCTGGACGTCGCGAAACCGACGATCGCCTGCCTGCGATTGTTGCGGCCATCAAAGGTTCGGACCCGGATATCACGCTGCAGGCGATCTGCGACCGGTTGGAAGCCATGCGTGAGCGGACTCCACGGGGACGTACAAGCTGGCAACCGTCATCCGTCAGGATGCTGTTGGAACGGGCGGAGCGACTTGGGTTGCTGGTCAGGCAAATGGATTGACGATGCGCAGCCGATCCTCGACCAGCAATCCGTCGTGCATGTCCTCAGTCCACAACGTCGTGCACCCAGCGATCAGCGCGGCAGACACGATCATCGCGTCATAGACCGATAACTGGTACTTCTCTGCCAACGCGCGACCGACTTGATGGGTTTGAACCGTTAGGCCCTCGACAGGGCATAAAGACTTAATACCCTCAAGAAACGCTCCGGTATCTTCCCAACTGAGCCCAGCTTTCCGTCGGCAATTGACCATCGCTTCGTTCAGGACCTGAACACTGATCCGGGGTCCCTGCCCCAGAATTTCCTCCACCCTCTCAGCCTTTGGACCATCGTCGAGCAGGTAGAGCACAACATTCGTGTCTGCGAATTCAGCGCTCATGCGCGGCGTCGCGGCTTAGACGCGCGTCCTTGGGCAGTTTTCCGCGAAACCGCCTTAGCCCTTGTAGAACTTCATCGGCGCGAGGTTGGCGTCTCACAAGAATGGTTCCATCGTCCTTTACCAGGTCGACCTGATCGCCTTCCTTTAAGCCGAGTTCCCTCACAAGATCCGCGGGTAGCCGGACGGCAAGGGAGTTTCCCCATTTGGCAACTTGCATCTTGTCCTCTCAGGCATGGATAAACATCCAATAATGTATATCCAGAACTGCCAAAAGGCAAGCTTTGGTGCGCTCAAAAGCCATGTTGGAGCCCCCCGAAAAGAGTTCTCCCTTTTCGTGAGATGCGGTGCGTTAGACCATGCAGTAGGAAGCCTAACAGCCTTGTGTTCGGTGAGGACTCGCCCACTAGATGTGGAAAAACCTTGCGCGAATCCGACTCTTGCGCCAATAGTCACGGAAACGAGGCAAAAAACGTCAATTTCCGTGAACACGCCAAAGACGCGATGTCTCGGAAGCGAGAGGGCAGATGGATAATACCTTTGTGCATGAGGATCTCAACGCGGTGATCCGCCAGCATTCGGAATGGCTGGCGAACCAGTTGCATTCGCAACGTGAGAGCCTGTTTCCACCCGATGCCGAGAAGACCATGCGCAAATTCACCTCTGGTGAGGCTGCGGGGCTGCTCGGCGTAAACGATTCCTATCTTCGCAAACTCAACTTGGATGGCAAAGGGCCTTCTCCCGAGCTTACCGCCGGCAACCGTCGTCTTTACTCGGCGCAGGATATCCAGGCGCTGCGTGTGCTCCTTGAAAAAACCGCTCGCAAGCCGGGCGATTACGTTCCCGGACGACGAGAAGGTGATCATCTTCAGGTCATCGGCGTGATGAATTTCAAGGGCGGGTCCGGAAAAACAACAACCTCTGCCCATCTCGCTCAACGGCTTGCCCTGCGCGGATATCGTGTGCTGGGCATTGATCTTGACCCACAAGCTTCCTTCACCGCGCTGCACGGCGTTCAGCCGGAATTGGACCTCGAAGATGGCGGCACTCTCTACGATGCGATCCGCTATGAGGACCCGGAGCCGATCCGGTCGGTCATCCGCAAGACCTATATCCCCAATTTGGACTTGATCCCCGGCAACCTCGAACTGATGGAGTTCGAGCACGACACCCCGCGCGCGCTGGCGCAGGGCAATGCCGGACTTTTCTTCTTCCGCGTGAAGGAGGCGCTGGCCCAGGTCGATGAGGATTACGACGTGGTCGTCATAGATTGCCCGCCGCAGCTTGGCTTTCTGACCATGTCCGCCCTGTCCGCGGCCACGGGCGTTCTGGTGACCATCCATCCAGAGATGCTCGATGTGATGTCCATGTCGCAATTCCTCCGCATGACAGCCGACCTCATGGACGTGATCGCCGAGAGCGGCGCTGACATGTCTCATGACTGGATGCGCTATGTTTTGACCCGCTACGAGCCGCAGGATGCGCCGCAGAACCGCATCGTGGCTTTCCTGCGAACAATGTACGGCGAAGCCGTGCTGAATTCGCCCATGTTGAAGTCTACAGCCATCTCAGATGCGGGCCTGACCAAGCAGACACTTTATGAAGTGGAACGCAGCGCGTTCACGCGTTCCACCTATGATCGCGCGATTGAGAGCCTGAATACGCTGAATGACGAGATCGCCGACCTAATCCAGAAAACCTGGGGGCGCACATGACCAGTGGCAAGAAGAAGCGCATGTCAATGCTGGACAGTCTTGCGGCAGCTGGGGCCCCCTCCCCTGCCTCTCAGACAGGTGCTGTGACACCGATGATGACCTCGAATCGCGCCCTTCGGTCCGCCCGCGACGCGGTCGATTCCCATCATGTTTGGGAACTGGACCCGGCGAGCATCGAAGACGGGCGTATGGCGGACCGGCTTGACCCGGCCGATGTACTGGATTTGCGCGATGCGATTGAGGCGAACGGTCAGACTGTTCCGATCCTCGTGCGACGTGCGCCGGGTGAAGATGATCGCTACCTTTTGGTCTATGGGCGACGCAGGCTGGAGGCGATCCGTCAGTCCGATAAGGTTACCAAGGTTCGCGCGTTAGTCACCAACCTGGATGACGACAGCGCTCTGCGTGCTCAGATTTCGGAGAACATGGGCCGGCGCGATTTGTCTTTTATTGAAAAGGCCCTGTTCGCAAAAGACCTTGTGTCGTCCGGCTTCGGAAATCAATCTCAGGTTGCAGAAATTCTTACCGTCACGAAGTCGTCCATATCTATGGCGATCGCGATCGCGGACATGGTCGGGCCGGATCTGGTACGCGCCATTGGCGCCGCCCATGGCATTGGCCGACCCCGATGGGAATCCCTTGGTCGGGCCATCGACGAGAATGGTCTGGACCGCGAGGACCTTATCGGGATCGCGAAAGAGGCACGTGAAAATGCCGAGACCTCCATGGTGGTGGATGACGTTGCCTCTACCAATGACCCGTCCATCCAAGCGTTCCTGGCCGTAGAAAAGGCTGTGACCAAGGCGATTAAACCGGCCAAGTCGCCCTCCCCTGCCCCACCTTCCAGCGTCCCGCTGAAGATCGGCGGCAAACGCGG
Organism: Thioclava nitratireducens; assembly: GCF_001940525.2. Taxonomy (NCBI): domain Bacteria; kingdom Pseudomonadati; phylum Pseudomonadota; class Alphaproteobacteria; order Rhodobacterales; family Paracoccaceae; genus Thioclava; species Thioclava nitratireducens. Next base: position 37,597 of record NZ_CP019439.1, read on the forward strand.
CGGCACGGTCAAACGCACTGCCAAGGGCCTATCGATCGAGTTGGCGGATGGAGACTTCGCCGATTGGGTCGAGACGCAAGTGCATGACATGATTGAAGACCTTCACGAGCGCTGGAAGCAGCGGTCGGAAGACTGAGGAAGAGCAGAAATCAAAGAAGGAGGCACGAAAAGGCAAAAGAAAAGGTCCCGCAAAGCGACCACTCCACGAGACCCTAACTTGTTTCTAGCACCTTCAAGGTAGTGTCCGGAGCTATTTTCCGCAAGTCCAAAGTGATTCGCGGACCGGGATATTTTTGTCTTCGTGAATGACAAAATGGACTACACGCCCGTATCGCCGTTCCGGCGAACGATAGATGCTGCCATCCTGAAACATCAGGCAGCGACCCAGGAAGACCTGCCCCCAGCCGGCGCCAACAAGTGGGAGGTCCTGAGGGAGCTCGCTGCCGCTCGAGTCGCGTTCGGCTTGTCCGATCGGGATTTGACGGTGCTTCAGGCGCTGGTCAGCTTTCACCAAGCGACAATTCTCGGAGGCAATGACAGCGAATTGATTGTACATCCGTCCAACAAGGCGATTTGCGAGCGCCTGAACGGCATGCCCTGCTCGACGATGCGGCGCCACCTCTCCAACCTAGTGCAGACTGGCTTTGTTGTCCGGCGCGATAGCCCCAATGGGAAGCGCTATGCCCGCCGCTACGGCGACGACAAGGTTGCGTTTGGGTTCGACCTTTCTCCGCTCGTTCGACGCTTCCAGGAGGTTTGTGAGGCCGCTGAGACCGTCCGGGCCGCAGAAGAGCGGTACAAGCGCCTACGTGCCACTGTGAGCCTCATGCGGCGTGACCTCGCAGGTCTGGCCGAGTACGGGCGCTCACTTCGTCCGGATCAAGGCGTCTGGGACCAATTCTCTGATCTTGCGGCCCTAATGGCCCGAGATCTTCGCAGAAAACTCGAAATGGAAGACCTTAGGCGCATCGAAGACGCTTTGGGGTCAGCTTTAGATCACGCCCGAAGCCTTCTGGATGGCTGTGAAACAGAGAATATGAGCACCAATGATGCTGTTTCTGAGCAGCACTATCAGAATTCAAATAAAGACTCTTATGATCTTGAACCTCGCTTAGAAAAAGCGCGGGACGGAGGCGCTGTGCGCGAAACTCCAGAAGTTGCCAATAGTCCTCTGTGTTCTGAAGATGAGGGCAACTCAACGGCAACTATTGACGATCAACTGATGCCGAACATACCGCTTGGTCTCGTCCTCGCCTCCTGTCAGGAATTCAAAGCGTATTCCGAGCAGCCGGTGCGCCACTGGCACGATCTGGTCCGGGTGGCTGATGTGGTCAGGCCCATGATGGGTATTTCCCCGTCCGCGTGGGACGAGGCGAAACGCTATATGGGTCCCGAAGAAGCGTCTGTTGTGATCGTTGCAATGCTTGAACGGTTTGCGGAAATCCGATCACCTGGAGGCTACTTGAGAACCCTATCTTCAAAGGCAGCAATTGGGGAGTTCTCCTGCGGTCCTATGATCATGGCCTTGATGCGGCGGGATGCTGCATGATGAGTTCACAGCTGTGAACTCGGCTGACAAGTAGGATAGCTCGGGATAGTTCACAGTTGTGAACTTCTTTCCAACACGGTCAGAGGCTGCTCTCGCGGACTTGGCCAGAAACAGGGTCCTTCGGTTGCCAGTCACGCGGGCAGGTCACCGTCACCAAACAGGTTTGGAAAGAGCCGCTCTCGATAATCCAACGGAAACGCCAACCGCACCGGAGTCTTCGGAGATGCGGAGGTCAGGTATCCGGCGGCAGTCAGTTTACTCAGTGTGTTGCGAGCCGTACGCTCGGACGTCTTGAGCACAACTTGCGCGTCGCCACGTTCCAGTGCACCATGTCGAAGAACCGCCGAGATCAGTTCCGGCGCACGCTTGTCATCGATTGTATCTGCAACAAGACGACGATACCGTTGGTCCAACCCCCCGAGATCGAACAATTTTGCGGAGAAGGTGATCTGGTAAAGCGTCACTTTCAGGAACCATTCACTGAACGTCTTCAGTGCCGCTTCTGACAGGTTCCCTCGTCCGTCGCGGTCTCCGCGGCGTGGGCTGTCGGCCAGATCCATCATCCGTTTGTACTCGCCCCGATCGGTCAGCCCGCGGGCCAGCCCACGCGATACGGACCAAAGCCCTTGGCCACCAATCCCCGCTGTGAGGGCCATGGCATGAGACATCAGTCTGCTGACACGACCGTTGCCATCCGGGAAAGGGTGGATGTAGTTCAACCGGTGATGTGCAGACGCGATCGCGATGATCCGTCCGCTCGAAGACCGTTCCGCAATTTGAAACCGTTTGTCAAAGTGATCCATGAACGCCGCAACGCGTGACGATGATGGGGGTAGGTGGCGCCCGACCGCAACTTCTCGATCATCGTCCTGGCGCATACGTCCCGGAACGATGGGCTCCTGTGTGCCGTCGGGATGTTCGAGGACCCGAAACTCGTCAGGCATCTCGTCGTAGAAGCTCTTATGGACCCAAGTCAGGAATTCGACAGATGTGGGGCGGGGCAGGGTGCCTATGCGATGCATCTCGTCGATGGCCCGTTGAACGATGACGTGCGCCCGGGCCTCAAGGGCGAGAGGGCGGGTTTCTTCCTCAAGCTCGGCGCCAGCCAGCGCCCTTTCGATGTCGCGGGGGCGTGTGTTGTGCCCTTCGATCAGGTTGGAGTAGTAACAGTTCATCACGCGGACGAGATCGGCAAGCTCGGCTGCGCTGTCAGGATGCAGCCCTTGTCCCAGCCCGGTGGCTTCCCTCTGGATGTCGACCGAAAGGTCTGCCAATTCTGTAGGAATATGCTCCTCGAAGAAGCAGGGTTCGATTCTGGCGGGCGTTTCCAGCATTTTTGCCGATCTTTTATGTTTGCAAAGTAATTGAAAAACATACACATTTTGGAGCCGCAGGCAAGGTTTTGCCGATATGCGTTGCCGATCTTGCCTGCCGATCTGAATTTGCTGTTCCAAATCAAGGGCTTCTGGAGACGGCCCGGTATTGAGCCGTTTGTTGGGGACCCGTTGGTTTTTGAGAAGGACAGGGTCCGTACCCGGGAAAAGGGAAAGTGGACTTCGGATTTTTGTGACTTACGGATGAGGGACCTTGGGGTGCCTCGGACGGGTCCGGGCCGGGTTCCGGTCTGCCGTTCCGGATGAAGGGCATTCCCATGCAAACAGGTGTCTTGCGCGTGCTGCGCGCGACCGCTGCCTCTTGGTGGCGGCATAGAGAGCTGCGCCGAACCGGCGAGACGGAGCTGGCACGGCAGCTCGAGCGGAAAGCCGTTCTCCGCGATCTCGGCTATCTCAGGCAGGCTACGTCATTGCCAAACGCGCATGTGATCTGCGGGGATGGTGGGACGTTCATCCATCTCGGTTGGACCACCGTGTCGACTCTCGCGCCTATCGAGCGCTTCCCCCTGGCCGTGCTTGCGGTCGCACGAGGGACACCCGCCATCGACATTCGACCCGTCACCAATGTCATCGCCTTCGCGAACCTGCCGCAAGTTACGCGGGACGGTTCGGTCGACCCGGACCGTTCGGGTGCCGGCAGGTCCGTCTCGCTGACCACCTACATCGACATGGTCGAAAAGCTCGGTGCCAGCATCACCAACGATCCGCGGCCCCGTCGGTCAATCTGATCTCCATTCCCTCTCACCAAAACTCGAAAGGACGCCAGCCATGGCCCGATCCCGCACGCCCAAATTCGATGCCTCCGAGGTCATCACCAACGAAATCATCCGTATCATCGAGCGCGGTGTCCTGCCGTGGCGCAAGCCCTGGACCGCAGGCGGCAGCTCGCGCCCCCTGCGCGTGGGCGGTGAGCCCTACCAGGGGGTCAACAACTTCCTGCTAACCATGCGCACCGTGATGGCGGGGCACAGCTCGCCCTTCTGGATGACGCTGCCGCAGGCCAATGCCTTGGACGCAAAGGTTCGCAAGGGCGAGAAATCCTCTGTCGTCGTCTATTACGGTCAAAGCCGGAAAGACGCGGGCGGCGATGAGCATGACCGCAGCGACGGGGATGATCACTCCGAGGAAGCCCACATCTTTCGCTTTCAGAAATCCTACCGCGTGTTCAATGCCTGCCAGATCGAGGGCTTGCCCGACAGCTTCTTTCCCGATCCGGAGCCCGTGCCCAAGCATCCGCCGTCCGAGCCCATCCCGCACATGCAGGCGTTTTTCGATGCCATCGACATCACGACCGTCTTCACGGGGACGGAGGCGTACTATTTGCCTCCCGTGGACAAGGTTTACATGCCATCCATCACGCGGTTCCAGGACCCGCGCAATTTCTACGGGGTCTGGGCCCATGAGCTGGCCCATGCCACGAAGGCCCCGCATCGACTGAACCGTGATTTCGGGTTCTCGAAGTTCGGCAACACGTCCTATGCGCGCGAGGAGATCGTCGCGGAACTGACCTCCGTGTTTATGGGTCAGACGCTCGGCTTCACGGCCCATACGCTCGAGATGAATGCCGCCTATCTCCACAACTGGTTGCGCGTTCTTCGGTCGGACAAGGGTGCGATCTTCAAGCACGCCGCGGATGCGCAGCGCGCCTGTGATTACCTGATCGCACGGTCAGAGGCGGGCAGGGCAGGGCGCAGCGCCGAGGCTGCTTGACCATACGGAGAACGGAGACTCGCATGTCACGCAAGGAACCCAAGACGCTGCGGGTGGCCTGCTTCAACGACGGCCGCCGCAAGATCATCTCCTTCAAACGCGGTGCCTATTGGTGGAGCGCGTCTGAGGGCGCGTATCCGCTCTCGGCAGCGCTCGAGACCATCAAGGAACGGGGTGGCTGGGTCAAGACCATCCCCAACCCGAATTACAGATCCAAGGGGCTGTTCGGGTAGGGCACCTTCTCCTTCGGTCCTGCCGCCAGGCGGAAAAGAAAAAGCAGGCTTTGAGATGGGTGTTTCAACTTCACAGAGGAATGCCCCATGACCATCACCGCACAACCCCAGACAGACCGCCCTGATCCGAGTGTGATCGCAGCGCAGAACGACGCGTTTCGCAGGCTCGCATGCCTTGGAGTACCGCTCGCGCAGCCCATCCAGGGCCGAATGCATGTCACCCGCTCGCTTATGGAGGCCGGTGACGGCTTCATGGCCGAGGCGGTGAAGGCCACCGGTGAGTTTGCCACGTTCGAGCCTGAGAATGATCCCGAGGGATGGCACGATTTCGGGGCGGTCGAGATCCGGGGCGAGACCGTGTTCTGGAAAATCGATCTTTATGAAGCCGGTTCGGATTTCCGCTACGGGGCTGAGACCCCGGACAATCCTGCCACCACCATGCGCGTTTTGACCATCATGCTGGCGCGCGACTGGTAGAAGGGCAGGGGACGCCTCCCCCTGACATCTCAGACGATGAAGGCCCGCTGCCCCAAAAAGGCAAAGCGGGCCTTTTGTCGTGGTGATCCCCGAAGCCGGGGATTGGTCACGCGCATGAACGCGCGGGCCGCTCCAAATCCATCGAGAAGGATATCCCATGACCGCAAGCTTCAAACCCGTCTCCGTCGCCATCGGCGATCTGGTCCCGCATCCCGCCAATGTGCGCAGCAATTCGCCGGAAACCTACGACCCCGAGAACATCGCCCATCTGAAAGCCAGCATCGCCGTTTTGGGTCTCCTGCAGCCGCTTCTGGTCCAGCAGGTCGACGGCAAATACGCCGTGCTGGCCGGTGGCCGGCGCCATGCCGCGCTGAAGGAGCTGATCGCCGACAAGGCCAGCAAGGGGTTCACGGCGAAAACCAAGGTGGACTGCCGCCTTGTCCCTGAGGAGTGCGACGTCACCACGGCGCTGTCGCTCGCCGAGAACATCACCCAGGCACCGATGAATGCCATCGACGAGTTCGAGGCTTTCGCCCGGATGATGGAGGTCGACGGCCAGACGCCCGAGACCATCGCAAAGACCTTCGGCACCACGGTGGCCGCCGTGAAAGGCCGGTTGCGCTATGGCCTGATCCACCCCGACATCCGCGCCGCGGCCCGGGGCAAGGTGATCACGCTCGACACGATGAAAGCCTTCGCCGAGCACCCGAGCCAGGAGGCGCAGCGCGAGGTCTTCGAGGCGCTCACAAAAGACGGCGGCTATCTGCAGGCCTACACGGTCCGTCAGGCGCTCAAATCCCGCGGTGTGCAGGTCAGCGATGATATCGGGGCTTTCGTGCGCGCGGACTACGCGGCCCGCGGCGGCGCCGTCGCGGCTGACCTTCTGGAAGAGCATTCCGTGCTGGAGGATGCAGCACTGGTCGAAACCATCCTGCTCGAGAAGCTCGGTGCCGCCGCCGAAGAGGCCCGCATAAAGCTGGGCTTTGCTTGGGCCGATTCGGTGGTCCGCTACGATTACGCGACCATGGCCGACTATGGCCGAGTCTATCCCAGCCCGATCGAGCCGGATGAGGCGAGCCAGAAGCGCATCGATGAGATCACCGCTGAGCTTGAGAAACTGCAGCTCGAGATGGAGGATGAGGGGCTCGAAGACGACGCTTACAATGCGCTCTACGACCGGGTGGACGCTCTGGAAGAGGAAGCCCGCGATCTGCAGGAGGCCTACAGCGCCGAGGATCTCGCCCGTGCAGGCGTGATTGCGTCTTGGTCGAACGGGCAGATCACGCTCCATGTAGGCCTCGTCCGCCCGGAGGACATCGTGAAAGAAGAGGGCGCGCGCGGTTCGTCGACCAACACCACCGGAGAGGAGGCCCCCGACGCTGGCGAAATCAGCTACCCGGCGTCGCTGGCCGAGGATCTCAAGACCGAGCGGGCCATGGCCCTTGGCGCCGCGATGGCGCTGCATCCCGAGGCCACGCTCGATCTGACGCTCTTCAAGCTGGTCAGTGATGTTCTGGCCAGCGGCATGAGCGTCACGCAGGCGATCAAGATCGATGCCCGCAAGGAATACCGCAGCCATGCCAAAATGGACGAGATCGACGAGACCTCGCTTGAGCAGGTGGCGGCGGCGCATGATGCGCTGGACCTCTCCTGGCTCGATGACAACCGTTCGCCCGCCGATCAGTTCGCGGCGTTTCGCGCGCTGGAGGCCGGCGAGAAGGCCAAGCTCGTGGCCTATGCGACCGCCAGCACGACGCAGTCCTGCTTCGCACGGGACCGCCAGCGCGACAGCCTGATGCATGACTTCGAGATCGAGATCATGCCCGACATCCGCGCCCACTGGACGCCAAATGCGGCGCTCTTCAACCGCTTCAAGAAGGCCTGGCTCCTGAAGATCCTCGGCGAAGATCTGGGTCTGGCCCAGGAGGCGGTGACGCTGGCCTCGTCGAGCAAGAAAGAGATCGTCGCCTTCTGCGACAAGCTCTTCGCCGAGCCTTTCGCGACGCTCACTGACGCGCAGCGCGCTGCTGTGGCCGCCTGGTGCCCGCCCATGATGCAGACCGCCGGCGTCGCCTGTGATGAGGCGGAGCCCACTGCGGAAACCCCGGAGCCTGAGAGCGAGGTCGCGCAAGCGGCCTGAGCCATCACGCGACCCGCGCGTAGATCATGCCACCCGCGCGGGTCAACCCTCCCACACCCAACGGAAAGACATCCCCATGGCTATTCTCAAGTTCTCTGCCTCCGCAGTTGCGGCGCAGATCGCCCATGCGCGCGCCTGCAAAACCTTCCTGCCCAACTGGAACGGGCCCGTGGACAGGCCGGCCCTGATCCTCATCGTCGGCAATGGTGTGCATCTGCGCTCGAACGGCATCGACGGCACGACCACCCGCATCGTCACCACCGAGCAGGCCGATCCGTCCTTTGCCTTCGCCGATGGCATGAACCCGTTCCGCGACACCGACTGGATGGCGCAACGCCGCATGGCGTTTCGCGATCTGACCGGCCAGTTCTACACCGACATCCTGGATGACGTGCAGGTGCTCATCGACCGGGGGCGGGGTGCGATCCGGCTCGCCACCGATGGCCACAGTATCCGCGTCTTCGTGCGCCGGGCCTCGGATTATCTCATCGGCGGGACCTACGAGGTGCCCTCGGGCCTCGGCGGCACCTTCCGGGTCATTCTCAAGGATGCCTGCGACACCTTCGCAATCGTGCAGAACGCTGGGAACTGCGAGGATTTCGACGCCATGCAGCCCTACCGCGTGCCGCTCGATGCGCTGATGGAAATCGATGACCGGATGGCGGCTTAACGCGCCCTTTCTCAAACAAGCATCGCCAATACCCTGCCGGGCCTGCGGCCCTCTTGGGACATTGGCGACAACAATTTTCCCTACGAGAGAAAGGACTCTGAAATGGGTTGGCTCTTCTACACCGACGGCCGCGTCAAATCCTACGCGGATGAGAAAGCAGAGATCACCCGGCTTTGCACCTTTGAGGGCGACACGCGCAAAACGGACCTGGTCAAGGCCTGTAAGGTCGGCTCCACCTGGTATGCGGCGGCTAGGGTTACCAATCGCGATGGCACCCCTGTCGAGGACGCGACCTATGTCACCGATCCTGACGGCTCGATCACTTTCGCCGCCGTCTTCCTCACCGCCTACGACGATGGGTGTTGGGGCTACAAGGATATGGAGGAAAGCGCTGGCCCGAACGCGTCGCGCGCGCCCCTTGCGCTGATCGAACTTCTCTCCGACCTGAAAGACCCGGACAGCTACGCCCGGGACTGGCGCCAGCGCTGCCGGGAATGGGCTTCGATCCCGAACTACGAGGAAGGCGACAAGATCAAGCTCGCAAAACCGGTGACGCTCACCGATGGCAGCACCTGCCAGATCGTCACCGTGACGCACTACAGACGCGGGCGGCAAAAACGCCGCTGCTACCGGATCGAGGAAACCGGCGGGCTCGTACGCCTGTCGAAAGCGACGCTTTCCAGCTCGGAGCTGCTCAGCTCCGCGAAAGGTGCTGCTAGCCAGGTGCTGGCGGAGTATTTCGCGGGGCGAGAATAGGTGCTGCGCCGGACGGTTCATCGACCTGCCGACGACAGCAGATCCTGCGGCTTGCCTTGACAAGGCAATGCAAATGCATTACCTATCGCAGGAAGCAAAGACCCTTTTCTTTCAGGAGACTGCCATGACAGTGCTCACACAAGATGTCTCGAAGCTCACGGATCGGTATCAGACAACCGTGCCGGCAGGTGTGCGAAAGCAGCTCAAGCTGGGCAAGGGCGACCAGATTCGCTACTGCACCGAGCCGAGTGGCAGGGTCTATATCGAGCCCGTGCGCGCCGAAGAGGATGATCCCGCGCTCGGCGCCTTTCTCGATTTTGTCGAGGCAGATATCAAGGCGCATCCGGACCGCATTCGGGCGTTCGATGGGGCTTTGCATGACCGTCTTGCAGCACTGGTCGGAGACGTTGACGTCGATCTCGATGCGCCGCTATCGCCCGAGGATGAATGAGCGGCGATAGCGTGCCCGCAGGGGCGCCCCTTGTCGTAAACGGATGGTCGATTTATGCGCATCCGCTCTTTCTGGACCAGCTCGAAGGGCTGATCCTGGAGGTCGAGGCGCGTAAGGCTCGCGATCCAAAGACCTGGTGCAAGAAAAATTCCGCGAAACGGCTGGCCGCCATCTTCAAGCTGGTGACCGAGGCCATACCGGCGGACCCGGGTGCCGCCGCCTTCCGGCAAGGCGGCACACTCGGCGATCACCGCAAGCACTGGTTCCGGGCGAAATTCTTCCAGCAGTATCGGCTGTTCTACCGGTTCAACAGCGATGCAAAGGTCATCGTGGTGGCCTGGGTGAACGACGACAAGACCCTGCGCGCCTATGGCAGCAAGACGGATGCCTACGCGACGTTCAAAGGGATGCTGGAAGATGGCAACCCACCTGAAAATTTTGACGCGCTCTTGAAAGAAGCGGCGGCGGCGGACAAGCGGTTCGAGACGTCTCTTGAAGCGGCGACCGATCGGTAAGTGGCCCCGTTAGCTGTGAACCTTACGGCCTTGCCGTTTACGGCACCACTGTGGGTGATGTAGCATCGACCCATAGTATAGTCGGAGAAAGCGCAATGGACCCAACGGGTAAGGAACAGCCGCACCTCGGTTTCGAGGAGCATTTCCGTGGCGGCTGATGTCAATTCGTATGACGCGTTGTTTCGCGCGCAGGTACAGGCCGCGCTGGAGGATGCACGTACGGGAACATCTCAGGTTAAGGTGATGCAGGCCGCACAGGCATTGATTGATGCGAAGCGGCAGATCGAACCCAAGTCCTGACCAAGCCTTGGAGGTCAGCGCGGTCTGATCCCGTCACCCTGAAAAGCGAAAGTGGGCTTTTTATCCTTTGGAACTCAGACCCTGATCCAAAGGAAAAGCCCCATGACCAAGCCCAAACCGGCGAACCCGGCTCTCTCAATCTCCAACGCTGATCTCACCTCTGCCCTCGCGCAGATCGGCACGGAGATCGACCAACAACCCCTGCGCAGCTCAGCGCTCGCGCGCATCATGCGCGAGACGTTTCATGGCAGCGATGCTGGCGGCGCCTGGGACTGGCGCATGGCCTATGACCTGATGCAGGCAGCCGCCATTCAGATGCTGCTACCTGGGGACGGCGCGGCAGGCGACATCGCCGTTGCAAAGCTGCTCGCCTCGCGGCTTCTGACGGAAACACGCCGGTCGGAGCAGCAGATCCGGCTGCAGCAGTTTTCCACGCCGCTGCCGTTTGCCGCCCTGGCGGTGCAGGCGGCTGCGATCCGCAAGGGCGAGACCGTGCTGGAGCCCTCGGCTGGCACCGGTGCCTTGGCCGCGTTCGCCGCCCGCGCCGGTGCCACGCTTTTGCTCAACGAGATCGATCCGTTTCGTCAGCGCCTCCTGCGGGCTGTCTTTGGTGGCGATGTGACGGATCACGACGGCGAACACATCGACGATCTGATGCCGACACCGGTCCTGCCTGACGTCGTGGCGATGAACCCGCCCTTTGCCTCCTCGGTCGACCGATCCCGGGACAAACACATCGCTGCCAAGCATCTCATTGCGGCCGCAAAGCGCTTGGCACCCGGTGGCCGGCTGGTGGCGATCATGCCGCAGGGGTTCAGCACGGAGCGCGATGCCGCGCATTGGTCCCGCGCCTGCGGTCTCCTGACGCCGCGACTGGCCTTGACGATACCGGGGCAGGTCTACCGCAAGCTCGGCACAACTGTGGAAACCCAGCTGATGGTCTTCGACAAGGTGCAGGAGGACGGCGAGATGATCCGCGCCGCGGTTCAGGATCTGGAGGAAGCCCTTCCTTTTGTTGACACCGTGGCCGCAAACCGGCCTGAGACGCGCCCCGTCCAACGGGCGGCGACAAACCCTCATGCGCGATCGGTCGGTCCACTACTTGTCACGCGCAAGCGCCCAGTTGCCAAAGTTGCGGCGTCCAACGCTCAGACCAACGCCGCCATACCGCTCACTTTCACAAGCCTTGAGGCCCCGCGCGACAACACGCCCGTCTCGGACATCTATGCGCGCTACCGTCCGCAGCGGATCGAGATCGCGGGTGCGCAAGAACATCCCACGCCGCTCGTCGAAAGCATCGCCATGGCCTCGGTTGCCCCGCCCATGCCCTCAAACACGGGCAGTGATGACTTGCGTCTGCCCGCCAGGCTGATCGAGGAGGGACATCTCTCAGAGGCACAGCTGGAAACCATCATCATGGCGCATGATGCCCATGGGCGTGATTTGCCAGGCCGGTTCACGATCGATGACGACCAGACAAAGCTGACGCGTGCCGATGATGACCCGTATGCGTGTCACTATCGCCTCGGGTATTTCCTCGGCGACGGCACCGGTTGTGGCAAGGGCCGCGAATGCGCGGGGCTCATTCTCGTGAACTGGCTTTCCGGGCGCAGGAAGGCGATCTGGGTCTCCAAATCCGCCACGCTTATCGAGGACGCGATCCGCGACTGGACCGATCTCGGCGGCTCGCCTGCCGACATTCAGCCACTTTCCAAATGGAAACCCGATCAGCCCGTCCCGATGGGCGACGGAATCCTCTTCGTCACCTACGCCACGCTGCGGTCCGCGGGCAAATGCGGTACCACGCGACTGAGCCAGGTTCTCGACTGGATGGGTGAAGACTTCGAAGGCGTCCTCGCATTTGATGAAGCCCATGCCATGCAGAATGCGGCAGGGTCCGAGCAGGGCAGGGGGGTCAAACCCTCCCAGCAGGGCCTTGCGGGCCTGCGGCTGCAACTGGCCGCACCGCGTGCCCGCGTCTTCTACATCTCGGCCACGGGTGCCACGAGCGTGCACAACCTGGCCTATGCCGCGCGGCTCGGACTCTGGGGGCAGGGCCCCGAATACCCCTTCCCAAGCCGCGAGAGTTTCGTCTCGGCGATGGAGGCAGGCGGTGTCGCCGCCATGGAGGTAGTGGCGCGCGATCTCAAGACGCTCGGCCTCTACACGGCGCGTGCCCTCAGCTTTGATGGGGTGGAGTATGACGTGCTGGAACACGCGCTCACCCCGGCCCAGATCGAGATCTACGACGCCTATGCGGGTGCGTTCCGGACGATCCACCACAATCTTGAAGCTGCGCTGACAGCCACCGGTGTCAATGACGCCTCGGGGGAGACCAATGCCTCGGCCGCACGTGCCTCGGCCAAATCTCGCTTCGAGAGCACGAAGCAGCGCTTCTTCAACCACCTCCTGATGGGCATGAAAGCCCCGACCATCATCCGCGCCATCGAGGATGACCTCGCGGCGGGCAACGCTTGCGTCATTCAGGTGGTTTCGACAGGCGAGAGCCTGCTGAAACGCCGGCTTGAAACGATGGACCCCGACGACGAGCTCGTCGAGGGTGCCCTGACGCCGCGCGACTATGTTCTGGGCTACCTCGAACAGGCCTTCCCGATCCACGCGCAAAAGCTCGTGGAAATCGACGGCAATATGGTGGCGGAACCCTTGCGGGATGAGACCGGGGCGCTGGTCGTCTCGCGCGAGGCGCTCGGCTTGCGCGATGCGGCTATGATGGAGTTGATGACTCTGGCCCCGATCCCCTCAGCGCTCGATCAGATCCTCTGGGCCTTTGGTGACGAGGCTGTCGCCGAGGTCACGGGCCGATCGATCCGGCCCCTCAAGGCCGAGGACGGTCATCTCTTCATCGAAAAGCGCGCCGCCAGCAGTAATTCCTCCGAGACCCAAGCCTTTATGGATGGTGAGAAGGATATCCTGATCTTCTCCGATGCGGGCGGCACGGGCCGGTCCTATCACGCGGCGCAAACGGCGAAGAACCAGAAACGGCGGCGGCACTATCTACTGGAGCCCGGCTGGCGCGCCGATGCGGCCATCCAGGGGCTCGGCCGCACGCATCGCTCTGCCCAGGTCAGCGCGCCCTTCTTCCGAGTCTGCACCTCCGATGTGCATGGCGAGAAGCGCTTCACATCGACTATAGCCAAACGCCTTGACCAGCTGGGGGCCTTGACGAAGGGCCAGCGCGAGACCGGCTCGCAAGGCATGTTCCGCGAGGAGGACAATCTCGAAAGCCCGATCGCGCGAGCGGCGCTGCGTGGGTATTTCGCCGATCTTGGCGCCGGGCGCGCCGAGGCGATGAGCTACGAGAGCTTCACTGACTGGACAGCCCTGCGACTGATCGACAAGGACGGGGTGCTCCTTGAGGAACTTCCCCCGATCCAACGCTTCCTCAACCGGGTGCTTGCCCTTCCCATCCACATGCAGAACGCGCTCTTTGCCGAGTTCATGAGGCGGATTGCCGACCAGGCGGAGCGGGCGCGCGCGGCGGGCACGCTCGATCTCGGGGTGGAAACCCTGCGCGGCGAAAAGATCGAACAGGTCTCCACGGAGGATCTCTGGACCTGCCCGAAATCCGGCGCCGTGACGCGGATCATCGGGCTGGAGGTCACCGACCCGGTCCACGTCCTAGGGGCCGAAGAGGCCATATCGCGCAACCCTGACAAGCTGCCCATGGTCAATCGCGCCTCCGGCCGCGCGGCGCTTATCTCGGCGCGGCCCATGCAGATGTATGACGAGGATATCGTCACGCTCATGCGCAAGGCGGTGCGGCCCAACGGGTCGAGCTATCTGGAGGAAACGCGGTTCGGGTCCTCGGCCTGGGGAGAGATCGGCAAGCCTGAGTTCTCACGGCTTTGGGATGCCGAGGCCGCGTCCCTGCCAAAAACCACCACGACCAAGCTTTACCTGCTGACCGGTCTCTTGCTGCCAATCTGGAAGGACATTCCGACCACCAATGAGCGTATCTACCGTGTGACGCCAGACGGGGCGACCGCCATGATCGGGCGCACATTGAGCGAGGAAGGGGCGGCGGCCTTGCGCGCCCGTTTCCTCGTCTCCAACCCGCAAACGCCGCAGGAGATGTTGACCGCCGCCCTCGGTACCACCGCGCCAGTCGACCTGGGCCGGGGCCTGAGCCTGACCCGTCGCCGGGTCGCAGGCGAGATGCGCCTCGAGCTTAGCGGCGCGGACAAGGACATGATTGAAAGCCTCAAGGCGCTTGGCTGCTTCACGGAGATCATCGCGTTCCAGCTGCGGGTGTTCCTGCCGCATGGGGAGGGTGTCGACACTCTGGGTATTCTGGCCCGGATCGTGGGGCAGGGAGCCCTCAGAGCGGCAGACCAAGCCGCCTGAAAAGTCAAAGCGGGCTTTGGGCCGGGCGTCGCGGATCGGGATTTGGCCGGTCTGCGCTTCCCGGGCGCGGGCTGACCAATGCCAGGCCCGGCCCCCCAAATTCAGATAAGAGGACAGACCCATGACCAATCCCCAGATCGACTATGCCGCAATGGCGGCACAGTGGCGCACGGAGCGCGAAACCACCCTGAAAGCAACCCGAGCGGAGCTAATCGCGCAATTGCGCGCCCTTGGCATCAGCGAGGTAACTGCCGAATACGAAGGCTATGGCGACTCTGGCAATGTCGAGGATGTGACGGTGCAGCCTGCAGAGGTCGAGCTGCCGGAGGCGCTTGTCACTACGGTGGGCGATTTCGCCTGGTCGCTCGCCTATCACCATCACCCGGGGTTCGAGAACAACGAGGGCGGCTACGGCACGCTGACCTGGGACATTGCAGCAGACAGCATCAGCCTCGATCACGCCGACCGCTATGTCGAATGCTCGTACAGCTATGACGAGGGGCTTTGAGATGGCCCATCCGCTTCATCATGCCGAAAGCTCTGCCCGGAAGTTCGGCGGGGTGCCGTCTGACTATCAGGCCGTCCACGATTGGTTCGATGCCTCGAAAGAGCACCTCGCGCTCTTCACGCACCGAGCCCTGCGCCACCATACCCAAGGTCTGTTCGAAGCGGAGCGTGTCTTCGGTCTGACCCTGACCAATAGCGCGGGTCGGGACATCCCCGTGCGCTGGATCGGCGAGCAACATGTCCGCGAAGATTGCCAAGGCCGTGTCCCGAGCATGGCGGACTGGCTGCGGCGGATCCAGCCCGAGCCATGGATGGCCAATGGCCACATCGACCGGCATTCCGGCGATGAGCCCTGCGGCGACCCAAGGGCCGCCTGGGCATCTGAAGTCGCCGCCGGCAGAACGGTTCTTGGTTTGAAAGATTGGATGGCGGCGCGCGCGACACAAGCCACGCAAGGTGCCTGACAGCCTCGGCCGTTTGCCAAACAAATGCTGCAGTGAAGCCCGGTTTGACGACCGGGCTTCCTGCGTAGTTTCCCCACCATTCTTCGTAAGGAGGTTCGCATGACACTCGATGACATCAAGGCGGCCGTCGATGCCGGCCAGACCGTGCACTGGGCCAATACCGGCTACGTTGTCCACAAGGACCGGCTCGGTCAGTACCTGATCAGCTTTCTGCCGAACGGCAGCTGCATCGGTCTGACCGACCGGGAGGGGCACCGGTTGAATGGCAAAGAGGCGGAGTTCTTCATCGCGCAATCGAAGGACGCTGCGGAAAATCCGGGCCGCCAATCAAGATCAGACTGGCAGGAGAGGGGCGCAGCACCCGGGGGCGCGGCGGCACACCTACTCAGACGGCATCGCGAAGCCGGGGGCAGGGCATAAAGGGAAAGCAAGCTTTCTGATTTGTGATCCCTCAAGGGGTCGAGAAAGCAATCCCGGATGCGCTGGCAAGGACGTCAGGCACCGGCCAATCCAAAAGGAACCATCCCATGTTCGCAGGAAACCTCACCCGCAATGCCGAAACCGCAGCCGCCGAGTACACCGGCATGATCCACTCGTCACGCTTTGACATCGCCATCCAGCTTGAGGCACGGGCCAAGATGTCCGCGCGCAGTCCGGATTACGACGTGACAGCAGTCAACAAATCGGGCCGCAAGGTGCGCATCGGCACGGCCTGGAACGAGACGGGCAATACCAGCGGAAACCCCTACATCTCGATGCAGATCGATGTGGGCCTCGGCCCGTTCCGGGTCAACGCGGTGCAGACGAAAGAGGCGCGCGCGGCGCAGAGCGGCGAATTCGAGATCATCCCGCTCGTCTCGAACGGCCTGATGAAATCCGGCTCGCTCTCGGGCGAGCTCACCGCAATGGACGCCGACAACGCCTTCACCGGCTACATCGCCAACATGATGTTCGATCTGGAGTTCATGCTGATCGAGAACAGCTACAAGTCCGAGGAGACCCACCCAGACTACCGCATCGAGGTCAGCTCGCCCCGGGGCACGCCGATCCGCGTTGGCTCGGCGTGGATGGCCAAGAGCAGCCGCACGGGCAATGACTACCTGTCGCTGCTGATCAACACGCCTGATGGCGACCTGCGTGTCAACGCCGTCCAGAACGAAGAACAGCGCGGTGGCCAGACTTTCTCGATCATTCCGTTCATCGACAGCGGTGATCAAGCGCAAGACGCGGGCGCGGGGCTGTCGCTGGTTGCCTGATCAGCGCGCGAGGTGAGACGATCTGAACCGAAAGGGGAGCCGTGGGATCACGGTTCCCCTTTTTCCATGTCTGGCTGCACGACGCACGCATCTGCTTGCGATCTGCTGAACTTGATATACGATAATATATTATTGAATGGGCGAGGGTAGGCACATGGTGGCGAGACTGGGAAAAGCTCCGTGGTTCGAGAGCTTTGATGTAGACGCCGAGGTTGAAGAGCTTCTTGCTCATATCGAGCGTTGCACCGGATTTGCGCTGCCTGAACGACAGCGTGATGTCATCATGACCCATGCAAGGGCAAAGCTCGACAGGACAAGGCAGGCATATCTGGAGGCCAAGGCGGCGGGAAAGCCGGTGTCCACATCGCGGCGTGCGTATCTGACCGACCTGCAGGACACGATCTTTATGGCGATCCCGGAGGAGAATCTCGCGCGGATGCCGCTGCGCGAGCAGGTTCTCAACGACCCGTCATTTTACGCGGATGCCATGCACCGCGCCGCCGCGATTAGCGAAGATGAGCTATTCATGGTGCTGTCCTCTTCGCTGAAAGACATGACCGTTCAAGACGCCCAGGCCTTTGTCTCAAAGCTCTGGCACAGCACGATTGACGACAATGCCCGTAAATACGCCGAAACCCTGAAGCGCCCCGAGCGTGAAATCATGCCGCGGCGGCCTGGGAACACGGTGTAACATCGAAGCTATTCTCTTGGCTTGAGCCGTACCGAGGTTGGCCGCCTCAAATCCCCATTCCCAAAGGTGGCACTCTGTGCAGCGCGCGAAAGCCGTTGAAGGCGCTGTGGGGACGACTACTGTCGCCAACATGATGAAACGGGATCACATGCGCGTCTTCTTCCGGCGAACCGCGGCGCTTGCCGCCTTTGTCGCGCTGCTCTGGGCGATCCAAGTCGTCAATTGGATCACCGGCTACGGCCTGAACCCGGCCTTCGGCCTGATCCCCAGGCACGGCAGCGGGTTGGATGGTGTCATCGCTATGCCCCTCCTGCTTGGGAGCTTCTCGCACCTGATGGCCAATACGCCGCCGCTCCTGGTGATGGGTGGGCTGCTGGTGGCAACGACCACGCGAGGCTTACTGTCGGTGAACGCCGTGGTGATCGGCCTAGGGGGCGGTCTCGTGTGGTTGTTCGGCGGCTCGGCGATCCATATCGGTGCGTCGGGGCTGATCTTCGGCTGGTTTGGCTTCCTCATCGCGCGCGGTCTTGTGGATCGCTCTCCGATCACGCTGGGCGCGGCGCTGGTGGTCGGTGTCCTCTATGGCTCTATTCTCTGGGGCGTTCTTCCGGGCCAACCCGGCGTGTCGTGGGAGGCGCATCTCTTCGGCGCTATCGCGGGCGCGGGCGCTGCGTTCCTAATCCGAACGCATGTCCATGCGCCGCGCCTCGGCGGCATCGATCTGAACTGAACCAGTGCAATCGGGCCTAAGCTGCCGATCGACCTCGTTTGGTGCAGCGTATGCTTCATGATCTTGCCAAGAAAGTGCTCTGAACGGTTGCCGTGACTTCTCGAAGGATGGAAATGGCCCACGTTGTTGTCCTCTCCTCTCGTAAACAGAGAAGAGGTGGAGTGGACCAGAACTTACTCGGCAAGTGGGCTCGCAGGTCTGGGCCAAGGAAAAGTGTCGGATTGCGCCCTAGCAGCTACGCAGTCATAGTGCCACTGAGGGCAGGCGGGAGCAAATAGCATGGACGTTCGAATTCAAACCGGCTGGGACAACGACCCCGCAGGGCGCATTCGAAACTTATCGCTTGCTCCGAATGCCAAGAACTCACTTTTCCCACTTTTTGAAGCTGTGATGAACTCCATTCACGCCGTCGAAGACAGATTTGGCAAGGATAATCTCAGCAAGGGCGAAGTCACAATCGAACTGCACCGCACTGAATCTGGGGAGATGGAAGGCTTTACTATTTCTGACAATGGAATTGGCTTTAACGAAAGCAATCTCGAGTCTTTTCGTCGAATGGACTCACGTGCCAAAGAAAAGATTGGCGGAAAAGGCGTAGGGCGCCTTGTTTGGCTCAAGGTGCTGGACGAGGTGCGTATCCAAAGTGTTTATGATGACGGGTCCATCGGTCGTTCTATTTCTTTTGATTTCAAGGTTTCCAACCCAACGGACAATCTGACCCTTGCGCCAGCGGATCAAAGCACTCCAGGCTCAATTATTCAGTTGACTCCCTACAAACGTGACTACGCTCTGCACATACCGAAGAAGGCAAGCACGATCACAAATCGGCTTTTGGCTCATTTCATCAGTTACTTCATCAATATTAGTCATCCAAAAATTACGGTCTGTGATGTTGATGCCGAGATAGACCTGTTCGATGCATTCTCAGAATCAGTTGAGCGCGATGCAGATTATCGGTTCACTTTGTCCGCATCTGGCGGGTCCGAAGATTTTGTCTGCCACTGTTTTCTGCTTCCCAAAGCAATCTCTGACGACGAAAGAAGCACGAACGCACTTTACCTTGGAGCAAACGGACGTGCTGTAAAACGGTTCGACATGGACGGGGTGATTGGCCTTAAGGCTATCGATAATAAATTCGCATTCCTTGGGTATATTGAAAGTGCGGCCCTCGATGAATCTGTGAATGACACTAGAACGGACTTCTCTTTGTCAGAAGATGAGATTGAGAGCATCGTCGATCAGGCGAAAGAGCGCGTCAAGGAGTTCCTCGCCCCCGAACTCGCTGAGATTCGAGAGAAGCAGACAGGCATTGTCAGCGCCCTCCGCATCGAGCATCCTCGTTTCCTTAGTATTCAAGGAACGGACGCTGAAGTCGCGGAAACGCTCCATTACGGCACGAACCGGAAAGAGGACATATTTGTGGAAATGTCCCGTCAGTCGCTACGACAATATGAACGCCGTAAGAATGCTTTCAAACGGTCAATTGAGAAGAAGCTGCCTGACGTGGAGGCGAAGGCCAAAGAGTATGTGGCAGAACTGAAGCAAGAGTCGGTGTCGTCGCTTGCTGAATATGTCATGAAGCGCAAGTTGGTTCTCGACGTGTTCGAAGAGAGCTTGAAATTCAAGCCTAATACAGATCAAGATTCCGAGTATGAGGACGTTCTCCACGACATAATCTGCCCTCTGAAATCCACTTCCTCGGATTTGGATTACGACGATCACAATTTATGGATCGTTGACGACCGACTGGCATTCTACTCATATTTCAACTCTGACACCCGCATGGAAAAGCAAGTGTCAGATCCCACTCACCCAAAAGATAGGCCAGACGTCTCCATTTTCGACCTTGGCCTTGGCTTTGAAAATGAAGACAAGTCCTCCCCAATCACTATTGTGGAATTCAAGCGTCCGAAAATCGACAACTACACGTTGGAGAAAAACCCCATCACGCAAGTCCGAAAATATGTTGAAGACATGCGAAAGTCTGGTGAGGCGATCAAGTATGACGGGACTCCCATACGCTCAATCGAAGAAACTACGCCGTTCATGTGTCACATCATCGCGGATATAACGCCCAAGCTACGTGATGTCATGAAGGCTCTCGGGAGCTTCCACCGAAAGGCGGGTTCAAACACATACTATTCGTGGGACGCGTCCTATTCGATTTTTATCGAGGTCTCGTCTTTCAAAGACGTTCTCGAGTCCGCTAAGTCACGCAACCGAGCATTCTTTGAACGTATCGGGATCTCGGTATAATTAAGTTTGCTTCCGCGTTTCTCTGCCACTTTAACTAATGCGCAGGGAACCACCACTTTCCACCCTTCCTCGCGGAACGTAGCGCCAACCCACTCCTCATAAAGAAGGTGACCTGCAACGCAGCTTTTCTGAACCGACCTTTCGGGACATCGTGCGGCAATGTCGGATAGCAGGAAGTCGGCGGGTCAGTTCCAGATGGCCTGGTACTCCCAGCCCTCCGGGAACCCGGCTGTCTGCGGACGAATTTCGTAAGGGAGGTCTTGGGTCAAGATCTTGTCGCGAAGACGGATGTGCCACCTGGTGCGCGGATAATACTGCCGCAGCATGAAGATCATGATGACGATCGCGCTGTAAATCTTTTTCGTGGGCGCATCGTCCCCCATCCTGGGCTGGCGGAGGTGGTCGAGCTGTCCAAATGTCGTTTTTGGGGGAACCCCAGGGCTGTTAACCAAGGGCTTGTTCCACGTTCGGGCGTGATGTGCGCAGCTGTTGCGGACGTCATTGAGCGCTGTGATCCATGAAGCGAATGTCTTCATGGGGAGGTCCGGGTGAATACGCGCCGCGATTGCCATTTTGTTTTTGTCGGACAGGTGGGCGATAATGTGGGTCAGGTTGCCCCAGGTCCATGTCCCAGCCTCGATCCAAATCGGTGGAGGACCAAAGTACTTTAGTGCGAAGTGCTTCGCGAAGTCCTCTTTAGAGCTTCTGAAGTGCTGATCCAGTCCGGCTATGAAGAGCTCGAGAGGCGTGCTGCCATCTTCGCCCTTTTCGCTGAAGCGATCCTTGTATGAGCGTCTGTCGCGATGCGCATGTGGTCCCAGCTCCCCAAGGACTTCAATCATCGCGGTTCTAACCGCGATCTCGATGCGCTCAATCGCGTCCAGAAGCTCGATGCGCAAGGTTTTGTCGAAGAGATAGAAGTTGATAGCCTGATCGAAGGACGTACCCTCTTTGAACTTGTCGCATCGGACCTTCTGCTCCGTCTCGCCGTCTGGAGTTGGGATCGGGCAGAAGTCACGATAAGGATACCCAAACGCGCTGAGTCGGTAGTATCCGATGCGGTGCAGGGAGCGCTCGGCATGGTCTCGGTCAGGGATTTCCATACCCCTCATCAACATGATGTCGATGCATTCATCGATCGACTTGTGCTGCTTGAGGTACTTCAATGTTGATACGGCGATGTCCAGAAATTAGAAGACCGGGCTGTAACGAGGCGACTGAGGCCAGGTCAGGGAGCACCGGTCATAAGGCAATAATGTATAATAGTGTCCGCGCTGACGATGTCAACATTGTAGACGGGGCACCGAACGGTGAGGCAACGCGGGATGTCAGTTCAGTGCGCCGAGACTTGATCGTGGCTGCGCTTTGCGGCTATTGGAGCCAATTACTGCGGACTCCCGCTACCCGCCCATTACGTCGAATGCTTGGACAAGTAATCTGTATAGTCGGTAGCGGCGTCGCCAGCACATCAACCTTGGGCTAAGCCTTGCGGCCTCCCCTGCTCGGCTTCGCGTGTCGCAGGGGATAACGGCCCTTCGGTCCGTCGCGCATTCGGCCATGCGGCCTCACCGCGGCGTCGTACCCGGCATCCCGGTTTGCCCGTCTCGCGAGCACGTCTCTCCCTGGCCGCTCCGCCGGATTGCGCTCTGGTCTGTTTTGGCCCGAGGCCAAAACGATCCCGCCACTTCATCCGTCTCCCGCGTCCGGTCGGTCCGTTTGCCTGCTCGGGTCGGGCAAACCTACCCTTAAAACACACACACATGAGCGCGGAAGCATATCCTCCGGATGGCCCCCAAATCAGCCCGCCTCAAGGATCGCAAAACTTTTCGGCGAGGGCACGGCCTGTGACGCGGGGCGGTCCCGTGCGTGAGCGCGGGCCTGTGTCGGGTGCTGCGCTCGGAAAACTTTTGCGCCCGGCAAGCCGGCGGCTGCGCCGTCCCTGACCCG
Source organism: Thioclava nitratireducens (assembly GCF_001940525.2). NCBI lineage: Bacteria > Pseudomonadati > Pseudomonadota > Alphaproteobacteria > Rhodobacterales > Paracoccaceae > Thioclava > Thioclava nitratireducens. Next base: position 60,008 of record NZ_CP019439.1, read on the forward strand.
GGCAGATTCGGAAACCAAGCATTCGGCCATGCCCCCACACTCACGTGGTGGCTCCTCAACCGAACACTGGAGACCAGACATGGCTTACGACACCGCAAACACCTACGAGACCATCGAGCTTTTCGGACTGACCGAGAAGAACGCACAGCTGCCGATCCCGGAAGATCACATCCTGACCGACCACATCATCCGCGAGAGCTTCGAGGCTCTGCTCGGTCAATTGCGAAATACCGGGCTCGAGGCGGAAATCGAACCACTGGCCCACGGGTTGGCGACGATACTGCAGCGGCGCAAGGTGGCACTTGGCAAGGAGATCGACCGCACCGCCGACAAAATCGGCGCACTGGCAAAATCCCATGACGGATCGGAGATCGCCGAGACTGCGCTTGAAGAAGCGCAGGCGCGCTTTCTGCAGCTGCGCGAGATTGTCGGCGCCATAGAGGTGATGAGCGAGGCTGCGGCGGAATGCTACGAGATCGAGACGGGCCACGCCTTCATCCCGGCCGCCGGGTCGCGCGCAAGCGTCCGGGCGCAAGAGACCGGGGCGGTGTTCGAGGCGCGGCAGCTCCTCGAGCAGCACGACCGGGAAACCGCCGAGAAGTCGAAAGTCGAGGGGGTGCCTCTGATCGTCTCGGGCGCAACCGACTGGACCGATGTCGATGTGATCTTCAACACGCTCGACAAGGTTCGGGAGCGGATCAAGCAGAACCGCAATCAGGAAATCTTCCTCTGCCACAAGGGTGGCAAGCACGGGGCGGAGATGATTGCGGCTCGGTGGGCCCGGGCACGCGGGGTCGCACAAGCGCGCTTCGATCCGCGCTGGTCCGCGCATGGGCGGGCGGCACCGTTCAAGTGCAACGACGAGATGCTGGACGACAAGTTCGCGGCGACGGGGGTTGTGCTCTTCGGCGGCAACGGGGTCGCGCTGAACCTCGGGCAGAAGGCGGAAGCGAAAGGCCTGACGGTCATGCGGGTTGCGGACCCGGCGAAGAAGGCGTCGCAGGATTGAAGAGAGAGGGTCGCCTTCGGGCGGCCCTTTCGTCATGTCTCATGGCGCGTGCGATCGGTCACACTTGATCAGCAACTCGCGGCGGCCAGCACCGTCATCGCTCTACCCGGTCCGTCAGAGTTCGTCCCATCCGCATCGGTAGGGGCTGGGGATGGTGCGCACCTCGCACATCGTCAGCAGCGCAAGACCGAGGGGTCGAGACGTCGCACATGAGGCTGAACACTTGCGGGTCCCTCGGGTGGTGTTTCGGAACATAGCATCCACGCGGGCGGGCGTCATCAGCACCCCGGCCAGGCTCGGCGGGACGCGGACGCGGATGGTGGCGGCTGCGTGATGGCAAGGGTCATCCGGATCACTCCTTTTTGCTCATAGATGTGGATCGCACGGGGTCGGCCCAATCGTGCCCTCCGCTGACGCTTCGGCAAGCACAAATACGGCTTCCACGGCAGAGCCGCGGACCCTCCGCATTTGCGCTTGCGACCGGGCCTCTTGCCCCCGTGCTGGGTGATCCTCATCGCAATAAGGAGTAACCCAAATGACCAACCACTACGTCGCCACCGTCCCCGTCAAGTTCACCGATACCGATGGCCAGGAGCGCACCCGCTTCCAACGCGTGGGCGCGATGTTCCGCAACACCCGCAACGGGGACGGATCGGAGTTCTTCAGCCTCAAGCTCGACTTCCCGGTCGCGGTCTCGGAGCTGGTGATGTTCCCACCGAGCGCGAAAGATCCCCAGGACTAAATCCTCTGGCGAGGATGGGCCGCCCCAGGACGATCTTGGGGCGGCCCGATCCCTGTTCCAGGGATGCCGTGTCCGGCGGTCAGTTCGCCCGAGGTGACCTCCTCTTGGTGCCGGTCGCTGCGCGCGCAACGGACGATCGCCGCTCGGAATGATCTGGCCGCGACAGACCGGCCAGTCAGCCTCAAGGGGGCCATCCACAAAAACCTATCGGCCAGGGCCTCCCGGTTTTTGCGGCAGAGATTTGGCGGAGCCAAATCTGGCCCTCCTTGACCCTGCCTGTCCGCCCTGTCGGTGGGGTTTGCGCCCGCCCGCGGTTCCGTCCGAACACATGCGTGTTCGGCCAGACCCTCGGGCGGTGCTGGGGAAGGGGACCCATTGGACAGGTGGGTCGCCCGATGGTGAGGGTGGCAGAGCCGCGTCCCTGCGGGCCGCAGCGCGAAGCGGACACCAAGGCTGCCTGAGCCTGAATGCGACGTAAGTATATAATTGACAGCGTGGTATATTATCGTAAGGTGGGGTCAGCCTTGGTGGAAGGTGGCAGGAAATAGGGGGTCTTTCTTCGCATGTCTCGTTCAAAACGTCTCACAGATGCGGACCGCATGGAGATCGTTCGCGAGGCTGCGGAAGGCATTTCCACTTCAGTGCTGGCGGAACGGTTTGGCGTGTCGGTGCGGGCGATTCAGTACACGCTCAAAGCTGATGCCGAGCGCCAGACGGATGCCGCGATCCCGGTCTCAGCGGTCAGTGTGAAGGTCACGGCTGCGGAGCTTGCGGCGCTCGACGAGGTGCTGGCCGAGGCCGGAATTGAGAGCCGGGCCGAGGGGCTGCGGCGGCTCATTCAGGCGGCGGGCGGGGTGTTCGTTCCGGACGCGCAGATGGCAGCAGAGATGGCGCGCTACAGGGCTTCACTGCACGAGGTCGGCAATGGGGTCGCGCAGATCGCCAAGCAGATGACGCGGGCCAACCGGCAGGGGCAGGGCGCTGACGGTTCCACGAGTGCCGAATTTTCCGAATTGCGCCTTGCGCAGATGCGCGGGCTGGCGCGGTTCATTCTAGACAGCGCCGACGAGATCGACCTGCTCCTGCGCCGCCGACGTGACGCGATGCAGCTGGAGGCCACGGCCGCGCTGAGGGAGTTTGCCCATGCGGCTGAATGATGCGGTTGACGCGGTCACCGGGGAGGTCTTCAGGGATGGCTGGAGCCGGATCCGGGGCTCGATGCAGGGGCTGTACGTGGCCAAGCAGAGCCAGCTTGTGCGTGCGGCGGCGGGGCACCGGCCAGCGGTCTTCAAGGCGATCCGGGGCGGCGGTACCCATACCAAATCACAGCTCACAAACCAGCTCGAGTACCTCACCACCAAGTCCACCCATATCGTGGATTCGAGCGGCTTCCTGGATGGCAAGGCGAAGCTCGAGGCTAAAGACATCAAGGACCTCACCGAGCGCTTTGCCAAGCGGTGGGATGCGGGCTTCAAGCCCAAGCTCGGGCAGACCACCCACATGCTCATGTCTTTCCCCATCGGCACGCGCGGTGAGGATGTGCGCGATATCGCAACGGATGTGGCAGAGCGGTTCTTCCAGACCGACGAAGGGCACTTCGACTACATCATCGCGGTGCATGAGGACCGCGATCATCCCCATGCGCATCTGGTGCTGAACCGCCGCTCGCAGGAAGGCGAGTTCTTCTTCCTCGGGCGCAACCATCGCTTCAACTATGACGACTTCCGCCTCGCCATGGTCGAGGAGGCCGAAAAGTGTGGCGTGCGCCTGGAGGCCACGCGCCGGGTGGATCGCGGGGTTGTGCATTACCCAGCCCGGACCAGCGAGGTCTACGCGGCCAAGGACGAGGGTCGCGCGCCCCGCGAGCGCGAACGTGTGGGGCAGGACCTGGCGCGGACACTGGCGGAGATCGCCAACACCAGAACCGTCTACCATTCGCTTGCCGCGGAAGCCTCCCGCGAGGCCCGCGAGGATATTGCCGCAGCCCTCTTCCGCGCGGGCGAGGTGCTGGCGCGGGGCGGGCAGGTGGATCGAACAGGAGATGTCTATATGGCCGAGGATCAAAGTTTCGAGGATCTGAGAAGCCTCTATGCGGAGAAGCTCGCGCGGGTGCAGGGCATGATCGCCGAAAAGTCCGACGCGGAACGTCCCGTGCTGGAAAAACGCCTCATCGAGATCCAGACGCAGGTCCAGCACATGCAGCCTCTCGGATTGCGTTCGAGCACGTTGTCAGAGGCACCATCGGAGGGCGGGGTCTATTCCGAGGTAAACATCCAAGAGAGCCAGTTGGAGCGCCTCACAGAGCCGCGACTGCGGTCGCGCATAGACACCGCCCTGCGGGGCACGGGGATCAGCACATCGGAAGTGGTGGCCCGGATCGAGACGGGCGCCTCAAATGCAGCGCTCGAGCATCAATGGATCGCCGATGATCTCTCCAAGGTGGCCGAGGCGCGGGACCTGAACCTCGAACGCCGCGCCGACCTGGAAAAGGCGCGTGACATCCTGAATGACGTGCATGTCGAGCTTGGCACGCTTCTGGAACGGGAGAACGTGCTGCGCCGGGATGGGGTCGTGGAGGAGAAAGCGGTCAGCGAGCGGTTCCACTATCACGAGGACGCGGTCCGGGCGATGGAAGGGACAATCCGTCAGGAGATGCGCGCAGACGGCCTGACAGCGCAGCAAATCGAAGACCGGGATTGGCAGGTCGTCTCGCGGGCGGAGCGCCGGATCGAGACGGAGCAGCGCGCGTATCTCGAGGCACACCCGGAGCTGCTCGCACGTCCGGGCGATGTGATCGACCGGTCTGAGCCCTACAGGGAGTCCATCACTGATGCAGCCCGCGCCAGCGAGATCACCCGCGAGGTCGACCGGATCATGGAGGCACGCGACCTCCGCACGTCCGTTGCGGATGCGGTCGCCGATGACTTGCGTGCGCGCTATCCGGACATGCCGTCCCACCTCGCCCGTGGGCTCGGCGCGACCTATGCCGCCGTTGTGGAGATCCGGGACACTGAGGCCATCAATCAGGTTCGCCGCGACAACGAGTTGCGCGAGGGGCTTGGGGTTGGCACGCGTGACGAACGTCTAGCCACCCGCGATGAAACGGCGCCGCAGTCTGACCGTGCCGGCCGTGTCCCAGAGGAGGTTGCACGTGTCCTTGATCATGAACGGGCCGGAGAGCTGTCCGCACCTTTCGAGACCGAGGCGGAGCGGGACGCCTTCCGGGGCGAGATCGCGCGGGTGCTGGATGACCGCCAATTGGGCCGCCTCACATCCGGCGATGCGAATGCGTTGGAGAAGGTTCTCGAGGATCGCCTCGACCGGCTCTATGTCGCCAAGGTCTATCTGCAGTCCGATGCCGCGACGGCCAACACGGAGGCCTTGCGCCAGGTGGTCGATGAACTCGCCGACGCCGAGTATGAAAAACACCGCGCGACAGACGTGGATGGCGAGACCGAGCGGGGCCAGGTCCATTGAGCGCGCCCATGGGAAAAGTGCGGATCGCGACCGGCGTTTTGCTGGTAACGCTGGTGACCGGGGCCATGGGCTATACCATCGCCTCGGCGGTGCTGACCTATCAGGACCTTGGCTTCGGGGCCGAGATCGACTTTGGCTATATCGCGCAGAACTACATGGCGATCCGCGCTCGCCGCCCCGAAGATGCCCAGCTCATCCACCTGATCGTCGGCAGCTTCGCCGCCGCCGGCCTGATGCTGAGCCTAGCCCTCTCAGGGTCCGCCCTGACACGCTTTGGCCAGACCCATTGGCAGACCGCGCGAGAGATGAAGGCCAATGGGTTCTTCGGGGCGCCCGGCACCGGGTTCATCCTCGGTAAGCTGGGGCCGCCGGGCTCCCGCGCCAACTACATCTGCTCGAAGGTCTTTCCGCATGCGCTGATCGTGGCGCCCACGGGCCGCGGCAAGACCACGGGCTTTGTCATTCCGAACCTGCTGACCTGGCAAGGCTCCGCCGTGACGCTCGATGTGAAGGGCGAGTGTTTCGAGGCCACGGCCCGGCACCGCGCAGCGCAGGGTGACAAGGTCTATCGCTTTGCCCCCACCGATTGGGAGGGCAAACGCACGCATCGCTACAACCCGCTCCTGCGCATCTTTGAGCTGAAAGATCCCGCGCGCCAGCAGATGGAACTGCAGCTTCTGGCGACGCTCTTCCTGCAAAGCGACAACGATCGGGTACAGGGCCTCCTCAAGGGCGGGATTGATCTCTTTGTGGCAGCAGGCCTGTTGGCTTTCCAGCGCAAACGTCCGACCCTGGGCGAAATCTACCGCATCGCGGCCTCGGGCGGGAACAAGCAGAAGGAGTATTTCGCGCGGGGTCACGAGGTCGACAACAGGGCGGCCAAACTGATCTTCACGCGGCTCGCTTCGACCAATAACGACACGCTGACCTCCTATGTCTCGCTCCTGATGACCTCGGGGCTCGACCAATGGCAGAACCCTGCCATCGACGAGGCGACGGCGGTGTCGGATTTTGATTTCCGCACGATCCGTAAGAAACCCTTTTCGGTCTACCTCGTGGTCCAGCCGCTGATGGTGAAGCCGCTTGCGCCGCTGATCCGGCTGTTTTTCTCCGATCTTCTCTCGGCCATGCAGGAAAAGGACCCAGGGCCGGATGAGCCTTGGCCGGTGATGATCATGCTCGACGAGTTCAATCGTTTGGGCAAGATGCCCATCGTGGTCGAGAGCATCGAGACCCTGCGGACCTATCGTGGCCATCTGGCCGTGGTTACCCAAACCATCCCCGCCCTTGATGAAATCTATGGCGAGAACACCCGCCGAGCCCTGCAGGGCAACGCGGGCGTGAAGCTCTACCTCACGCCCTCGGATGAAAAAACCGTCGAAGAGCTGAGCAAGGCGGTTGGCAAGACCACGAAGACCGTCATCACGCGTTCGCAGTCCATCGGCAAGAACCCATTCGAGGGCCGTAGCCAATCCACACGGACCGAAGAAAGCTCCTTGCTCCCCGAAGACGAGGCGCGCCGCCTGCCGCTCGACGAGATCGTCATGGTCATCGATGCGCAGATGCCCGTACGTGCGAAGAGAATCCAGTATTTTGACGATCGGCTGTTCAAGGCGATCCACGCGGCGCAGACGGGCGAGTTGCCGTTCCCGGAACCGGGGGGAGGTGGGTCGCAGGGCACGCTATCGCTGAGCATGCGCGCCATGCCGATGACACCGCCACCGGACGGCCCCCGTGGTTCTGAAGCTGATGTGGAGCGGGCACGCGAGGGCGTTGACGGTCAACCCTCAGGGCAATCTGATGTAGTTCCAAAGAAGACCGCGCCTGTCGTTCAAGCCGTTATCGCCGAGGAACAGCGCCAGATGGAGATGGATTTTGGGGGACAGCTTGCGGGTGCCGAGACAGTGGGGGTGGATGATGAGGCGCAGATGCGCTCTGCCGTTGATGGCTTGGACGATATGGAAGCGATGCTGCGAGAGGGGGATGTCGAAAAGCTGGTTGCTCGATAGCGTGGTGTGCATCGCCATCTTTCAGGGATGGGCGGAGAGCGGTCATTCGCTGGAGCTCGTAGTGTGAATCGAGCGTGGCCCCCCTTCGTGTGGGCTATGCTGACTTTCTCATACAATTGCAGGTCTGGTAGTGTAGACTTATTAACGAAATAGTTGGTGGGATTGCGACGTGAAAAGACTTGGAAATCTGTCACCTCCGGATTTTGAAGATCTGTGTCGTGATATCCTGCAAGCTGAAACAGGTCAGCGGTTTTCTGCGTTTGGTGCGGGAGCTGATGGCGGTGTTGATGGCAGGCATTCCAAGGGCCCTAAGTCGACCATTCTTCAGTGCAAACATTATCTGAATTCGACGTTTTCTCAGTTGAAGTCCGCTCTGAAAGTGGAAGTGCCGAAGATCGATCTTCTGAAACCAAGTCGTTACATTTTCGTGACATCTCAATCGTTGACACGAGCGCGCAGCGACGAACTGGCAGTTGTGATAGGTGATCGCCTCAAACATCCAGAAGACATTTGGGGTGCGGAAGACATTGAAGCCGCGTTGAAGCGTCACCCCGACATCGAAAAGGCACATATGAAACTCTGGATGACCAGTACAGCAGTTTTGGAGAAGGTGCTGCAGTCAGGTCTTGAGGCCCACACGGAAGCGACAAAAGCTGAAATTTTGGACGAGTTGCGTGTATATGTTCGTAACCCAAGTTTTGACGCAGCGTTTGAAAAGCTCGAACAACATCGCGTCCTCGTTGTGTCTGGCCCGCCAGGGGTGGGGAAGACCACGCTGGCCAAAATGCTTACCTATCACTCCGAATCCCCCGGCCCGCCTCGAGCCGCGCGACACCGCGCGGATCTCCATCGACCTCGAGCGCCAGCGATCGTCACCCGGCAGGGCCGAGACCGCGCCGCGGATCGACCATGCCCGCGCGGCCCTGGCTGGCTCGGCCGAGACAGGCGGGGGCGCACCTGGCGGGCAGGGAGGGACGTGGTGAAGGGCTCGGGGAGGGGGCCGGCACCGCCGGCAACCGACTAGAGCGCGGACCCGTCAAAGACGGGAGGCGCCATAAACGCAAAAGGTTCGCAATTTGGCCGGATCAGCTCCGGCCAAATTGGGAAAAACGCACGAAGTTCGTCGCTCACGCTTGCCCCCGAGGTCGCTTTCTCCGAATCAGTGAAAGCAAGTGAAATTCGTTAGACCCGGGACTTGAACACTCATGACAGTCGACCTGGAGCAGCACGAGCTATTGAAGTTCCGCCTACGCTTGGCAGGCACTTCAATGGCGAAGATCGCGCGGTCTCTCGGCATCACGCAAAGCACCGTCACGGTGGTGAGCCAAGGTTATCGCCGCTCGCATCGCGTCCAGTCCGCGATCGCCAACCAGCTTGGGACCACACCTGAAGAGCTATTCCCTGATCGCTACCCGAAGTAAGTCAGGGGACCGGCTTGCAGGCAGCATCGGAAATCACCTGGCCTACCTTGAGCCCGAGCGCCGCAGCGTCGCCCGCCCGGACCTCGATGACATACTGGATCGACCACCCCCCGAAAATGGCTGTTTCATCGTTCGGCTTCGCGTCTGCGTGGATCTTCCGCACGGCGCCCTGACCGTTGAGAAATATCATGTCGAGGGGGGCAGGTGTGTCCTTCATCCAAAACCAAACCGGGCGCGCGGAGGGGTAGGCGAAGACCATCCCGGCGCCGGACGGCAAGGGCGGCCGCTCCATAAGGCCACGATCCCGCTCTTGTTCGGTATTCGCGACTTCGAGGAAGAATCGGTGGCCGCCCAAAATGGCCGTCGCGGCATCGCACCCTGGCGCCATGAGCCCGGCGAGAGCGGCGGAAATGAGGGTAATCATATGCGGGCTCCGGCGATGATTGGGTGAAGGGGGCTGTCTGCCCCCGCGCCCGATGGGCGCTCCCCCGAGGATATTTCAGCGCAGATTTCTCGTCGCTCAAGCGCGACGTGGTGGCCGGCCTCGACATCATGATCGTCCGGGAACTGACCTCGGGCGTCTATTTCGGCGAGCCGCGCGGCATCTTCCCCGACAACGAGGGCGGCCGCTTTGGCGTCAACACCCAGCGCTACACCACCGAGGAAATCCGCCGCGTCGCCCGCTCGGCCTTCGAACTGGCGAAGCGGCGGAACAACAAGGTCTGCTCGATGGAGAAGGCCAACGTGATGGAATCGGGCATCCTCTGGCGCGAAGAGGTCCAGTGGGTGCATGACAACGAATACCCGGATGTCGAGCTGAGCCACATGTATGCCGACAACGGCGCGATGCAGCTCGTGCGCTGGCCCAAGCAGTTCGACGTCATCGTCACCGACAACCTGTTTGGCGATATCCTGTCGGACTGCGCGGCGATGCTGACCGGTTCGCTGGGCATGCTGCCCTCGGCCAGCCTTGGCGCGCCGATGGCGAATGGCCGGCCCAAGGCGCTGTATGAGCCGGTGCACGGCTCTGCCCCCGATATCGCCGGGCAGGGCAAGGCCAACCCGATCGCCTGTATCCTGTCGTTCGCGATGGCGCTGCGCTATTCCTTCGATCAGGGCGCCGAGGCGGCCCGGCTGGAAGGTGCGGTGCAGCAGGTGCTGGCCGATGGCGTGCGCACGGCTGACCTGATGGGGCCCGAGGGCGGCACGCCGGTCTCGACCTCGGGGATGGGCGACGCGATCCTTGCCGCGCTCGACGCCTCGCTATAGCGGGTCGGCAGCGGCCAGCGTGACCGTTCGCGCCCGGCGATCCGCCGTCATCCGGTAGGCGGGCGCGGGCTGGCCGGGCAGGTGGACGGTGCCCGTCACCGCCTCGCCCACCTCGAATCGCGCCGTGGCGATGGTGTTCTCGGTGTCCGGGTCATCCTCGGCCAGCCGCAGGATGGGCAGGCCGGGCCCCGCGCGGTCGCGCAGGATCTCCAGCGGATCGGCGCCGAGCAGCGCGTCGGCTCGGGCCTGACGGCAGCCCGAGCTTTCGGTGATCGTCTGCTCCAGCCCCCGCATCGCCTCATGTATCATGTGGTTGGCATGCGCCTCGGGCACGGAAATATCGCGCGCCGACACGTCTTTTCCGCAGAATTCGAGACTGATCAGCCTGTCCTCGCCCGCCTGCGCCAGCGCAAAGTGAAACCCGCCTGCCCGCGGCAGCCGCCGCATCATCGCCACCGCCTGGCCGATACGCTCGACCCCCAGCAGCGCGCGGCCCAGAACCATGCGCGGCAGGCCGTCGCCCGCGCCCGCGGGCCGGATGTTGTTGACGGTGATCGTCAGCCCCGCCGCGTTCACGGCGAATGCATGACCGGGGATCGAGCCGGGATAGACGAACGAGACAAAGTCGGGCCCGTTTCCCGGCCGCGCCTCGACCAGCCCGCAATGGGGCGCCAGCACCGGCAGCCCGTCCTCGTTATGCGCCAGCACATGGGGCGGGCCGGGCATCATCACCGTGGTGCAGCCATCGGGCGCGGCGGCCCAGATGTCGCCCCGGCAGTTCCACGCGAACACCTCGGCCAGCGGCAGGCCCAGCCCTTCGGCAAGGCCGCTGATCTCGTCCCACATCGCCGGGAAGGTCGCGCGCACCTGCTGCGCCATGCCCTGAACAAACGCGCTTTCGGCCTGAACAGTGACGGTTTTCCACGCGGACGTCGCCACCAGCGCTGGCACCGCAGGCCGCCCGAACCGCCCCAGTGCCAGCCCGAAGGCACGCGCCGATCCGCCCGCGCGCAGCAGCGTCAGGCCCGCCATGCCTATGCCTCCCGTTTCACGCGGAACACCGCCAGATACAGCGCCGGCACAAAGACCAGCGTGATCACCGTGCCGGCGATGATGCCGCCCATCATCGCATAGGCCATCGGCCCCCAGAAGATCTGGCGCGAGATCGGGATCAGCGCAAGGCTCGCCGCCGCCGCCGTCAGCAGGATCGGCCGCGCCCGGCTGTCGCAGGCGTTGAACACCGCCTCCCACGCCGGTTGGCCGGCCTCGCGCAGCGCCTCGATCTCGCTCACCAGGATGATCGAGTTGCGGATGAGGATGCCGACCAGCGCCAGCACCCCCAGGATCGCCACGAATCCCAGCGGCGCGCCCGAGGGCAGCAGCGCGGCGACGACGCCGATCAGACCCAGCGGCGCCACCAGCAACACCACGAGGCTGCGGCGAAAGCCCTGCATCTGCATCATCACCAGCGTCACCATGATCAGCAGCATCAGCGGCACCACCGCCGCGATCGGCGCCTGCGACTTGGCGCTCGACTCGACGGTGCCGCCGACCTCGACCTTGTAGCCAAACGGCAGCCTGGCGTTGAAATCCGCGATCTTTTCCGCAAGCGCAGAGACGATTGTCGCCGGCTGATCCTTCGACGCGATCGCCGCCTTCACGGTGATCGTCGGCATCCGGTTGCGCTGGTGGATGACCGGCTGCTCGGTGTCGTAGTGAAAGACCGCGACGCTGGAAAGCGGGATCGCCGCGCCGCCGCTGCCGCCGAGTTGCAGGTTATAAAGCCCCTCGACCGAGCTGCGCGCCGCCGCGTTGCCGCGGGCGACGATGTTGACCATATAGGTGCCGTCGCGCAGCTGGGTGACGCTTTGTCCGTCATAGATGGCGTTCAGCGCCCCCGAGATGTCCTTCGACGTCAGGCCAAGCTGGCGCGCCTTGTCCTGCAGGATGTCGACACGGACGACGCGCGCGGGCTCGTTCCAGTCCATGACGATGTTGACCAGCCGGCTGTCGGTGGCGACAAGCGCCGCCAGGTCCCGCGCGTGATCGCGCAATCGGGCAATGTCAGGGCCGCTAATGCGGTATTGCACCGGGCGCCCGACGGGCGGACCGATCTCGAGCAGCTTGATGAACATGTCGACGCCGGGAAATTCGTCCTCGGCGATCTTTGTCAGCCGCGCGCGCAGCGCGTTGCGCGCCTCGACCCCCGGCGTCTGGATCACGATCTGGCCCATATTCGGCCCCGGCGTCGGCACGTCGTAGGACAGGATGAACCGCGGCGCGCCCCGGCCGACATAGGACGACCAGAAGAGCACGTTCTTGTCACCCTTCAGGTAGCCCTCGAACCGGTCCATCTGCGCCTGCGTGTCGGCGATCGAGGCGTTCTGCGGCAAGGTCACATCGACGATCAGCTCTGGCCGGTCGGAGGAGGGGAAGAACTGCTGCTCGACGAACTTCATGCCGTAGACCGAGAGGCCGAACACCGCGAGGGTCAGCACGATGGTGGCCCAGCGAAAGCGCATCGCCAGCCGCAGGATACCGTGAAAGCCGCGACGCAGGCGGCCCGGTTCGTGGCTGTGGTCGGGCATCGACCGGGGCAGCATCGTCACCCCGATGAGCGGCGCAAACAGCACCGCGACGATCCACGACACCAGCAGCGACACGGCGATGACGACGAAGAGCGAGAAGGTGAATTCCCCCGCCGCCGAGTTGTTGAGCCCGATGGGAATGAACCCTGCAACCGTCACTAACGTGCCCGAAAGCATCGGAAAGGCGATGGAGGTCCAGGCGTAGGAGGCGGCCTTTGTCCGGCTGTCGCCCTTCTCGAGCCGGGTGATCATCGTCTCGATGGCGATCATCGCGTCGTCGACGAGAAGGCCCAGCGCGATGATCAGCGCGCCCAGCGAGATGCGCTGCAGGGTGAAGCCGGTGTAATCCATCACCACGAAGGTGATCGCCAGCACCAGCGGGATGGTCAGCGTCACCACCAGACCGGCGCGAAGGCCGAGGCTGACGAAGCTGACCGCCAGCACGATCACCACCGCCTCCATCAACGCGCGCAGGAAATGGCCTACGGCGTCTTCCACCACATGCGGCTGGTCGGCGACCTGATGGATGTGGATCCCGATGGGCATCTCGGCCTGCGCCTGCGCCATGACCGCGGTCAGCTCCTTGCCGAAGTCGATGATGTTGGCGCCCTTGCGCATCCCCACGGCCAGGCCGATGGCCGGCTGGCCGTCGTAGCGAAACAGCTCGGACGGCGGGTCTTCGTAGCCGCGCTTGATATCGGCCACGTCGCTGAGGCGAAAAAACCGGTCGCCGACGCGCAGGTTGACGTCGCGCAGGCTCTGCGCCCCGGTGAACTGGCCGCCGACACGCACCAGCACCCGCTCTGGCCCCGCGTCGATCACGCCCGAGGGCAGGATCGCGTTCTGCGCCGCGAGAGAGGCCTGAACCTGCTGCTCGTTGAGGCCCAGCGCCGCCAGCCGTTCGGTCGAGAATTCAAGATAGACCACCTCGTCCCGAGTGCCGAAGATCGTCACCTTGCCGGCATCCGGCAGCGCCTGCACCGCGCGCTGGACCTGACGGACATGATCGCGCAGCTCGCGCGGGGTGAAGCCGTCGGAGGTGAAGGCAAAGATATTGCCAAAGACATCGCCGAAATCGTCGTTGAACTGAAAGCCCGCGAATTCGGCCGGAAAGTCCGGCCGGATATCGGCCATCATGTTGCGCACCTTTTCCCAGATGCGGGGCAGATCGCGGGCCTTGGTGGTCGGCAGCAGCTCGACATAGACAATCGACTGGCCCGGCCGCGTCACCGAGCGGGTGAAGTCGAGCGCGTCGAGATCCTTGAGCTTCTTCTCGATGCGGTCGGTCACCTGTGTCAGCGTCTCGTCGACCGAGGCACCGGGCAGCGAGGCCGAGATGATCATCGTCTTGATGGCAAAGTTCGGGTCTTCCTCGCGCCCGATCGAGACATAGGCCAGCGCGCCGGCGACGAGGCTGACGATCATCAGGAACCACACGAAGGAGCGGTGGTTGAGCGCCCAGTCGGACAGGTTGAAGCCTTTCATTCGCTCACCTCCCGGCCCACCTTCTGGCCGTCCTTGATCGAATTCACGCCCTTCGTCACCACCTCGTCCCCCGGTTTCAGCCCGGCGAGGATCAGCACCCGGTCACCCACTGTCGCGCCGGTTTTCACAATGGTGCGGTGGACGATCCCCTCGGGCCGCGAAACCACCCAGACCGCCGAGTCAGAGCCTGTTTTCGCACCGATCAACGCGGTCAGCGGCAGGGTGGTGCGGGCGTGCGTCTCGGCCACCGGCTCGACCAGCGCCAGCGCGCCGAGGCGGAAGGCGGCGGGGGTGTCGGACGCCAGCGTCAGGTGCAGGCGGCGGGTGCGGGTGGCGGCGTCGGCCATCGGGTCGATGACGCGCAAGGTGGCGGTCGCGCCGATCAGCGGCGCGGCCTCCAGCCGGACGTGAAACACCGCGCCGGGGGCAAGGCCCGCGATGTCCTGTTCGCTGAGGTCGATGACCACCTCGCGCTCGCCGGTGCCGGCAAGGCGCAGCACCGGCTGGCCGGCGGCCAGCGTCGCGCCCGGCTCGGCGAAGGTTTGTGTGATCACACCGTCCTGCGGCGCGCGCAGGGTTGCAAGGTTGCGCGCGTCCTCGGCGCGGGCAAGCGTGGCGCGCGCCTGTTCAAGCTGCGCCTCAGCGGCGGCGGCGCTGGCATGGGCCGATTGCGCCGCCGCCGTGCTGTCGACGCCGCGCGCCACCAGTTCGTCCACCCGCGCGGCGGCATCGCGGGCCGAATTGGCCTGCGCCTCGGCCACGGTCACCCCGGCCTCGGCGGCGCGCAGATCGGCGTCCAGCTCTTCGGGGTCCTGCCGCGCAAGGACGTCGCCCTTCTGCACCACATCGCCCACCCGCACCGGCCGCGCGGCGACGGTGCCGATGCGCGGAAAGCCCAGATCGGTCTCGACCCGCGCGGTCACCGTGCCCACATATTGCGGCCTGAGGCCCGATTGCGGCGTCACCACCTCTGACACCACGGGGCGCGGCGGGGGCGGCGCGGCGGCCTCTTCCTTGCAGGCGGCCAGCGCCAGCGGCAGCACGAGGACAAGGGCGATCGGGCGCATCACTTCACCTCCATCGGCTGCACGATCCGGCCGGGATAGAGAAGGTTTGAGCCCAGCGTGACCACCTGCTCGCCCTCCGTCACCCCGCCCGCCAGCACGATCTTGCCGGTCTCGTAGCGCAGTACCTCGATCTGGCGCAGATGGGCCGCGTGGCTGGCCGGGTCGACGACCCAGACGGCGGGGCCTGTGGCGGTCGCGCTCATCGCCGACCAGGGCAGCGCGATCTGGTCCTCGCCGGCCATGGTGACGCTGCCGGTCACCGCCTCGCCATAGCCAAGGCCGGCGGGCGGATCGACGATCCGCACCGTCACCTTCACGGTGCCCTTGCGCGGATCGACGAGGGGTGAGACCTCTCTCACCACGCCATGAAACGGCACGGCGGTGGAATTGAGCCGCCGCAGGCTGACATCGGGCGCCTTGCCTGGATGGGTCAGCATGACCTCGGGCACCTCGAAGATCGCGTCGAAGGACTGGCCCAGCGCCAGTTCCAGCACCGTCTGGGCGGCGCCTACAACCTGCCCCGGCTCGGCCTTGCGGGCGGTTACGGTGGCATCGGCGGGGGCCAGCAGAACAGTGTCTGACAAGGCCTTTTTCGCCCGGTCCAGATCGGCCTGCGCCTGCGCCACCAGCGCCTCGGCGGCGCGCAACTGATCGGCCGCGGCATCGCGCGCGCTGCGCGTCGTCGCACCGCGTTCCAGGAGCGCGTCCTGACGCTCGCTGTCGTCGCGGGTCTTGGCATAGCTTGCCTCGGCGGTGGCCAGCGCGGCCTTGGCGGCGCGCACCGCCTGCGCCTGCTGCACCGAATCGACCTCGGCCAGCGTCGCCCCCTTGGCGACGCGATCGCCGGCGCTGACCCGCATCTCGGTGATGCGCCCGCCGGTCGGGAAGGCCGCGCTCAACGTCTCGTGGGCGACGACCTCGCCAGTCAGTGTGAAGGTGCGCGGCTCGGCCTGGGCATGGGCGATGACGGTGTCGACGGTCAGGGGCGGTTCGGCCCGCGCCGGGAGGGCAAGGAGCATTGCGACGGCAAGCGGGCGCAGGTCGGGTTTCATCCTCATTCCTCGCGGGCTGAGAGCGGGTCTGGTTTCGGGCCGTCGGATGCCTGCGGGTGCCGCGGCACTCCTCAACCTGCATTCCCCAGGTGGCGTGTCGTTTGAGGTGAAGATCGCCTGTATCCGATCGCTAGACAAGGATTTTCTGCCGCAAGCGGCACCTGCGGTCGCGCAGACTGCTGGATCTGGACGGATCAGACCGCGAAGCCGCTGTTTCCTTGCCCAGGGGCGGCGTTTTTCAGCGCAGCGGACAGATCTGTCCAGCCGCTTTCGTTCAGTTTGAGCGTGGATCGCGATCATGCGCATAGCGGTGGCGCTCGCAATCGGCGGATAGCGGCGAGGATGGCGCGTACCATCGTGCCGGTGACAGCGACCTCGGCCAGCTGGAAGGTGATGGTGCGGGCGTGACGGACCACACGTGCCCCGATCTTGATCAGCTTCAGTTGCAGGCTGGTCAACGACCAGTCGGCCATGGCTTCGGGCAGCTCGATGCAGCGCAAGAAGGTGGCCAGGTTGTACGCCAGGGCGTGCAGTTGCAGCCGCACCTCATTGTCGCGGAACTTCCGGCACGACAGCCGCGTCCAGCGAAAGGCGTATTTGCCCTCTTTGATGTGCTGCTCGGCGGTGCCGCGCTGGTTGTAGAACCGCACCACCCAGTCCGGCTCCATCGGCAGGTTGGTGACGATGAAGCCGACACGCGGGAACAGTTCGCCCGGATGCCATTCGATCTTGGCGATCACCCGGCGTTCCTTGTCCCAGGACGCCGCCTGATACTCGAATTCCTCGAAGAACCGCTTGACCTTGGTCAGTGACGGCCGCCCGACAGGGCGCGTTAGCCGATGCGCGATCTTGTCCTTGAGGACCGCGTTTGCGGGCAGCCGGATGGCGTAGAAGAACCGCGCTTCTTCCAATCGCTCATAGATCGCCGGGATCGCGTAGGCAGCATCGGCCCGGAAGAACCTGCCACCAAGGTCGCGCTCCGCGTAGCGCGCAATGACGGGGTCGAGAACATCACGCCAGCCATCGGCGCTGTGGACGTTGCCATGGCGCAGGGCGCAGCGTTCCAGCATCCCGAACTGGTTGAACAGAAAGTTGGGGTGATAGCAGCTACAGTCGAAATGGCCATTCCAGGCGGACCCTTCCTGGTCGCCATGGGTCGGGCTGACCGAGCTGTCCATGTCCAGAACGATGTACTTCAGCCCGTTACGGTCATGGAACCGGTCGATCCATTGCCCGTTCAGGTCGGCCAGCGCGGCACGGTTCCCGGCCAGAGCCAGCGTCTCGGTCTCGAACCGTCCCATCTGCGATGCCGAGGCCGCTTGTGCATCGACCGCTCTGCCGCCGACAACTTGGCGCATGACCGGATCGCAGGCGAGACGGTTGGCGTCGTTGACATCCTCGTATCCGGCCAGCCGCCCAAAGACTGATTGCCGGAACAGGCCGTCGAGCCGATGGACCGTGTTCTTGCCAGAGCGAGTATCGCGCAGCGCCGCTGACGCCAAATCGGACAACCCGAGCGCGTCATCAAGCTCGCGCATCACCAGAAGGCCGCCGTCGGAACTGAGCTGCGTGCCGCGAAATTCCAGCCGCACGCGAGGGTCGAAATCCACCCGATCTGCCCGTTGCAAGCCCGCACCCTCTGGGTGATCCATGAAACGCGCCCCTCGCAGCCTTCAACACCATGTTTTATATAGGAAATATAATGGTCAGGACAGCGAAATCAGCGCCTTACTTGGGAAATGTGGGATCACTATCTTAATGACGATTGGCAATTTTGCGCGATAAGATCTCTCGACGATGGCTTTGCCAAACTTGATGAGGAAAAGAGAACCATCTTCTTCTTTGACGATTTCCTCGGTCAGATTGAGCTCGATCGCCAAGCGCTTATTCAAAGGGATGGGCAGCTTGCGAGATTTGTGAAACGGGTTAGAGCGTCCAAGAACTCTCGCTTCCTTCTTACCACACGCGCGCACATTTTTGAAGAAGCACGGCGGCTTTCAGATCATATGGATGAGGGCCGCTTCCAGCTTTCAAAATTTTTGCTGGATGTTGGCCAATATACCCGCTCAATCAAGGCGCGTATATTTTTCAACCATCTTGCCGCGTCAGATTTGAAGGGCGACCATATTGCAGCTCTGCTTCAGGATGATTGGCTCAAGAAGATCGTCGACCACCAAAACTACAATCCGCGCATAATTGCGCATATTTCTGCAGAGTGTCCTATGGACTTAGAACCATCTGACTATCCAAAATTTGCCTTCAAGACTTTAGAGAATCCAGCGCTGGTCTGGGCTAAGGCTTACCGCAGTCTCAGTATGCGCTGCCAGAATCTGCTAGTGGCTCTCTACTTTGGCAATCAGTACCGCCAATCCATCAAGATTCTGCGAGAAAATTTCGACGCGATACATAATAAGATCTGTGAAAACTATTCACAGCCGTCAAAGCCGGAGGACTTCGAAGAAGCGCTGAGATCACTCGAGTCTGGTTTTATTGCTATATCGGATCAGAACGTGCGGTTTGTAAACCCATCAGTCCGCGACTTTTTAAAAGAACATCTATCTGACGGGGCCTTTTTAGCCTTGCTCCCACCTCTTTGTGTTCGAGCTGAATGGGCTCAAAATCTGTGGAGCCACTTGAAGCATACGTTCCAGACGGATCCCGATAAACTGAAAACGCTCGCGCTAGCATTCTTCGAGTTTGCGAATAAATTGGACCAAATCCCCAATTTCGAAAATGTGAAGTTACGGCAGTACAATTATTGGCATACCAAGCTCGACGACCTCTCTATCGCAGATCGCGGATCCGTTTTGCTCGACCTGTTTGAGCACTCTGGCGACAGTCGCTTTCTAGATGCGGCAATCTCAGTTTTGAAGAGTGATAGCCTTTGGGTCGACGCGGCACGAGATTCCAGAGAATTGCCAGAACTTCATTGGAGGATCTCCAGCTTTGTTGGTGATGATTTGGTTGGCAAGGTGGTCCTACTCACTGCAGTTGAAGTTGCCTTGGTGAGGGCGATCGAAGCTGGCGTTCCGATGGACGAGTTGGTTGCCGTGAAAGACGCCATAGACGAGTACCTTGATGCAGCTATTGATCTCGGCCCTATCGAGGACGCGATCAATTCCGCGATTGACTATGAGTTTGATGAGGTTTCAGAAACAATCTCTAACCTTTCCACTGAAAGTGAGTTGAACGAACACATAGAGCTACTGGAATTCATTGCAAAGCACACAGGGCGCAGCGCCGAAGCAGCGAAAAACGTGGTCCAACAGAAGATCAGTGAAATTGAAGCGCCTGACTATGATGAGTACCAACCCAGCCCTCGAGTGCAAAGTACCCGCGCCGACACCGAGTTTTCCGACAATGATCTCGTGAGTTTGTTCTCGACTCTTTCAAAATAGATCTCCTGCTCCGACGATCCTATGTTTTCTCGCAAAGGGTACTTGGCTTAACTTGTAGAGAACCATTAGCGGCCTATCGCTGTTCGGCCTTATAAGGAAATAGTTTAATGGCATTTGAGGAACTTATTGCTTGGTCAGATCAAAACGTACGGCCCAATTGGCAAAAGGATGCGCTTCGGAGGCTGGCAACAACAGGCGAGTTGAGCAAGGAAGACTTGTTGGACCTAAGAAGGATTGTTGAGAAGGCAACCGAATTGATCGACGACGAGGTCGCTGCGGTTACTTCCCTTGCTGCTGAGCACCTATCTGATCCGGCGGCCGACGCCCCCCGGACAGTTCTTGGTGCGATTGGACCTGTCCGTCGGATAGATCGGCTAGCAAGCGACCAGCCACCGATCAAATTCGCGAAGAACGGGATCACACTTGTTTATGGTGCCAATGCATCAGGTAAGAGCGGCTACTGCCGAATAGCTAAACAGCTTTGCAGGTCTCTCAGTCCTCAGGACCTCAAAGGCAATGTTTATGAGGCGGCACCAGCCGACCCCCCTGAAGTTGACCTTGTGTTCGGCATAGAAGGCGGGGAACCCGAGCGCCAAGAGACAACCTGGCGACATGGCGACCCGTCTCCAGCAGAACTAGCAAGGATATCCGTGTTCGATACGGCGACGGCGCGCGTTTACGTAGACAAAGACCGCAAGGTTGAATTCCTGCCCTATGAACTCGACCTTTTGAACAAGCTCGCTCTGGCAGCAAAAGCGTTGGACGGTGATTTTGAAGCGCGGGAAAACAGGATCGATGCGGCGATCCGTACGCCACTGCCTGTTGGTTTTACGGATGGCACCGTTGTCTCGCAGGCTCTTGCAAAACTCGTCCCTGAGACAGAGCTAGCCGATCTTCCCGATGAAGCAGGCCTGCGCGCTCTCTCCGTATGGAATGATGAAAAAGAGGCCGCTCGCCAGAGCGTTAGCGATGAAATTCGCGATGATCCTAAGGTGCGGCTGCGGTCTCACAGATCGGCGCAGCAGGAGCTAGAGAGGATAAAGACCGAGCTTTCCGGTCACCTTGAACTTCTTGCCGATGATGGCATCGCCAAGATCAAAGATGCGCACACCGATATGACGACAAAGGCCGAGGCGGCTAAGGCTGCAGCCCAAGGTCTGGGAGAAGGAATGCCGATCCCGGAAATCGGTTCGGAATCATGGCGACAGATGCTGATCTATGCCCGGGACTTTGCCGGTGAAGCTTTCCCTAAGCGCGATGATCCCAAGCTTGTAACTGGCGAAGCCTGCGTCCTCTGCCAGCAACCCCTGGAGGATGACGCGGCATTACGGATGGCGAAGTTCGATGAGTATATTTCTGGGCGCACTGCCAGCGACAGTCAGAAAGCCACAAAAGACTACGAAGCGCTTGTCGGTTCGATAAATGCTCTCCGCCTTGGCACGCCGGAACAAACCAAGGCGCTTCTTGGCGTTTATGGCGGGTTGAGCGATGACCATCAGGCTTTTGTCAATGAGATTGCGGTTGGCTACGGTGCTCTTGAAACGCGTCTTGAGGCCGTGAAGGCGACGATCGAAGCGGGCACTTTTGATGGGACGGATGCTATGGAAGCTGTCCAAGCCGATCTCGTCCAAAAGATCGATGCAGCGCTTGAAGACCTGCAGGCGCAGATCGACGCACTGGAAAAAGCAGATGCCGATGAAGAGCGCTTGAAAGCGCTCGCATCCCAAAAGGCAGAGCTCGAAGATGCAAAGAAGCTGAGTCAGGAGATCGAAATTGTGGTCGCCCGACTCATACAGCTCGTGGAACGCCTCAAGATCAAAGAGGCGCGAAAGCTATGTGCCTCAGGTCCGATTGCACGCCAGCTCACGGCCCGTCGCCGTGTCATACTGACCAAGAGCTTGAAAACGCAGCTCACGGAGGAACTGGATACCCTGAAACTTTCGCATATCCCCATCGACCTTTCCGACCGCAGTGCGGGCCCTGACAGTGTGATCGAAGTTGGACTGACTGCCCATCAGCGTGTGGCAAAAAACAGCGATGTGCTCAGCGAAGGTGAACAACGAGCGCTTGCATTGTCATGTTTCCTTGCCGAACTCATCGAGATTGGCGCCGAACACGGCATCATAATCGATGATCCGGTATCTTCTCTGGATCATTCCCGAATGGAAGCGGTGGCGAAGCGGCTTGTGGCGGAGGCCTCGGCAGGCCGCCAGGTCATTATCTTTACGCATAATATCATGTTTCACTACATGATGGAGAATGAGGCACGCCGTGCCGATACTCCCTGCCATACCGAATGGATGTCGAGCCTAGGTGGAAACAAGTTCGGGATTATTGACGACTCGGGTAAGCCAAACCACACCAAGAAGGCAAAGCAGCGCATCGGCGAACTCAAAGAAGCTAAGGCCCAATTGTATAAGGACGGTTATGATCCGGAGGTTCAGGGATTTCGCGATCCGCTCACGGCCATTTATACGCTAATGCGCGAAACCTGGGAGCGGATCGTCGAAGAAATTCTGTTCAACGGTACGATACAGCGTTTTCGTCCCGAGGTGATGACCCAAAGCCTCAAACATGCTTGCTATGATCCGGCAGTTGATTATCCGGCGATTTTCGAGGGTATGAAGCGATGCTCGCATTATTCCGGGCACGATAGGGCGGCAGACTTGCCACAGGAGCTACCTGGAAAGGCAGATATTGATGCTGACCTGCAGGCTCTAGTCGAATTTCACCAGAAGGTCTCTGACCGAAAGGCTGTTCTCGAGAAAGGACATAGCTATGAGAAAGGTCCTCAGCCAGAGTTCCTTTGATGTTGCGTGATTAGGCCATGCTGGTTCGTTCATCCCTATGGTTCGATAGAGGGAATTGCTGCGAGTTGCACCAATGTCAGCTTCCTGGGACCTAATTATGGGGCGCGGAATGTCGGCCCAGGGCCGTCACCGTCGTCCAAGTCGACCTAGTCTCGCCAGCTGCGCCAGCATTTTTGACCCCGAGTCTGCGGATCCTGTGCCTCCTGCGGAACCGGTCTGCCCCATCCCTTGCCGAACAGGCATCTGCTGCACACCGAAGAACTGCCGCGCTCTGAGGGCTGCATATTCCGCACCGCTTGCCCCACCGATCAGGTAGCGATTGTAGGCCTGCTGGCTGCCCATTGCGGCGCGGGCAAAGCTGTAGCCGCCGCCTAGGCCACCAGAGAGGGCGGGCATCATGATGTTTCCGGAGATCGCGCGGACGATGAAGGGCGTGGCAATGATGAAGCCCTTGGCCATGAGGACCATCATGAAGAACGGAATGAGCGCACCGATATTTGATGCCCCTTCCGGGTCGCCAAGCTCACCGATCAGAGCGGAAGAGACGCCAGTGATCGTGGCGAACACCCCTGCGACGACGATTGGGTAGAGTGCGAAGGAAACCAGTGCCGACAGCCAGCGTGCGAAGTAATCTTTAGTCACCTCGAAGAGGGTGAGGAAGATCATTACCGGCGCGATCCCGATTAGAAGTGCGATCATCAGGCGGGATGCCACAAGGATGAAGGCGGCCAGCCCGCCGAGTATCGAGAGCAAGAGGACTCCGACAATGTCGAGCATGGCGCCGGCCATCCAGTTCAATTCTGAACCTGCGGCGTTCAAGTAGTCCCCCAACTCGGCGATCAAACGGTCGAATTCTTCGGCGAAAGTTCCAGAAGGGCCAGGAGTTCCACCGCCGACCGAAGCCACGAGCGCCCCCGCAATGCTGTCAATGCCAGCTAGGATGGCGGAGGAGAGGGCGTTGAACTGCACCCAGTTGGTTGCAAATATCCCGATCAACCCGATCTTGACCGCGAGCCAGAAGGCCGTGCGGCCGTCCATCG
Organism: Thioclava nitratireducens; assembly: GCF_001940525.2. Taxonomy (NCBI): domain Bacteria; kingdom Pseudomonadati; phylum Pseudomonadota; class Alphaproteobacteria; order Rhodobacterales; family Paracoccaceae; genus Thioclava; species Thioclava nitratireducens. Next base: position 83,375 of record NZ_CP019439.1, read on the forward strand.
CCTTGTACTGGTAGATCGTGTTCAGGAAGACGAGGATCACCACGAGCGTTGTTCCCAGTACCAGAAGTGTGCCCACCGTTGCCGCGACCGACCCGAACTGGGTTTCGGCGGCGGCGTCGAGATAGCCCTGGGAGGTTTCAACGAAATAGGTGACGACGCTCATCTAAAGTGTGCCTCACCAGTTTCCTGCAGCTTCGCAGATGGCTTTAGCCTCGAGACGAACGTCGTTGGCGCGCCGATTGTAGGCGTCGGATGCTTCCAGCATTTTCCAGCGTTCGTCACTGGCGTGGACCTCGCGAAACACCGCCTCGGCTGCGTCCCAAGATGGGAAGCGGATCTCGCAAGCGCAGCTGCCAGTCTCTACGATGCGTTCAAGATTTTGGGCTCGGTAGATGTCTTGAACCAACACGCGCTGATAGGCTTGGCGCAGGGGGATCTCCTGCATCCAGACGGGTTCAGCGGGCCGGTCTGGACAGACGTCGAAACTGCGCTCGAGGGACGGCACGAGATTGCGCTCAGCGAAGCCGGGTGCCGACGTCAGGCCCAGGACCAGCGCAGTCAGTACGAGGGTACAGCCCGCCTGCCTCATGCCGTGGCTCTGGCGGGTGTGGTCTCGCGCTTCAGGAAGACAGTGTGTCCCACGTTGGCGAATTCCGAGGAGCTGATCGACATGACCTCCCAGCCTTCGGCCCCCTTCACATTTAGGCTGGCCTGCATGTCGGCAAGGCTGGTCTTTCGGGTCATGGGAAAGCTGAGGATGTCGTATTCAAAGGTCTTCATTGGGAAGCTCCAATCTCGGTTGTGCCGGGGAGGTAGAATTCAGTAATGCCGCGTTTGCCGTCATGGCGACCGGCCTGAATGATCACGTCGATGGAATTCTCGATGTACTGGACCATGTCGGCATAGGTCATCGGGATCTCGGTCTTGAGGGCTGCGATCGCCAGCCGCTGCACGGCCAGTTGCGGGGTTTCTGCGTGAAGGGTGGTCATGGACCCACCATGGCCGGTGTTGATCGCCTCGAGGAAGGTCATGGCCTCCTTGCCTCGCACCTCGCCCAGGATGATCCGGTCGGGGCGCATGCGCAACGTTGCGGTGAGCAGCACATCGGCGGTCTGGAACTCCGCATCGCGATTGGCGATGAGGGTCACGGCATTGGGCTGGGTCGGCAGAAGCTCGGCGGCTTCCTCGATGGTGACGATGCGTTCCTCGGATGGCACGTGCGAGAGGATCTTACGCGCAGCCACGGTCTTGCCGGTTGAGGTGCCGCCAGAGACGATCATGTTAAGCTTGTTGTCGACGCAAAAGGCCAGCGCATCGTCGATCACGCCCGCGGCCACCACTTCACGCAGTTCCTGGGTTTTCTCGAGGCGGAGTTCTTCAAGCTTGCGTTCCTTGCCATAGAGAAAGTCGAGTGCGATCCCGTCGAGTGGCAGGCTTGAAAAGAACCGAAGGCTGATCGACATGGCGGTTAGCACTGCAGGTGGAGTGATGACCTGCGCCCGGATCGGTCGCCCCTTGTAGGTGATCGAGACCGAAACGATCGGGCGATCCTTGCTCATTGTCGTGTTGGCGGAGGAGGCGATCTGGTTGCCGAGGTCTTTGACTTCTGTTGCGGTCAGCCTCTGGTCCAGCTTTCGCATGAAGTGATCGCCCTGGAATTCTCCCCAGCAGGTCCCGTCGGGATTGATGCAGATCTCGATGACATCGTCGCGGGTGGCGGCGGCGATCCTGTCGAGGGAGGTTTCGAGATAGCTCAGCGACATGGGCTCAGAAAATCTCCAGATCGCGGTCGACCATCACCGTGACGCGCGCGCCCTGGTCGACATAGATAACGGGGCCGATGGAGAGATAGTCGCCAATCACGCTGTCCGTGGCATCGGCAAGATCATCGCCCACGTCTTCGAGCACGTCCGCGGTGGTCTCATCCTGGACGTTTGCAGCGGCAGCGCTTGGCGCGGCGGAGATCAGCGATATCAACGCCGCTGAGCCGAAACGCTCATCGAAGCGCGTGTCGACAAAGCCGGTCACGCCGGAGCGGCCCAATTCGTCACCCCCGAAAGAGCTGATCTGGATCGTCTGGTTGTCGGGCAGGATGATCCGGTCCCAGGCGATGGTGACCCGGCGCTGCGCGATATCGACGCCAGAGCGATAGCGCCCGATGAGACGGGACCCGCGCGGGATCAGGAGACGAGAGCCGTCGACGCTGTAGACATCTTCGGAAACGACGGCACGGGTCTGGCCGGGTAGGGAACTGTCGAGGGCGGTTTCCATGACGGCCTGGATCATTGTACCCTGAATGATGGTGTTGGACGGGTTGGCGATGACTTCTGCCTGTGTCACCGAATTGGGCAGCGCGCCATTCAGAACGAAATCCGTCACTTCCCCAAAGGTCCGTTCGGTCAGAGCCGTCTCATTCGCACCCGAGGTACCACCAAAGGCGATAGTGGGCGAGGCGATGCGCCGCTCCTGGAAGGCGCGTTCCTCCGCCGCGCGGCGTTCAAGTTCTGCCAGCCGCCGTGCCTCTTCCTCGCGGCGGAGCCGTTCTTCCTCCCGCGCGCGCAATTCGTCCTCGGTAGGACCGACGGGTGCCGGAAGCGGGCGGTTCGCCTCGAGCTGCGCAAGTTCGAGGTCCATACGGATTTGCTCCAACTCCCGATCACGGGCAGTGAGTTCGTCTCGGAATTGCTGCTGTGCGGCTTCCGAGGCGGCTTGCAGCGCCGCGATCTGCGCGGTCAGCGCATCGATGGCTTCGGCGGCAGCCGTGTCTTCCTCGACCACCGGTTCGGGGGCGTTGCGCAATTCCTCGATCTGGGCCTGAAGGGCGGCGAGTTGCGCCAAAAGCTCGGCGTTCGGTTCCACCGGTTCCGGTGCGACCAGAACGACTTCGGGCTCGGGTGGGGGGAGGGTTTCGATCGCGCCAAACCCGTCGCCTTCGTTCTGGAACACGTCCGGCGTGGCCGTGGGCAGGGCTTCTTCTTCCTCGGGTTGGGACAGGAGATAGAGCAGTGAACCACCCGCCCCGATCGCGAGGACAACGACCAGTGCGAGCATTGGTGCGCGCCGTGGGGCAGGGGGTGACCCTGCGCCCTTGCCTTGTTCTAGAGCAGCGAGGCGTTTCTCGAGGTCTGCGTTTCCAGTATCGCTCATGAGCCTACCCCCGCAGGTGGTGTGGCCTCGATGCAGACCACCTCCTCCCCGATCCGCAGCACCCATTGTCGGTTCACGCCTGAAACCCGGATCACGCCGTCCTCGGTGGCTTGTGTGTTGACCGTCCGTTCTCGGCCATTCGCGTAGCGGAAGATCGCAGGCACCGGCGCGTTCCGCGGAAATTCGAAATACGTAAACGTCCCGTCATCCCAGACACGGGTGGGGGTGAACTCGGTCCGCGCGCTGGCACCGTAATTATAGTTCGGCGCTTGGGCCGCGATGGCACGTGTGGGCCGCGTATTGTCTTCGGGGTAGCGGAACTGGACCACGTAAAAGGTCGGACTGCGGGTCTCTTGGACGTTGAAGTAATAACTGCGCCTGTTCGTGTAGACGGTCACATTGGTATGCACCCCGCGCGCCACCGGCTTGATCGCGAAGGCCTGACCGCCGGGTACGCCGTCGATCTCGAAGCCTTCCGTGTCGCCCGCAATGATCGAGCGGATGCTCTCGCCTTCCCCGAACTCGACCGTGGTCACATGGGTGAGCGACACGCTGAGGCGGTAGACTTGACCTTCTTGATATGTTGCCAGCCGCACCCGATTGTCATTGGGCCCGCCACGCGGGATGGCTTCGGCGAAAGCAAGGCCGGGCAACAGGGCAATCAGCAATATGAAAAGTCGAGCAGGGAACAAATTCAATTCTCCAATCTGTCGGAGCGGATGGAATATTCGAGGACCGTGAAGCCGAAGGGGTTGGTCCAGACCTCATCGATGGAGCGGCGGGTCTCGGGGCGGAACTCGAAGAGAAGCGTGGCGGTGAAAAGCCCGGTTTGGACGCCGTTGATAGATGTCAGGCGCTTGCGCAGGCGGACCGTCGCGCGGTTGGTTCCGATCCGGTTTATGCTGAGGATCTCCACGTCGAGCCGCGCATTGGGGCCATAGACCGTCGGCGGGTAGTTCTCATTGGCGCTGTTCCAGATCTGGCGCAGCCCGCTCTCGGCAGCTCCGTCCGAGCGGCGCAGGACGTTGCGGATGCGCAGATCGTTGTCGAGCTGGTTGTAGACCTCCCGGTCGGTCACATAGCGGAACACTTCCGCCTCGATGATCGCCTGGTTGGCGGTCACCGAGGAGGCGCCGACCGAGGCTTCGGGGAGTGCAAAGCCGGTGGCGGGATCATAGGGAACAACGACGGGGGGCGGGTCGACATCGAGGATCGAGACCGCCGCGGCGCTCAGACAGCCGATGACACCGAAGACAAGGCCCGTCAGGCCAAGGCGTTGCCAGAGCCGTTCGCGGCGCAAGGCACCGTAGACCAGTTCTTCCTCGATGATTTCTTGTTCACTCGCCACCATTCATGCCCCCACGATTACTCGGCCCGAAGGTCCGGCAAGGTGAAATCCATGAAGCGCTGTTCTTCGGCGATTGTGGCGGCATCAATCACGCCGCCTGTGCCGTCACCCACGGTTTGCACGGCCTCAAGCTGCCACATGGCGACGAGGGCAATTGCCAGCTCCGCCGTCACCCGCGTGTTGAGATCGATACTTTCCTTCAGTTCGTCCATGTCATCGATCAGCCCGACCAACCGGTCGACGCGTTCCAGCGATTGGCCCGCGTCCTCGTAGCTGTTCTGGGCAGCGGCCGAGACGAGCGCGCCGGTTGTGGCCTGCGTCGCCACGCGGTTGGCCCCGGGATTTCCGCTGGTGGCCATTTCCGTGAGGGTATCGTCATCAAAGCCGAGATCGGCCAGCACCCGGTCCATCTGTGTTTCGATCTCGCCCGCGCCGGAGCCCGACAGGCCAGAGAAGTCTCCGGTCTTGATCGCCTCAATCGTGGCGATGATATCGCCGAACTCCTGGTCGAGCAGGCCGTTCAGCTCGTCCTCCATCTCGGTGCGGATAATCTCGGGAAGTTCGGCAAGGCGGGTAAGTGCTTCATAGGTTCTTTGCAGCTCCGCGAGTTGGTCCGTGAGTGTCGCAAGCTGTTCGCGTAGCTGCGTCAGCTGCTCGTTTTGCAGGATCTCGTCTTCGATCATCTGCCGGAGCTGCTGGATGTTTTGCGCGATGTTCTGGGTATCGACGACGGGCACGCCTTGCGCAAGGGCAGGGGACAGGGTGCAGACATACAGGCTAATCCCAAGCGTCGTGGCCAAGGCCGTTCTCAAGAGTAAATCTCTCATCAGTCTATCTCCCTGATCGTGAATTCCATGAACGCGCCCTCGGCCATGCGGGCGCTGGCCTGTGCCAGCTCTTCGGCCGAGAGTACGCGGGTCCGCGCCGCCTGTAGCCGGATGCGGGCCGCGACGAGACGCACGAGTTCGGCGCGGGCATAGGTGTTGAGCGCGACGCTTTCCTGCACGTCTTCCGTCGCGGAAATCCGCGTGACGATGTCTTGGATACGCAGGGCAGCTTGCCTGATCGCGGCCGGCGAGTTGTTGCCATAGAAAGCCGCGCCATGCCCGGTCATCGAAAGGTTCGCATTTGCCAGAAGCGCGGGGTCGATCGTACCGAGCGCTTCGATCCCGCCGATGCGGCTCAGATAGAGATTGTAGCGTTCGGGGATGACCTGGACGTAGTGCTGCGTCTCGCGGAAGGGTGGTACGCCCCCATATTCGAACACGCGACCGGGTCCGGCGTTGTAGGCCGCGAGGGCGTTGATGATATTGCCGTCAAAGGTGTTGAGCTGGGCCGCCAGATACCGCGCGCCGCCATGCACCTGCAGGTAGGGGCTGTCATAATATTCCGGGTTGATCCCGAGATCGCTGGCCGTGCCGGGCATGATCTGGGTGAGGCCAAAGGCCCCGACAGGCGACCGCGCACCGATGGTGAAGCGGCTTTCCTGCCAGATGAGCGCCTGCAACAACGCGCGCCATTGAACGGGGGAGAGGCCCGCGCGGCCCACGCCCGCGAAACCGCTGGTTTCCTGAGCGACGCGGATGATGAGTTGCTCGATGTTTTCGGAGGCGTCCCCGAACATCTGCGCGCCGCCGGGGTTGGGATCAATCTCAGCATTGCCATAGACGGCCTCGGCGGAACGGGCCGGATCCCCACTGCCACTTTCCAGCCCGGAGACCATGGCCGGCAAACCCTGACCGCCGAAGCTGGTTTGGGCATCGAGGATGCGTTGCAAGGTCTCGAGTTGCTCGCGTTCGATCTCGGCAATGAGTTCGCGCGCGGCAAGCTTGTCGGCCTGGACCGCGAGGTCGGCCTCGCGATCGCTGGTCTCGACGATGTCACGCGCGGTCAGCCCGCTGTCATTGGTCGGCACGCCTTGGGCGGCGCCAAGACCGGGCAGCAGGCAAAGGGCCAGGATATGAGGCAGCCTAGACTTCAACGTCACCCTCCGGCGTGCCAAGGGGCGTGAAGCTGCAATCAGGTGCTGTGGGTGCTGTCGAGGCCAGGAAGGTGAAGCAGTTCGCCTGCGGTTCCTGGTACTGGGCGCAGGAGGCCAAAGCGCCGAGCGCGGTGAGAAGAAACAGAGTACGAATCATGAAAGCCTCCAAAAGTCTGGGCGGTCGCGGTAGTCGGCACCGACGAGAGTCTCGCCTTTTTCCATGCCGCCGAGGATGGTGAGATTGGGCCCGAGGGCGCTCAGATCGGCATCGACGACGATCGAGCCCTGGTCGTCGCGGATGAGCGCAAGGCGGCTGTCGCTGCCGGTGTTGAGAAGCACATCGAGTTCCTTCTCATAGAGGTTCAGCATCGCGTAATCGGCGGCATGGGCGCGGATGTTCGGGAGCAGGATCTGCGTCGGCACCGCCTCGACGATGGTCTTGCCGGTCCGGGTGCGTTCGAGCTGGCTCGCGTATTGCGTCATCATCACCGCGACGGTGTTCTGCTTGCGCGCGGTCACGAGCCAGTTCGACAGCCGCTCGGCGAAATACGCGTTGTCGAGCGCCTTCCAGGCCTCGTCGATGACGATGATCGTGGGACGGCGATCCTCGATCTCGCGCTCGACCCGGCGGAAGAGATAGGAGAGGACGGCCATGCGTTCTTTCTCGGCCTCGCTGTCGAGAATGCCGGTGAGATCGAAGCCAACGACATCGCCTTCCAGAGAGAAGGTGTCTTCCAGCGTTTGTCCGAAGATCCAGCCGTAGCGGCCCTCTTCGGTCCACTCGAGAAGGCGCTGGTGCAAATCGCCACCATCGTCGGTGGAGACAAAGAGCGATGCAAAATCCTGCCAGTTGCGCAGGGCGGGGTTCGTGGCCTGCGCGTTCTGACGCACGACCTCCTGGATGCGGTTGGTCTGGGCCGGAGTGAGTGGCTTGTCGGCACGGTAGAGCAGGGTGGCGAGCCAATCCGAGAGCCATGCTGTGCCGCGACTATCGGTTTCCGTCCAAAGAGGATTGAGCCCTGTGGGTTGCCCAGCTTTCAAAGACGCGTAGCGCCCGCCATTGGCACGGACCGCCATCTCCATACCGAGACGGTAATCGAAGACGAAGATCCGCGCACCTGCTCGACGGGCTTGTGTCATGAGAAAGGCCGACAGCACCGATTTGCCCGATCCGGGCCGCCCCATTATCAGTGTATGCCCGCTGGTGGGTTCTTTGTCGGGGCTGCCTTGCTCGTGATAGGAGAAACGATAGGCGCTTTGTTCGGGCGTGGGCAGATAGGTGATGACCTTGCCCCAGGGTGTTTTCTTCGCCGGTTTGCCGAGCTGGGTCCGATGAAACGCCGCGAAATCCGCGAAGTTGCGATTGGTGATGGCACTTGCGCGCACGCGCTTGGGCTGGTTGCCAGGATGTTGGCTGAGGTAATGTGCTTTGGCGGCGACCCGCTCGCCGATCATCTTCACGCCTTCGGCGGCGGCGGCGTTGACGATCTCGGCGCTGAGGGATTGCAACTCGTCCAGCGTGTCGCAGAAGATGGTCACGACCATATGGTGCTCGCCGAAGCTTTGGCGCTTGGCCTCGAGATCATCGGCAGCAATGTCGAGGGCTTCCATGAGCGACAGGGCCGCGTCCTGCGAAGCCTGCATCTGGCGCTTTTGCCGTTTGATGCGACCCGCCATGAGGTTCGAATTGATCGGCGTGAAGGAGTGCGTGACGATCATGTCGACAGGCAGGTTCAGCATGTCGAACATGGTGCAGGAGGTGGCCTCGGAATATTCCCCGATGGTGAAACTCTTGCCGTAGCGATGTCCCACGACGCCTTCGGATAGCTCGAAGTGATCTCCGTGAAACGTCACCCGGGTATTGGCGATGTTGAAGGACAGGAAGCCGTAGGTGTTTGCCGGATAGAGCGGCAGTTCCGTTCCCGTGTTGAGCGCCCCCAGAAACCCGATCAACTCGCCGCTTTTGGCGGTTAGTACGCGCGGATTCAGCTCCGTCAGGCCTGACAGGAAGACACTCACGGCCTCGCCCAGACGGCGCAGGCGCTTCTCGGTTGCTTCTTTGAGGCGATCCGGCGCGCTGCGGTTCAGGAATGGCAGGACGCTTTTTGGAGGCGGGCGATGGATGATCGTAAGGGTGAGCGTCTTGTCGCGCAGCCCGCTGGTCTCTAGCTTCTTGCGCCAGAGCCGGTCGACTTCTCCCGCGAAACTGTCCTCGCGCAGCGGCTCGAGGTCCGGCGTGATCGCCTTCGAGACTTTATGGACGTAATAGCTGAACTCCGGCCCCAATTGCGCAATGATCCGGGCAAAGAGCGCGGTCACCTTGTCGAGATAGGCGTCATCGGTCGTGTAGCTATTGACCCCGTCGAGCCGGATGCACTGGAAAAGCTCGTTGACCCGGGTCCGCACGGTCTGGTCATCAACTAAGCTCACATAGGGCAACATATGCGCGAGGCGGGTCTCGCGCGCATACCACTCCGGTGTCATCGTGCGGGGATCGAGCGCAGCATCACGGGGCATAGCTGTCCCCGCCGTGGATGGAGCGGTTCCGCGTGGGCGGGGTTTCCTGCAGCGCCGTCATCATCACGTCGATGAAACGCGGATCCCAGTCCGCGGCCTTCCAGAGAACCGGGTAGAGCAGGGCGGCCACGCCCAGCACCGCAAGGTGCTGGACCCAGACGAACAAGAGCACCGAGCCGAAAAGCCAGACCATCGCGTACATGATGGGCAGGCCCAGAAGCTTCGGCGGGCGCACGAGGCCCAGAAAGAGAGGCGAGCGCTCAGCCACCGGCGAAAACCGCGGCGACGATGGTGGGAGCGGCCGCAACACCAGCGATCCCGACGAGGACCCAGAGCGCCTGACGCAGATCGATGATATTGAAGAACCAGCTCAAGAAAACGCCAAGGACCGCGAGTGTGGCGATCACGACGCCGAGCGGGCCGGTTAGAGCATCGACAATGCCCTGCAACAAGCTTTGGATCGGGGAGAGATCGATGCTTTGGGCAAGGGCGGGCTCGGCAATGAGCAGGAAAAGCGCCAGTGAGGCGACAAAGAGGTTTGAAATCTGTCTCATGAATTTGATCCTTCCAATCGGGCCACGACAGCCATGACGCGGGCCACGTGGTTCTGGGTTTCTCGGTAGGGGGGAATGCCGCCGTACTGGTGGACCGCATCGGGTCCGGCGTTGTAGGCTGCGAGGGCAAGGCGTGGATCGCCAAACGTGTCCAACATCATCGCGAGGTAGCGGGCGGCCCCGTCGAGGTTCTGCAGCGGGTCACGCGGGTCAACGCCGAGATCACGGGCAGTGGCGGGCATCAGCTGGCCAAGGCCTATAGCGCCCGCGCTCGAGATCGCATCCTGGCGATAGGCGCTCTCAACCTCGATATTGGCCCGATAGAGAGCCAGCCAATCGGTCACGGAAAGCCCCGCGCGACGCAGGCCCGGATGGCCGGCATAGCGCAAGGCCGTGGTCTGAATCCCAGAGAGAACATCGGCGCGGGGCAGGGGAGTCAGGCGGGCAAGGGCCGCAACTTGGACGCCCTCTTGCTCGTCCTCTACCTCGCCGAAAATTGCGATCCCATCGGAGGCCGAACCCTGACCAATCCCGTCATTGTAGTTTCGAGCAAAGCTGCTTTGGGAGCGGGACGGCGTCAGAGAGCCGTCGCTCTCCATGACCAGGACCATTTGCGCTGAAGCTGGCGCTGTGACCAGCCAGAGACAGACGAGGCTAGCTGCCAGTGCCCTCTTCTGATGGGGCTTTGTCTGGTGGGGCGAGTTTGTGCGTACGGCTTGTCCCCGCCTCAAGCGGCAGGTCGACATGCGCAAAACCAAGACCAATGAAGAATGACACCACGCCGGAGATCGTCTTGAACTCGCGGATCTTGATGTCGTTATAGGTCGTCCGTGTACGGGCGGTGACGAGGAGCTTTTCCACCCCATCATCAGAGACAACCCGCATGATCCAGACCCCGTAATAACTGGGGCCTTTCTTGTGTGCCGATTCCTGACACAGGATTTCAGCGCTATAGCCGCTTTCCACGAGTTCGCGGAACCTGGCTTCCGTAACCACATTTGGTGCTTCGATGTCCCAGTTCATGGCCCGGCTCACGCTTTCTCCAATGGCGCGACCCTAGGCATTCCCACTTGAAGCCCAGAGTTACGATAGTATATTATCAACCGCAAGATGTAATATCATGCTTTGGCTGTAGTTTGGTCACGCAAACACTAGTCTCGGCCAGTGTCCGCGATCAAGGAGATAACAGGTTTGAGAAACCCGAGGTTGATATGCCTGCTCCCATTGCAAGCTCTGGCCCTTCTGATCTGCGTTCCCGGGCCGGTTTTGGCGGAATCCTGCTTCGCCCCGCCCCGCCCCTTCCTGCCTAGTGATTCGCAGGCCGCACGGGACTATGCGGCTATCATCCGCGGCGATTTCGAAAATTACATCCAGGATATCCAGAGCTACTTCCGTTGCCTTGACAGCGAACGCGCCCGCGCTTTCGAGGAAGCGCGGGAAGTCAGCGAGGACTATGGCCGATTTCTGCAATTGGTAGGGGATTGATGGGCAGCCTCGGGAGCATCAGACTAGCAGCCCGTGAAAACCAGACGCCGATAACACCCTCAAATATCTACTTTTTAGATAACAGATTTCATCCGCTAGCGACGTCACAAAAGGTATGTGACGCGTGGCAAAAACAATCAGAACAAATGGCCAGTTGGCGCTCGTCCGTGCGTTGGTTGATGCACGTCAGAATGCGGGTCTCAGCCAGCAGCAGTTGGCGGCAAAGCTCAAACGCCACCAGTCGTTTGTGGCACGTCTCGAAAGCGGGGAGCGTCGTATCGACGTCGTGGAGTTCACGGTTCTGGCGAGGGTCATTGGCTTTGACAAAAATGAAGTCCTGTCGATCGTCGAAGCCGCCACGGAGCCCGACCACAAGATTTGACAGAAAAGTAATTTTGGGACGCTCCGCTTTGTGCGTCCCCAAGTGAAGTGAGCTCCTCAAGAAAGAGCGGTTAGCCAACATCCCCCAAGCGCGGCATGCGGTGCAGGCGAGCACCACAGTTCGTCACGCTGCAATATCAGAGCCTCAGTGCAGGAAGTCAGTAAACAGTGAACGATGATAAAGGTGAGGGCGTCGCGATCGCCAATCTGATCGGGACCGATGGGTACAGCATTGTTGGTTGGGTTTATCGCTGGAGTACAGGCGGGCATGCGGTGATGTGGGACGTCCACGGGCCCCAGCCGGTGTCGGAAATCCGGCCGGATCTCACTGCGGAACAGAAACAGGAAATTGACTTCGACGGTTTGAAGCGGATCGGAAGCGGCGACAGCAAATAGGCTTCTCAGGTAGCCGCCAGTTCATACTAATGGATAGGGTATGCCAGCATACCAGACATTGGGGCAGCACGCAGCGAATGCGGACTCTGAGCCCAAAGTTTCGAATGCTGCGCAGCGATCAAATGGCAGCTATCGACCCTGGGGGCTGGATACCTTTCGAGCTACGAGACAATAGCTCATTGGAATTTGAGCACTGCGTCCCTCGTAAATGTCATACTTCGGCTCGCGAATGGTGTGCCCGTATTCTCTCAGTTCAATGATGCCGAGCCCAGACTGGGCACACGCGGTGATGATCTCGCCGAGCGGGTGAATAAACCAGTAACCCGTTTCACCCTCGCCGTGGTCTTCGCCGTCATAGGTGATTGCTTCGGTCACCGTCTGTGGCTGCCGCTCAAAATAGCTGAAGGCAGGCTCAAACGGTGTGGAACTTGCTGGATCAAAGACCTCCATAAACGGATGCGTTTCGTAGATAACAAGCCGCCCGCCCGGTGCGAGCAGCCCGGATGTAATACGGAAGAACTCCGACAAGTCCGGCATCCAATTAAGAACGCCTATGGTAATGAGGGCAAGGTCAAACTGGCCGACATCCGAAGGCAGTTCGTAAATGTCCGCCTCAAGAAGGCGCAGGTCGAGGCCAGCGGCGTCTGCGAGTTTCTTGGCTTGGGCGAGGAAGCCGCTCGCTTGGTCGATACCCATTTCGGGCAGGATTCCCAGTGAGGCCAAGGAAATCAACTCACGGGCGTTGTTGCAGCCAATTTGCACAGCAGACTTGCCCTTGAGGTCAAGCCCTTCCAGCGTGGCCGTCAGAAACGGGTCGAGTACCGAAAAGCCGGGATGGGCCGCATTTTCAAGAAGCTGCTCCCAGTGTTTCCCTTCACCGTGCAAAGGTGCTGAAGCGTTCCATGCAGCGCGGTTCGCCTTCGTAATTTCCTTTTGTGTGATGTCAGCCATCTAGCGCACCGTTGGGGTAAAGTGTTGATCATGTGTAGCCAACAGTAGACCTTCGAGAAGTCGTGAGGAAGGGCGGCTTTGTCCGCTCTCCAGACCTTGGCATCTACAGCAGCGAACGACCGGTAATCGAGTGACTTGGAGCACTTAGGTCAATACGGCTGATTGCCAACGCTGTCTTTGTGGGCGCTAATAGTTCACCTGCTCAAAGCCGTAGTTCCCTTCATAGTCACGCCAGTCGACGAAGACGGAACGGTGATAGATGCTGGGGCAATTCTGGCCCCAGCGTTCGAGGCCGATATGGGCGGAGGGTAGGGCTGTGATGGAAGATCTCTGCCAGGCGAAGTCGCCTTGGGTTCCGTATGTGCCGAGGACCACGGTGGCGCTACGATTGCAGTCGCCGTCACGTCCGGATTCGTGCTGTCGCGCATACCGGACATCAAAGACCCGGATAGACCGCACGAAGTTGAACTCAGGTCCGCTGATATCGATGTCGGCGCGATCTTGAACGAGCCGGAGGGCCTGGTCGGCGGGAACAAGGTAGCCTGGGGCTTCTGGGGTGCGCCAAGCGGCCGCAATTGGGTCTGCGGTATCGCACGCTGGAAAGGATTGGCGCGGTCCAGTGCTGTTGTTCTGGAAGAACGCTTCAAAGATGCGGTCTATACTGTTTGCTGCTGGAGCGGTCTCAAAGGACGCGCCCATGGGACAGCGCCAGATTTGAAGCGGGGGTTCCACCGGCCAAGGCGTAATGCGTCGGATGAATTCGGCGCGGGCTCTGGCGCATGGCACGGAAGCAGGCCAGCCACCAGAAAGGCACAGGAGGATCGCGCAATCGATCGGGTATGTCTGCGCGCGGGCGGGCATCGGCAGCGAAGAACTTGTCACAGTCAAAGCGACTGCGACCGAGGGGAGGAGTTTCTTGAGTAGATGACGCATGCTGAGGACCCTCTGTGATAGAGTTCAGCATACATACGATAATATACTATCACAACACTAAGTATGTCGGCGCATAATGAAGTTTATGTTAATTTTTTGCGGCTATCTCTAGGCGGACCGCCCAGCAAACGACTGATTTCAACCTTGGCTTTCTCGCGAAGCGGCTTCGTCTCCTCCAGTATTTGCCGTGCGTGCAAGAAATCGAGCGAACGAAAGGTGTCCACCGGCGGGCGCAGCAATAAAGTTTCGGGAAATTTTGCGACCGTATGCTTCACGATGGACATCTGCATCAACTGGTTGGAAGCGTAGACAGCATCGATCTTGTGTGGTCGCCCAAACGCCTGGCCCTGTGTGCCGCCCGAGACATCGACGGCGACGACGTGATCAGCCATGCTCTGAACGAGGTCCAGCGGGCACGGCTTCGTCGCGCTGCCGTCAATATAGAAATGCCCGCCAAACTCTACCGGCAGAAAAACTGCTGGGATCGCCGAAGACGCAGCCATCGCCGGCAGCAGCTGTCCGGTCTCGAATACCGTGGTCGATTGTTCAAAATAATCCGTAGCGGCAATCTTCAGAGGGATCTTCAGGTCTTCGAACCGTGGTGGCAATTCAGGTGGCAGAATGACACCAAGAATGCGTTCCAGATTGAGCTCCGCGATCCGTAAGCCACCTTCCTCGAAAAACGTCTCCAGGTTGGCTGGCCGCGTCCGGAATAAATCGCGGAGAAGCCGTCGCCGATTGCTGACGCGGTCGAGAACGAAATCTTTGATTTCGGCGCCAGACATTCCGGCGCATCTGGCACATCCGATGATTGATCCGATCGAGGTACCAGCGATCATGCTGGGAAAGACGCCAAGGTCTTCGAATGCTTCCAAGACATGAACGTGCGCGAGGCCCCTAGCGCCGCCGGCTCCAAAGGCGAGCGCTATGCTATCCAACGCAGCACCGTTGGCGACGGAACGTGTTGGCAGGAAACGTCATAATCATAACATCTTAGTTCGCGATCGTTTCTGGGGTAATACATTGCAACTGTTGCGTCGCACTAGCGATTGCGTCGCGGGCTGCTGCCAAGCTCAAACCCACTTAAGAATGCCTCTATGAGGGAGCTATTCCCCCCTGTTCGTGTAGTGACACGATTGCGATTTTTCTTATGCCAAAACCGTTTTGATAGAAGAACGACAAACCCCGCAACAATTGAGCCGCCTCCGATGATCAAGGCGGCAAATTGCGCATCGTATAGGTCCGATAACCAAAGCCACAGAGCCAACACCAAAAAGCCTACGCCGACGCTCGTAAGAAGGAATGCAATGAGCGAGAATGCAAGTGTGACAACGATTTGACGTTTCAATTGTCTGAAAGTCATCAGTGTTGCCCTCTCGACATCAGGATTCCCAAGAGAATACCGAGTGCCGTCGTGAACCCAAGCGCCTTGCTCGGCTCCTTCTTGGCATAATTGTCACATCCCGGAAGGTGGTAGGGCTGTTTTCTGAACAGCTCTGGTTTGAGTTTGTGCCAGTCCTTCATGGCTTGCAAGGGCGGTTTGCTGCCCAAGGCTGATTGCGGGAGCTGCTGATTGTAGAGCCAGACGTATCGATGCAGCGTCGCCTCCAGTTCTTCGCCTGATCGGAAGTGGTGGCTTTGCAGGACTTCTTCGATGCGGCCATTAAATCTTTCGACCATGCCATTGGTCTGGGGTGATTTGGGCGGGGTCAAGCGGTGCTCTATGTCGAGGGCGGCGCAAAGTTTGTCGAACTCATGTTTGCCAGTTGCGGCCCGCTTACGCAGGCCAAAGAGCCGATCAGTGAACTCTTTTCCATTATCGGTCAGAATGGTGCGGATGCGGATCGGGCAGGCACGCTCCAGGTCTCGCAGGAATCGCCGGGCATTCGCAGCAGTCTTTGCCTTGAAAATGCGGATGAAAACCCACCGTGTCGCCCGGTCGATGGCCACGAAGAGGTAGCGGCGTGAAGTTTCGTCAGCCATCTGGGGCAGATACTTCACGTCGATGTGGAAATAGCCAGGCTCGTAAGCCTTGAAGGCGCTGTGTTTGGGCCGCGCTGCCTTTGCCTGCAGGTCACGCAGGTTGCCGACGCCATGCCGACGCAGACACCGGTCCAGACCCGAGCGCGAGACGTTCGGGTTCAGGAATTCTCGTACCACCGCCAGAAGATCATCGAGCGACACCAGCAACGTCTTGCGCAGCGCCACCGCCACGGCCTCCTGAGCCGGGGTCAACGTCGTTTGCAGGCGATGTGGCGTGTGGCTGCGATCCTCAACGTTGTCACGCTTGCGCCATTTATAAATCGTCTGGGGCGTCACCCCGAAACGCTCGGCTAGCGCCGTCCCGACCTCGTCGCTTGCCTGGATCGTTGCTCGCACCTTGGGCGTCGTCGTTGCTTGGCTGTGAAGATGGATCAGCATGCTCGTTCTCCGTCCCGGATGTCTCTCAGAACCGACCTTGCCATGAACAAAGCCGAGCGCCGAGGGGAAATGTGATCATCCGGGATGGAACAGCTATGCTATAGTGTTAACAGGCCCTAGTAGAATACTCTGCGACAAATCCAACGGATCATAACGCGATACAGCGCCCCGCAAAACGGCGTTCGGCCTCGCGATGGGACGCAATCAGGATCGCCGCATGTGGCACCCATTTTCGGCATCCCTCCAGAACCGCAGTCGCCGTCGCCTCATCCAGACCCTCGGTCGGTTCATCAAGCAACAGCAAACAGGGATCGCGCAACAGCACGCTCGCCAGCACCAGGCGCCGTGCTTCACCGCCCGAAAGATTGCCGCCCGCTTCGACAAGCATGGTATCAAGACCGTCGCGGCGGGCAAACGCGTCCCCAAGGCAGACGGCATCCAGAACGTCCCGCAATCGCTGATCGGTGGCCATTGGACAAGCCATCAGCAGGGTCTCACGCACGGTTCCGGCAATCAGAGCCGGGCGTTGGGTGAGGTATCCAACCCCTTGGCGGAAGTCGGCTTCACAATAGTCGCGAAAATCAAGTCCAAGAAACTCGATCCCCCCATCGGTCGGCGCGCGTAGTCTGGCAAAAGTGTCAAGGAGCAGTGACTTGCCGCGCCCGCTGCGCCCTGTCAGCGCAACGGTTTCCCCCGCTTCAAGTCGCAGCGTGAAACCGGAAAGTAGCGTTGCGCCAGATGGTGCCTTCAGGGTCAGATCAAGGGCCTTCAGAACCGGCCCAGTCTGCTCATCAGCACAGCTTGCCGTGGGAGCGATATTATCCTTCGTGGCGACAGAGAGGGTCGAAGGCGGATCACCTGTCAGATCAGGCACAATCCTGCTGGCGGCATCACGCATCTTGCCAACTTCAGCGAGTCCACGCTGAAACGGCATCAAGATTTCACCAATCGCCAGGGCGGTAAAGAAAGCCATGGCGGCCAGCGGTACAGAAAGGCTATCGCGCTGAACTAGAAGAACGGCGAGGACAAGTACGCCGGTCGCCGCAAGTGTCACAGCCAGAGAAAGCAACAGTGCCGCGCGGTATTCGGCCTTCGCCAAACGATGCGCCAGAGTTTCCAACTGCGCAAACTGCCGTAGGATCGGAGCCCGGTGATGCGCGATACTGCCGGCAAAGGCCAACAGAACACGGCCACGCAGGTGCTCGATCACAGCGGTGCGGCTTTCACGCAGCAACTCGGCTATTTCTGCCGAAGGTTTGAGGCTGGTGCGGACAAGAAAAGTGCCAGCGGCAAGGGCGGGCAGAAGCGTGGCCGCCAAAATCCAGACGGACACGATAGGCGACACCAGCAGGGCGATGACGATTACCGCCGCCAGAAGTGCACCGAATCCTGCCGCCACGGGAAACAGCAGCCGCAGGGTCAACCCGTCCAGCGCGTCTATGTCAGAAAGGATACGATTGAGCGTTGCCGAAGCCCGCATCTGCATGATCGCAGCAAACGGTTTGCGGGCAATGCCTTTCAGAAGCGTGATGCGCAGGCTTTCCAGCGCACGTAATGTTGCATCATGGGTCGACAGCCTCTCGCCATAGCGCGCGAGGGTGCGGCCGAGTGCCAGAAAACGCACTCCGGCACCCGGTGTAAATACATTGAAAGCAGCGCCTGCACCAGCTAGACCAGCCACAGCCGCAGCGGTGATAAACCAACCGGAAAGACCAATCAGGGCCAAACCGGCCAACAGCACGGCAAGCGAGAGCGACAGCCCACGTAGAAATGTCCGGCGTTCCTCCCTCCAAAGGAGGCGGACAATGTATATCAAGTCGTGCATGTATCCTCCACCTGCAACGTCCCGCCCATAGTCGCCAACAGATCGGGGTCGTGGGTTGCCACAATGACCATGCGTTGCTCACGTATCAGCGCGGTAATGGTCTTGCGGATCAGGGCGGCGGTTTTTGCATCAAGGTTCGCAGTCGGTTCATCCATAAGTAGGAGAGGTCGGTTTTCCAGTATCGCGCGGGCAATCATCAGGCGGCGGGCTTCGCCACCGGAAACACCGCTTCCCGCCTCGCCCAGTTCCGCATCGAGCCCACCGGGCAGGCGTTGGACCATACTGCCTGCATGAGCCGTATCAAGGGCGTGCCAGAGGGTTGCATCGCTTGCGTCCGGTGCGGCCAGCATGAGGTTGTGGCGCAGGGTTCCGGAAAAGAAAAACGGCTGCTGCGGTACGAATGAGCAATACTGTCGGCAGGCATCAGCTGTATTCTCATCAAGCAGGGTTCCGCCGAAACGGATGTCGCCGTGCAATGGCCGCACTAGGCCGCAAAGTGAGGCTAGACAGGTGGACTTACCTGACCCGCTGGGGCCAGAGAGGGCAATGGATTGTCCTAGCTGCAACTCAATATCCGGACACGTAATTCTATGCGCGCCGGACCCGGCCAGAACAAGCCCGCTAATGGACAGCGTGTCTGGCGGATTTACAAATATGTCCCCTCCGATTTCACCGATCATCCTATCAGAGGTATCGGTACAGGCAACTGCGATCTCATCATGCACAACGGAAGCGCCCTGTTGATCATGCCAGGCCGCCGCCAGATCGCGCATCGGCTGATAGAAAGCCGGGGCCAGCATCAACAGATAAATGCCTTCGAACATGCTCAACCCGTCAGACCAGGCCCCGAATTCAAGCCGTCCCAACAGAGACAGACCGACATAGACAGCCACCATTGCGACGCCGAGAGCCGCAAACAGTTCCATCACCGCCGAAGATAGAAACGCGACCCGCAAGACCGCCATAGTGCGCTGTCGCAACCGTTGGGCAGCTATCGTAAAGTCGGCAATGACCCGGTCAGTCGCATCCAGCAGACGAATGTCCGCCATCGCATGAAGCCGCTCCATTACCAGCGCGTTAAGCGATCCGATTTCGGACATGTGCCGTTCGCTTGCCGATTTTGCTGCAAGCCCGACCAAAGCCATAAATACGGGGATCAGCGGCCCGGAAATCGCAAAGGCCAGCGCTACTACCCAGGACATCCATGCGCTAAGAGCTAGGATAGCCAAGGGAACGACGATCACATTCCATCTGACTGGACGGTAGCGAACAGTTTCCTGTTTCAAGAGGGCAAGTTTATCTAAAATCAGCGCCCCGGCGGTTGCCGAAGGCAAACGGCTGCGTGAATGGCTGCCGTGTCGATCCTGGCTTTGAAGGACAGTCTTGCGCAGTCGCGCTATTTCGGCTTCAGCCAAATTGTCCAGACGCACTCGCCCCGCATGAGCTATCAGTGGCCGCATCATACCAACGATCGCGAACAGCGCCACCGCCTGCCAGATCATTGCGGCCTTCCCCTCGGCCAAGGCGGACAAAACATAGGCCGCCGCCGCCGCCTGAGGCAACCACAACAGTTCGACCGCAACCAGTGCAAACTGAGGAAGGATTGTTGCCCGGTGCGCGGCAAGCTCCAATGGCACTCTACTATCACCCCAATTTTTCGCGTTTTATGGCCCTTTAGGTGCTTGTAAGCGGTGTTTCAGAAGGTTTCCATTCTTTTGTGATTGTGACAAGACATTCACGAACAAGCCGAGATTGTAGACAGCGCCAGCTTTGAGCTCATCGAACTTGGCGAGGAAATCGATCGCGTGATTGCGCCGTTGAAGGGGCAGTTTGCGGCTGGGGGCGAAATGCTACCTCAGGTTGGCCAGTGATACTCGCCAGTCAGGTTGATATGCTCCCATCGGGACTGTTGCGTTAATTTTCGTCGGCCGGGGTAGCGCGTGACGACGTCTTGGTCACATGGTTGTTCCAAACAGGTGATTGATGAACACAATCTCACCCTTTACGCTCGGTTGTTTGTTATGGATGTGGCCACGCTTGATCGTTCGGATCGTCTCGATTCCGCTTCAAGGCGGCATGGTCGCTCTCGATCAGGTTGTTTCGCCATTTCTTGTCGATATGCCGGATGCTATCGAAATGTGGGTCGTATCGATGGTTGATCTCACGAATGACGCGCCGATATGTGGGTGCTTTATCGGTACAGATGGAGGCAGGCCGATGCAGCCGGACCCGCTCAATGGCCTTGCGAAGGAAGGCTCTGGCAGCCTTCGCATCCCGCCGCGCGGTCAAACGGAAATCCACCATTTGACCATTTGCATCAATAGCCCGCCAGAGATAGCGCCACTTGCCGCCAACGCGAATGTAGGTCTCATCCACGTGCCAATCAACGCTCGCCCGGCGCAGATGCTTCTCAGTGCGTTTGCTCAGCTCAGGACCAAACTTCTGAACCCAGCGATAAACAGTCGATCTATCTACGGTGATGTCACGCTCCACCAGAAGGTCGGCAACATCTTGGTAGGAAAGTGGGTAACGCAAGTACCAGCGTACAGCACAAAGAATGATATCACGTGGGAAACGGTGGTGTTTGAACGGGGACTGGCGCGGCATGAAGAACCTCAAAAGGCCAAAACTGGCCAATTGCCAAGATTAATGCAACAGTCCCCTCATACCTTCTCCTTGGTTTCAAAGTTGCCAAGATAAGCGTCTACAAATCCAGGGTCCCCTCAGTTCCGCGTCATTCAATCACTCCATCCATCCATCTGCCCCTCTTCCCCAGTTCATTTTTTCCAATCCATCAGGGGGTCAGAGCTTGATGTGTTCTGCAGTCCATTCGTCCAGCGGCAAACCCCAGTTTGGTATGCGCCCGTGATTGCGAAAGAACATTTCCTTGTAGGCAAGTTTGCTCGCATAGGGCAGACGGCCCATCCGAAGTTCTTGAATGTCGCCCCCGAACCAAGAGGTAGCGTGGATGTAGAAGGCCTTGCCTCCGCCCATGTCACCGACGCAGACAACCTCGGGCATCCAGGTCTTGTCAGCTTCTTCGGCAGACATCACGCCAACCTCTTTGGCGATCTGGCGACCGACAATTTCAGCTTCCTGATGGCCAATAGCGCCCAGTTTTGGCACGGTCAGGGCAGCGGCGTCACCACAGGCGAACACCTCGGGGAAATCTGGGTTGCGCATTTTCATGTCCGTGACGATGAAACCCACCTCGTCCGAGATCGGCAGGTCCTTCAAGAAGCCATGCGGTTTCCAGTTTGGGAAAACGATGTTCAACTCTGTTTTCAGCTTCTGACCATCGGCGAACTCAATCCCCTCGGCGGTCAGTCGTTTGATGTCTTCGGTCTTGTTGATGTAGCTAAACCCCATTGAGGACGCAGCCTCGAGCAGCTGGGCGACGACTTTTTCACCCGCATCCTCGGCAATCAGCTCTCCGGGAGTGAAGATGGTGATGTTCTTGGCACTGCCCTTGCCGTGTTTGCCCAGCCAATGCGCCAGCGCGAGCGACACCTCGACTGGCGGGCCTTCGCAGGCAGCGGCCGCGTCCGGCAGCCAGTCGGGGCGGCCCTTTTTGCCCTGTTTGAACCGGGCCGAGCCGATGGCGATCGGGCCGCCTTTGTAATCATTCTCAAGGTAGCGGATCAGCCGGTTGGCATGGAACGCGTCGCAGACTGTGTAGCCGTGTTCGGCAAAACCCTCGATATCGCGCAGGGCCAGTTCAGCGCCCAAGGCAATAACGAGATAATCATAGCCGACCGTGTAGTCTGGCGCGCCGGGGCGCTCGTTGGGGCGCACTGTTACTTTGCGGTTCTTCACGTCGAGCGCCAGTATTTCCGCCTGCGCAAAGATCACCGCATCGCGCGCCAGCGTCTCGACCAGCGGCATGTGCATCGTCACGGCCGGATCGCGACCCTCGAAGATTTCCAGCGGGATGTTGGGGATGTAATCAAGGTAGGCCTTGCGGTCGATCAGGGTGATATCCACGCGATCTCCGGCAAGATCGCGGATTTTTTGTGCTGCGCCCAGCCCGGCGAAATTACCGCCAAGGATAAGTACTTTTGGTTTCTTGGTCATGATGATGTTCCTTCTTTCGGGATTCAGATAGCGTCGATGACGCATTCAAGTCTTCCGCGCACCTCTTCGGCGATCGGCATAAGGGCGGAGTTGTCGACACGGGCCATGGCGACCGCCGGGTTGACGGCGGCAACCTCGACGCCATCATCGACGGCCTGGACAATAACGTTGCAGGGCAGCATCACGCCGATCTTGTCCTCGGCCGACAATGCCTTGTGCGCCAGCGTCGGGTTGCAAGCTCCGAGGATCCGGTAGGGGTGGAAATCCTCTCCCAGCTTGGCCTTCATCGTTGCTGATACATCAATATCGCTCAACACGCCAAAGCCTTCGTCGCCGAGCGCTTTGACGACTGCCTCGACGGTTGCGTCAAAGTCGAAACCCGGTAGAGTTTTGGCGATGTAATAGTGATTTGCCATGGTATGTTTCCTTGTTTCAGCACAGGGCCGTCTACATGGTTACAGCCCCATTGATTTCAGACAATCTGACGACAGACAGTTACTCATCGCTATTTGGAAAATGCCTGCGCGCATAAAGCCAAGCGATCAGATAGAACACCAGGTAGATCACCGGCACAAAGAAAATGAATTGAACGAGGTTCATGGCTTACCTTTCCGCCTGCTATTTTTGTGCTCCTTGCTTTCGGCAAACTGTGTCTCGAACAGAATACCACCGGCAGCGGCGAGCAGGACGATCATCATCGTGCCCAACATCCAGGCGAAGTACCAAGGCGCGCTGCCACTTGCTACGACGGCGATCAACAGGCATAAAACCGCCAGCCCAGTAAATGCCAGAAATTTCAAAAACCCCATTGGTTTTCCTCCATTTGCCCGCAGAATAAATCAGTAGGCTTCATCTTCTTCGGTCAGTGTCTCCATATCGGAGATTTGGCGCTTACCGCCCATCACGGCAAACGCCCAACTGGTATAGCAAATGATGGTGGGCACAAAGACCAGCGCAGCCACCAGCATCCAGCCCAAGGTCAGTTCGCTGGCAGTTGCGTTCCACACGGTCAGGCTTTGCGACGGGTTGATTGTTGACGGCATCATGAACGGGAACATCGAGACGCCGACCGATCCGATGGTTCCAGCCCACGCCACGGCATTCAACCACCAGCCCAGCACCGAACGGTTCATGCGCAACGACAGCGCCGCCAATACCATCGAGATCAGGCCAATCGCGGGCACCGCCCAGAGGATCGGGTACGACCGATAATTGTCAAGCCAGGCACCGACACGCATTTCTACCGCTGGCCCGTTCATTGGAGATGACGCCACACCCCCATCAACGGTCCCGGAGATGGTGAATCCGTGCATAAAGGACACCCAGACCCCGCCGATGGCAAACAGAACCGCCGCGATCAAGCCCGCCGTGGAACCATAGGTCCGGGCGCGACCATAGACCGGTTGTTCGCCGCGAATCATCAACATCGCAGCACCTTGCTGTAGCGCAAGGCACAGCGACAGGAAACCGGCCATCAGCGCAAAGGGGTTAAGCAGATACCACAGGAACGACTGTTCCAGTATATACTGCGCAGTCCATTCGAAACGGAATGCCACGCCTTGCAATACGTTGCCCATTGCCGCGCCAAAAACGATCATCGGCACTGCTCCCGAAATTAGGAACATCCAATCCCAGCTATCGCGCCAGCGAACGCTTTCAAGCTTGGAGCGGTACTCGAAAGCTAGCGGCCGCAAGATCATCGAGAATAGCAACAACATCATCACCACGTAAAAGGTAGAAAACGCAGTCGCATAAAGCGTGGGGAATGCGGCAAAGATGGCACCGCCGCCAAGGACGAACCACACCTGGTTGCCGTCCCAATGCGGGCCAATCATGTTCAGCGCACTGCGTCGTTCGGCGTCGGTCTTGCCCACAAAACGCAGCAGTGCGCCGACGCCCATGTCCATGCCAACCATGACGGCAAGCGCGATCAGAAGAATACCCAGCAATGCAAACCAGGCTAGCTTAAGAAAGAGATAGATTTCCATGTTGGGTTCTCCCGGTTACTTCCAGCTTTCGTTTGCCGACGCTCCGGTTGGGGCACCGGCACCCGCCGAGATGGGTTCTGGGCTGCCCTCAATCATCGGGCCCTTACGTGCAAATTTGAACATTAGGTAGAGCTCGATCGCGATGAAAGAACTGTATATCAGCACGAACCCCGCAAGTGAAAAGACCATGTAGCTAACCGAGTGGTTTGAGGGGGATATGAAGGTCGGTAGTTGTTCATAAACCGTCCACGGCTGGCGTCCGACCTCGGCAGTGATCCAGCCATAAAGCGTCGCCATGACTGGCAGCGGAATCGACCACATGGCCAGATGCAGCACCCAGCGACGGCTTTCCAGTTTGCAGGTCAGGCTGTAATAGGCCGCAAAGGAAAACAGCACGAAGAAGAAAAAGCCGAGCCCCACCATGATGCGGAAGGCATAGAAGGAAACCCAGACATCGGGGATCGACGCTTTAGCCGTTTCGTTGATAATCTGCTGACGGTTGTCCGGGGTGATGTTGGACAGATCAAAGTCTGGCGCAAATTCGGTCGCCAGAAGCCCGAATCCAAGATCGGATTCGTTCGCGCGATAGGCAACAAGATCGGCGGGGTCGCGTGTCTGGGAATATTTCTTGAGCGAAAGTGCCGCATCTATGCCACTGTCGACCCGCGCCTTGTTCTCTTCGACGATGGTGCGCAGCCCTTTTATTGGCGTGTCCATTGTGTGCGTGATAAGCGGTGTCAGCACATAAGGAAGCCCGACAGAAAACTCGTTCTTCATTTCGGCCTGGTTCGGCCAGGAGACAATGTCCCAGCGCGCGGCAGGCGGCGTGGTGTCTTCCCAGATGCCTTCCATCGCGGCGACCTTGGGCTCTTGAGTGGCAAAGTCGGCTCGCCCCGACGCATCGCCCAGCGTGATGACGGCAGCACTGGACAGAACCCCGAAGATCGCTGCCATGCGAAACGACCGCAGCGCGAAGCTTCTGTGACGGTTGGACAAAAGATAGAACGCGCTGATCCCCAGAACCAACATCGCTGCGGCGACATAACCAGCGATCGTCGTATGGACGAATTCCGCCTGTGCCTTGGGATTAAAGACAACAGCAGCAAAATCGGTCATCTCAAAGCGCATCATGTCTGGGTTGAACTTTGCCCCCACCGGATGCTGCATCCAGCCGTTGGCGATCAGAATCCACAGCGCGGACAGGTTGGACCCCAACGCCACCAGAAAGGTGATGGCCAGATGTGCGCCCCTGCTCAGCCGGTCCCAACCAAAGACCATCAGGCCAATGAAGGTGGATTCCATGAAAAAAGCCATCATCCCCTCCAACGCCAGCGGTGTGCCGAATATGTCGCCCACCGAGTGCGAAAACAGCGACCAGTTGGTGCCGAATTCGAATTCCATTGTAAGGCCAGTGGCCACGCCAATAGCGAAATTGATAAGGAACAACTTTCCCCAGAATTTTGCCATATCGCGATAGACGATCTTGCCGGTGATGACATAGACCGTCTCTATTGACGCGATCATGAAGGTCAGGCCAAGCGTCAGGGGGACGAATTGAAAGTGGTACAGCGCCGTCAGCGCAAACTGTAACCGTGACAGTTCGACAACAACGTTCTCCATGATTCTTGTCCTTGTTGTTTGACTTAGTCAAAAGGACCGTTTCCGATCCTATTATCTAGCTTGCTCGCCAAGGTCATATTCCAATTCCATCATAGGTAATCGGCTTCTATTGTCTAGGTGTCACATCCCGGAAGGTGGTAGGGCTGTTTTCTGAACAGCTCTGGTTTGAGTTTGTGCCAGTCCTTCATGGCTTGCAAGGGCGGTTTGCTGCCCAAGGCTGATTGCGGGAGCTGCTGATTGTAGAGCCAGACGTATCGATGCAGCGTCGCCTCCAGTTCTTCGCCTGATCGGAAGTGGTGGCTTTGCAGGACTTCTTCGATGCGGCCATTAAATCTTTCGACCATGCCATTGGTCTGGGGTGATTTGGGCGGGGTCAAGCGGTGCTCTATGTCGAGGGCGGCGCAAAGTTTGTCGAACTCATGTTTGCCAGTTGCGGCCCGCTTACGCAGGCCAAAGAGCCGATCAGTGAACTCTTTTCCATTATCGGTCAGAATGGTGCGGATGCGGATCGGGCAGGCACGCTCCAGGTCTCGCAGGAATCGCCGGGCATTCGCAGCAGTCTTTGCCTTGAAAATGCGGATGAAAACCCACCGTGTCGCCCGGTCGATGGCCACGAAGAGGTAGCGGCGTGAAGTTTCGTCAGCCATCTGGGGCAGATACTTCACGTCGATGTGGAAATAGCCAGGCTCGTAAGCCTTGAAGGCGCTGTGTTTGGGCCGCGCTGCCTTTGCCTGCAGGTCACGCAGGTTGCCGACGCCATGCCGACGCAGACACCGGTCCAGACCCGAGCGCGAGACGTTCGGGTTCAGGAATTCTCGTACCACCGCCAGAAGATCATCGAGCGACACCAGCAACGTCTTGCGCAGCGCCACCGCCACGGCCTCCTGAGCCGGGGTCAACGTCGTTTGCAGGCGATGTGGCGTGTGGCTGCGATCCTCAACGTTGTCACGCTTGCGCCATTTATAAATCGTCTGGGGCGTCACCCCGAAACGCTCGGCTAGCGCCGTCCCGACCTCGTCGCTTGCCTGGATCGTTGCTCGCACCTTGGGCGTCGTCGTTGCTTGGCTGTGAAGATGGATCAGCATGCTCGTTCTCCGTCCCGGATGTCTCTCAGAACCGACCTTGCCATGAACAAAGCCGAGCGCCGAGGGGAAATGTGATCATCCGGGATGGAACACATAATCTTCCGCAAATTTCAGACACCGGACAAGCTCATCCGAAATGTGTGGCCGCTTGTTCCGGTTGCTGTCCGCCTTTCCCGATGAGGACGTATCTGGTTTGTCCTCCAACAGAGCATGCAGTCTCGCGATTTCGGAACGTAGGTCGTCCAGCTCTGTCTCAAACTTTTTCGTTGTTTCTTTGTCCATGGTTTTGATCTCCTTTAGGCAATTGCTGATTTGAATGCCGTTGAGAAGCCCTTCTGGATAACAATCATCCGCTCGCTTCGGCGGTTCTTCTGGTAAATTCTTCTTCTGTCATCGGCTCGATGCTGAATGCATCGCGCAGCGAGTTCCAAGTCCTGTGAAGGAGCTGCATGCGCCGTTCCTCTGGCCAGTTGCGCTCCGTTTCGTCTACCAAGAGACCGCTCTTACGGGATCTCGCGGGCACATAGCCGGATTGTATCGGCCAGACCGCGTCCGACATGCCATCGATCCCCAGGACGATCCGTCTTCGGTTCGACGCGCCCAATGCGTCAAGGCAGGCCATACCGTTTTCCAATCCTCTGATCCAATTGGAGAACAAATGCCCATAGGAGATGTGTTTCTGTCCCTTGTGCTCGGTAAACGCCACACCGTCGGACATCCACACCTCGCCGCGGTATTGCCAAGTTGTTGACTGGGTTTGCTAAAGGTATGTGGACCCCATGAATATTCCAATTGATTTGCCACGCCTGAAGGGGTTTCGTGGCGGATAAACACTATACCTAAGGCCCCTCGTCCTGACCAGACGCAAATCGGACATTGCCGCGACGGGATCAAAATCCTAACTAGAAACCATGGGAAAGAATGACACCGTCAATCTGATCAAACTTTGCGTGGGCGCCGAGAAGGTCGAGGACCTGATCGCGTGGCAGGCCAGCCGCTACGGCAAGGGCCCGGCGATGCATGTCACGCGGATGTGGCCGAAACGCGCGGATGAGATCCTGAACGGCGGCTCGCTCTACTGGGTGTTCAAGGGGGCCGTGCTGGCGCGACAACGCGTGCTGGAACTGTCGGAAGTGATGGGCGCAGACGGGATCGCCCGTTGCGCGATCGTGCTCGACCGGGAGGTGGTGCGCACCGAGGCACTGATGCGCCGTCCGTTTCAGGGCTGGCGCTATCTCAAACCCGAGGACGCGCCGCGCGATCTGCCCCAAGGGCGTGCCCGAGAGGACGCCCTGCCCCGCGAGCTTGCCGTGGCGCTCGCCGAGATCGGTCTGCGTTAAGAGGCAAGCCAGCTTTCTGCGGCTTCTCGTGCGGTGAAAATGCGCAGACCGTCGCCCTCGCCCTGCATCGTCGCCTCGTCGCGCATGTCTTCCGGCACGACCAGCGCGCAGCGTTGTGCCTGCCCGTCGCGGCACGCGCGGCGCATCCCGCCTACAAGCTCGGCCATATAGCCATCGAAGCGCGGCGCAACCTCAACCAGCAGGCTTTCGGTTGGCGCGACCATGCGCAATGCCTCGGTCACATCGCGCGCCAGAACCGTGCCGGAGACATCGAGTCCCGCGACGCCCGCAGGGCTGTTGTCCATCTTCTCGATCATCGGCCCTCTCCTTCAACAGATCCGACATTCCCCAAGTGGCCTGCCGCTTGACTTCAAGATCGCCTGATTTTGCTCGCTGGGCAAGCGTTTTTCGCCCCGAGCGGTGTCTGTCGTCGCGCAAACGGCCGAAGTCGGGTGGATCAAGCCTCGAACCCGCAGCATTCTGGCCCGGCAGAGCCGCTTTTCCGCGCGGCAGACGGACCTGTCCTGCCGCTTTCGTTCAGCTTGGGCATGGATCGTGGTCATGCGCATGACGGAGGCGTTCGAAGACGGCGGATGGCGGCAAGGACGGCCCGCACCATCGGGCCGGTGACGGCGACCTCGGCCAACTGGAAGGTAATGGCGCGGGCGTGGCGGACGACGCGGGCGCCGATCTTGATCAGCTTGAGTTGCAGGCTGGTCAACGACCAGTCCGCCATGGCCTCGGGCAGTTCGATGCAGCGCAGGAAGGTTGCCAGGTTGTAGGCCAGCGCGTGCAGTTGCAGCCGCACCTCGTTGTGCCGGAACTTCCGGCATGACAGCCGCGTCCAGCGAAAGGCATATTTGCCTTCCTTGATGTGCTGCTCTGCGGTGCCGCGCTGGTTGTAGAACCTCACCACCCAGTCTGGCTCCATCGGCAGGTTGGTGACGATGAAGCCGACTTTGGGGAACAGCTCGCCCGGATGCCATTCGATCTTGGCGATGACGCGGCGCGGCTTGTCCCAGGACGCCGCCTGATACTCGAAGTCCTCGAAGAACCGTTTGACCTTGGTCAGCGAAGGCCGTCCCACGGGCCGTGTCAGCCGATGCGCGATCTTCTCGCGCAAGACGGCGTTGGCGGGCAGACGGATGGCGTAGAAGAACCTGGCTTCTTCCAGCCGCATATAGATCGCGGGGATCGCGTAGGCAGCGTCGGCCCGGAAGAAGCGTCCACCAAGGTCGCGGCCAGCATATCGGGCAATGACGGGATCAAGGACATCCCGCCAGCCATCGGCGCTGTGGACATTGCCGTTACGCAGGGCGCAGCGCTCCAGCATGCCAAACTGGTTGAACAAGAAGATGGGGTGATAGCAGGTGCAGTCGAAATGCCCGTTCCAGGCAGCACCTTCCTGATCGCCGTGGGTGGGGCTGACCGAGCTGTCCATGTCCAGCACGATGTATTTCAACCCGTTGCGGTCATGAAACCGGTCGATCCATTGGCCGTTCAGATCGGCCAGCGCCGCCCGGTTCGCGGCCAGAGCCAGCGTCTCGGTCTCGAACCGTCCCATCTGCGATGCCGAAGCAGCTTGCGCCTCGACGGCCCTGCCGCCAACGACCTGACGCATCACGGGATCGAGGGCCAAGCGGTCGGCATCGTTCACATCCTCGTATCCGGCCAGTCGTCCGAACACCGATTGCCGGAACAATCCGTCAAGCCGATGGAGCGTGTTCTTCCCGGTGCGGCTGTCTCGCAGCGCCTCCGACGCCAGATTGGACAGGCCGAGCACGTCATCAAGCTCGCGCATCACCAGCAGGCCACCGTCTGAACTGATCTGCGCACCACGGAACTCCAGACGCACACGGCGGTCGAAATCAACCCGATCTCCCCGCGCCAAGCCCGCACCCTCCAGGTGATCCATGAAACGCGCCCCTCGCAGCCGTCAACGCCATGATTTATATGCGAAATATCACGATTACGACAGCGAAATCAGCGACTTACTTGGAGAATGTGGGATTATATAGCTTAATAAATTTACGGTAACCACAATTTGAAGAAATGTCACCGGTTTTCTTTAGTCAATCGGCGGTTGTCCGCCTGCAACTACAGAACCCGGTGTTAACGTTCAAAATTTCGCCTTCGATTTCCATCGGTTCGTTCAGTGATGACGCCGACGCCGGACATACAAGAAGATGACCCCCAGGATCAGAACGGGTGTCACGATCATCGCGATGAAAGACAAATGGTGCATGATATCCGGCACCATTTTTGGCGACTTGCCGAGACTATAGCCGATGAAGGTATACGCGCCCGCCCACAGCGCCGCGCCGACGATGTTGGCTGGCACGAATACTTGCCAGCGCATGCCGGTGGACCCGGCCACCAAGCCGTTCATCTGCCGCAGCAAGGCAACGAAGCGGGCACCGATCACGATGAGAGGACCATGGCGTTGCATGATACCTTCGGCACGGTCATAGACCTTTTCCGTTATTCCAACGCGCGACCCATAACGAATCGGGGATCGACCGGGGCGAGCGGGTGAAGCCGTCGCGCATCCGGCGCACGCGCTCCATCAGGGCGGGGATGT